>JAPPKM010000182.1 GCA_028874315.1 Chloroflexota bacterium
CCCTGCGCCTCCGCCAGCCGCGCAATCGGCCGTTCGTCAATCGGCAGGTGAATCAGCGCCGACGCAATCCCAAGGATGATCCCCGCGATCCACATCCCGTCATAGCTTCCCGTCGCCTCGTAGATTCCCCCGGCAAGCCAGATGCCCGAAAACGACCCGAGTTGATGCGAAAGAAATACGAACGAAAACAGCGTGGCGAGGTACCGCACGCCGAACACCCGCGCCACGATCGCGTTCGTCAGTGGCACCGTCGCCAGCCACAACAATCCCATCAGCGAGGCGAACATGTACGCCACCGGCTCCGTCTTCGGCAGCAGCAGAAACGCCGCAATCACCGCGGCCCGGCTTGCATAGATGAAGCTCAGGCTCAGGCGTCGACTCAGGTGCGTCCCCGCCAAACCTGAGAGAAACGACCCGACGATGTTGAAGAACCCGATCAGCGAAAGCGCGATCGCGCCCACGCGCGGCTCAAACCCCAGGTCCAGCATGTACGCCGGCAGGTGCACGGTGATAAACGCCACGTGAAACCCGCACACGAAGAATCCCATCGTCAGCAGCAGGTAGCCCCGGTGTCCCACCGCTTCCCGGATCGCCGCGCCCACGCTCTCCTTGGCCGCCTGCTCGGCCGCCACCTCGGGGTTCCCCGGAAGCAGGAACGCCAGCGGCACGATGGCCAGAAATCCCACCGCCAGGATCAGCAGCGCGTCGCTCCATCCAAACGCGCTGATGAACCCTTGCGTAACCGGCGAGAAGATCACCTGGCCCAGCGATCCGGCCGCCATCCCCAGGCCCATCACCAGCGGACGTCGTTTCGGCTCCACCATTCGCGCCATGGTGGCGATGACGAGCGAAAACGACGTGAAGGCATTCGTGCCGCCAACCAGCAGCCCCGCCACCAGCAGGAAGACCAGAGGCGACTCGACCATCGTCATGAGCCACAGCCCCAGCGCATAGGCGACGGCGCCCGCCACCATCACCCGCACCGGTCCGAACCTGTCCGACGAGGCCGCCGCCAGCGGCAGCACCACCCCGAACGTCAGTTGCTGCGTCGCCATCGCCAGGCTGAACGCCTCCCGCGACCAGCCCCGCGCCTCGGTCATCGGCGGCAGGAACAGCCCGAATATCGAACGCGTACCAAACCCGATCACCGCAATCAGCGCGCACGCCGCAATCACCAGCAAGGGCGTCTGCCACCTCGCAAGCCCGTCGGGTCGCCGTATCCCTGCCGCGGCCGAACCCATGCTTAGAATCGACTCCGCAGCATTATGTCAAGCCACTTCTCGGCCAATGCCCACCGCGCTTACCGCAGAATGCGCTGGTCAATCAGATCTCGGCCGCCCACGCCGTGCGTGATCGTCGCGCCCCGGCATTCCTTTACCTCCAGCTCGTGCAGCGCGTTCACGATCATGTACTGCGTCGGCAAGTCCTCCCACCGCGCCCGGTGAAACTCCACCGAGCCGTCTCCCTTCCACCGTTGCGGTTCATTCACGGGCGGATTCAGTGGACTCAGCACCGCGTATTCCGCGTCGGCCTCGCCCCACTCCCCAGTCCTGGGCACGTACTTGTAGTGCAGCGTCCCCTGTAGCTCCCCGTCGTCCGAGTTCTCCGCCGCTGCCGCGCCCGCCGGGTCGTCCACCTCCGCCATGTTCGTCAGTCGCATGTCCATGAACCGGAAGCCCAGCCAGCTCGCCATGCACTGCGTGTCGCCCCCGTGAATCACCGGCTCCGTCAACTCGCAGTAGATCTTTGAAAACCCCAGCTGCTCCCGTCCCGTCAGAATCGGATCCGTCAGGTTCTCCCACAGCACCAGCAGTAGCGGCCCTGTCGCCCGGTCGCGCGAACCGTTGTAGCGAGCCTGGAACGTCACGCCCAGCGTGTTGTATCCGCGCCCCGCCAGCCAGTCGATCTCCGTCATCTGCGTCTGCGTCACCGTCACCACCGGCTCCCCCACGGCCTCGAAGCCCGGCGGCAGCAACGCCTCCAGCTGCTCCTGCTCCGTCAGGAAACTGACCGCATACGCCCGCGTCTTCCGCTGGTCCACGCTGAACGCGCCCATCTCGCCGCCCGGCCCCTGCCTTGGTCCGCTCATCGGCCCAAAGTGCGTCGGCATCAGGTACATCGTCTTCGGCTTCAGCTTGTACGGCATTCAGGAGTCCTCCGAAAGCGGCCCCAGGTCCGGTTCCTGCAGCAGATCATGGGCCAGCAGCGGCTGCGCGGCAAAGAGCCCTCCGTCCACCGGCAGCGTCACCCCCGTGACCCAGCGCGACTCGTCGCTCGCCAGGAACACCGCCGCCCAGGCAATGTCCCACGGCGTTCCCTCGGTCCCCAGCGGAGTCACCCGCCGCCGCAGTTCCCGGTCTACCGGCTTGATGTTCGACTGATACGCCGACTGCAAGTGCCCGGGAACGATGCAGTTGGCCCGAATCCCCTCGCGACCATGAAAGGCCGCGGTGTTCCGCGACAGGATCGGCAGCGCCCCCTTGGTGATCGAGTACGCCACCCCCCGGTGCCGCGCCCCCGCCAGCCCATCGATCGACGACACGTTAATAATCGAACCCCCGCCCGACGCAATCATTGCCGGGATCGCGAACTTGCTGGCCAGCACCGCACTCTTCAGGTTCAGGTCAAACGCCTGCATCAGCACAGCCTCTTCCATCTCCGCCACGCCCTTCCGCCGGTCGTGCCCGCCCCAGCGGAATCCCAGGTTGTTCATCAGCACGTGCAGCCCGCCGTAGCGTTCCACCGCCGTCGCCACCATCGTCTGGCAGTCGTCGCCTGAGGTCGCATCTCCAACAAAGCTCGTAGCCTCGCCGCCGGCCTCCACAATGGCGTCCACGGTCCGCTGCGCGTTCTTTGCGGCGATATCCGCCACCAGGACCCGTGCACCCTCCTGGGCCATGCACTCGCACGACGCCCGTCCAGTCCCGATCTCCCCGGGCTGGCTCCCGCCCCCCGTGACCACCGCAATCTTGCCCGCCAGCCGACCTTCACTCATCGGTGACCAAAAGCTGTTCGGCTCAGAGCGCGCACATCAATCCTGCCCAAACTGGAAAGGTCGGCCTAAGCCTACGCTGCCCGCCATCCATATCTCGCGACCCGCCCTTGACGCGCGGGCCCGACCGGTCCAGATTGCCCGGTGATTGCCAGCAAATACACACGCCTCCGGCCACCCGCCGGGCAGTGAACAGAAGAAAGGGACTGAAATGCGCGTAGGCGTAGCCGGCGTCGGCCGCATCGGGCGCCCCCACGCCGAACGGCTTATGGCGCATCCGGACGTGACCGAAATTCTCGTCCAGGACGCCAGCACTGAACTGGCCAGCTCCGTCGCCGGCGATCTGGATCTTCGTTACGTCCCCACCTACGACGAACTGTTGGAGTCCGTCGACGCTCTCGTCATCGCCGCCACCACTACCGCCCACGCCGAACTCCTGCAAGCCGCGGTCGAAGCCGGCGTCCCCACCCTCTGCGAAAAACCCATTTCCCATGACCTCCAGCGCTCGCGCGAAGTCGTCGCCCTCATCCACCAGCGCAACGTGCCGGTACAGATGGGCTTCCAGCGCCGCTTCGATCCTGGCTTTCAGGCCGCCGCCGACCTGGTCGCGGCCGGTGGGCTGGGCACCCTTTACACCTTTCGCACCACCGGTCACGATCCCGAGCCCGCCACCGAGGCCTACATCGCAGGCTCCGGCGGCATGTTCCGCGACTTCAGCGTCCACGACTTCGACGCCCTCCGTTTCGTCACCGGCGAGGAGGTCGTCCAGGTCTATGCCCAGACCACCGTCCGCAAGTGGGTCGTCTACGGCCGCTTCGACGACTGCGACACCGCCATTGCCACCTGCTCCCTCTCGGGCGGTGCGTTGGGCCTGCTCAGCTACACCCGCCACAACCCGCTCGGCTACGACATCCGCATGGAGCTATTCGGCTCGCGTGACAGCGTCGTCGTCGGTTGGGACCCCCGCTTGCCGCTCCGGTCGCTGGAGCCCACCGGCCCGCGGCTTGGGGCGGAGCCCTATCCGGACTTTCACGACCGCTTCGCCGACGCCTACGCCGCCGAGGTCGACGCCTTTCTGGACGTCGCCCGCGGCCGCCGGCCCGTCCGCAGCACCGCCGACGATGCCGTCGAAGCCCTCCGCGCCGCCATCGCCTGCGACATCTCCAGCCGCGAGAACCGGCCCGTTGCGCTAGCGGAAGTCACCTAGCTCGACCGAACCCGGTGGCGTGGCTCAGCCGTCCGTACGCGCGAAACCCAAGTCCGCCAACACGGCCTTCTTTACCTTGCACACCATCGTGTACGCCGGGTCGAACATGTTGCCCACGTCGTATTCCACGAACCGCCCCAGCAGCATGTGCGCCTCGCGCGTCGTCAGCCCGTAGTCCGTTTCCAGCCACGACACCATCTCGGTCGTGGCGTGCTGCACGGCCTGGTCCAGCGGGCGATGGTTGCCGCAGGCCATCAGGTAGGTGTCGTCCTCGGCCCGCGGCCACCCGATCGTCTTGCCCTTGATCAGGTCCATGCTGAACCGCACGTCCATCGAGATCTCCACGCCCGTGCCGTCCATCTCGCCGTCGCCCTGCAGCGCGTGCCCGTCCCCCAGGAAGAACAGCCCACCGTCCGCAAACACCGGCAGGTACACCGTCACACCGGGCTTGATCCCGATGTAATCCATGTTCCCGCCGTGCGCGGCCGAGGTCATCGTGCTGATGGCCTCGCCAATGTCCGGCGCCACCCCCACCGTTCCCAGCATCGGCCGCAGCGGCAGCGGCTGCCCGGTCAGCCGGTTTTGGGGCTCCGTCAGCGTCACGGTGCCCGCCTCGACGTCTACGTCCCACCAGGCCAGCTCAACTTCGTCGGAGAAGTTCGCCTCATACCCGAAGTCCAAAACGTTCGGCGCCAGCCGTCCTGTAGTCCATCCCATTCGGCGATTCGGCACGACCTCGTCCAGCTGCAGAACCAGCGTGTCTCCTGCCTCCGCCCCGTTCACATAGAACGGCCCCGTCTGCGGATTCGGCCGCCCCGCCCGCTCCGCGTTCTCATGATCGAACCCGCGGGCGTCAACCGCCGTCGTCGCCACCGAATCACCCGGCTCGATGTGCAGAGCCGGCGGATGCGTCCCCATCGTGTTGTAGTACGTCGTGGGCGAAAACTCGTGGTGCGCCATGGTCAGCCTTCACTCAATGCGGCAGGAGCAATCTGGCCCGCAGTTTGGAGCATCCACCCGCCCGAAGACCAGCCGGAGCCGCCATGCTCGTTTGGCGCCGCGACTACGCGATGGCCATCAGCGCTCCTGAGTAGCTAGCCGCGAAGGCCGCTCCAGGGCGCCTGATCGGCCACTTCCTCGACTTCATAGCCGACCTCACCCACACACGGTCCCAGGATCGCAAGCACCTTCGCCGGCTCGTCGCCCTCGTTGAACGTCGCGTGCACGCAGTCCGCGGGGATGTACACGGCGTCGCCCGGATTCAGTATCCGCCGTTCCTGGTCCACCCACTGCTCGACCGTGCCTTTCACGCACACGATCGACTCTTCCTGGTCCGGGTGCTTGTGAAAGTCGTGCCCGTTGCCCGGCAGCAACTCCACGTCGATCACCGTCAGGTACCTGCTCCCCGTCACCGGCGGATTGCTGAGCCAGCCCAGCGATCCCCAGTCCAACTGATCGCGTGGAGTCTCTGACTGAATGAGGAATCGCTTCATGGTTGGCTCCGCGAGTACTGCGACATTCCGAGAGTCTGCGATAGTACAGCGCAGGCATCATTGGCCAGCCGTCGGACAACTGAAGGGCGCGGGCTATGCGATCGGTCATCTGTGTCAACGAGCGCTTTGACGCCGCGTGGCCATTTGCGGCCGACTATTGGCACGAGTGCTGGCAGCGTGAGGGCAACTGCGAGTTCTACCGCACCGACGATCCTGAATCCCGCGCCCCGCAACTGGTCCCCGACCCCGCGTCGGTCCAGCGCCTGGCGCTCCTCGGACTTCCAGCCGCTGCTCAGGACCTCGAACCGTTCAGTGCGCTCGAAGAGTGCTTCCACCCGCGCTACCTCCTCACCAAGTGGTGGGGCGACTCGTCCACCGATGGCATCGAGGCGGCCATCGCCCGCGGCGTC
Source organism: Chloroflexota bacterium (assembly GCA_028874315.1). GTDB lineage: Bacteria > Chloroflexota > UBA11872 > UBA11872 > UBA11872 > UBA11872. Next base: position 6,103 of record JAPPKM010000182.1, read on the forward strand.
AGCTTCATCCCCCACCGGCTCGACGTCTACTGGGGACAGTCCGTGGCCGAATACGGCCTGGGACTCACCCTGGCCGCCCTACGTCGAACTCCGCAGACCTACACCGCCATGCGGCACGGGCACGAGACCTGGAAATACCGCCCCGATATCGGCCGCCCCGGCCAGCGTGGCGAGCAGTACGGCGACGACCCTCGGTTCACCAGCGGCACCCTGGCTGGCAAGCGTGTGCGCGTGGTCGGCGCGGGCAACATCGGCGCCCGCTACGCCTCCTTCTGCGCGGCCGTCGGAGCCGACGTCGCAATCTGGGACCCCTACGCGCCCGACGCCACCTTCGCCGCGGCCCGTGTGCGGCGCTGCTTCCATCTCGCCGAGCTCGTCAAGGACTCGGAGATCTTCGTACCGATGCTTCCGCTCACCGACAACACGCGTGGACTCGTAACTGCGGATCTGATTAACGCGCTACCACGTGGGTCGCTCGTCGTGCAGGTCACGCGTGCTGCCGTCTGCGACACCGACGCCCTCTATCGCCGCGTCCTCAACGATGAGCTGGCACTCGCCGCCGACGTCTTCGCCGCAGAACCCGTCCCCCTCGACTCACCCCTGCTCGGCCGCCACAACGTCGTGCACACCCCTCACAACGCTGGCCGCACCCGCGACGCCAACCACGCCTGGGTCGACGACCAGATCGCCCGCTTCGAACCGCGCCTCTAGCTCAACGCGCCGGTGGCTCAACGAAGCCGGTGCCTACCCCTTCAACCCGGTAAGCGTGATCCCTTGGATAAAGTGTTTCTGTGCAAAAAAGAATATAACGATGATCGGAGCGACGGCAATCAACGCGACGGCCATCTGCAAATGCAATTGCGGCTGCTCCCACATCCCGGCCTGGAAAAACCGCAGGCCGACCGCAAAAGTCATGCGTTCGGGAGTGTTCAAATAGATGAACGGCTCGAAGAACTCATTCCAATTGCCGATGAACGAGAAGACCGCAACCGTTGCGATGGCTGGTTTCGATAGTGGGAAAATAATCGTGAACATGATGCGCAGCGGCGAGGCGCCGTCAATCGCCGCTGCGTCGTCTAGTTCTTTGGGAATCGTTCGGAAAAACTGTCGCAATATGAAGATAAAGAAGGCGGAGCCGCCAATCATCGGTACGGTCAGCGGCAGCAGCGTGTCCAGCCAGCCAAGGTCCCGGAATATGATGACCTTCGGGATGATCGTCACGTGTTGTGGAAGCATCATGGTCGAAATGACAAGCAGAAACAACGCGTCGCGAATCGGGTATTCGGTGCGAGCGAATCCGAAGGCCACAACCGCGCTCACGAAAGTCAACACCACCACACCCAGGACCGTCACGATCGTTGAGTTGGCGATCCACCAGACAATTGGGCCGGTCTCCCACACTTCGGTGTAGCTTGACCAATTCGGCGGCAAAGGAAAGAACGGTGGCGGATCCTCATAGAACTGGTCGATCGTCATGAACGACGATCGCACCATCCAGCCAAACGGGAACCCGTAAATCGCGCTGCCGGCGATGAGAAGCGCGTAGATCAGCAAGCGCCATACCGGACGCAGGATGCGCGCGCGCCAGCCCCGTATGGTCACCGCCGACTGCACCGGCTGACCTACGTTCGAACTCGAGGGCGCTTGATTTGAAAGGAGGGCCATCAGCGGCTAACTCGACTCATCGTATTCGTAGTAGACCCATCGCCGAGCTATGCCGAACTGTATGAACGTAAAGATCAGGATGATCACAAACAGCACCCACGCAATGGCCGAGGCATACCCCATCTGGAATATCAGAAACGCCTTTCGGTACAGGTATAACAGGACGAACAAGGTCGCGTTGGCCGGGCCTCCCCCGGTCAGAATCAACGCCTGCGTGAAGACCTGCCACGAACCGATGATCCCCAGCACCAGGGTGAGAAAAATCGTCGGCGTCATCATCGGAACCGTCACGTGCCAGAGCTTTCGTATGTGACCGGCGCCGTCAATCGACGCCGCTTCATAAAGATGCTGCGGAATCCCCTGTAAGCCGGCCAGGTAAAGAATCATCGTGGTTCCGACCGTCCAGAAGCTCATGAGAATCAGGCTGGGCATGGCCCACTGGGTCGACGTCAACCAGCGTGGTCCGGGAAGGCCGAACAGTCCGAGCGCCTGGTTCAGTATTCCGTTGGGCTGCAATATCACCAGCCACAACATAATGGTTGCCACACCTGCGGTAATCGACGGTAGGTAGAAGAGCGTGCGAAACAGCGGCATTCCGTTGACCTTCTGATTGAGCAGGATGGCAATGAAAAACGCTATAACCATCACTCCGGGAACATGGAACACCGTGTAGTACAGAGTGTTGAAAATGCTCTTCAGAAATACCTCGTCTGATGCCAGATCGACATAGTTTTCAAACCAAATCATGTTCGGAAAGTCTCTGAATCGGTAGTCAGTGAGACTCAGCCAGAAAGAGGCCGCGAATGGCACGACGATGAACAGCACGAACTGTATCAACCACGGAACGGCGAATAGAATGCCGCTCCATTGCTGCCAAAACGTCCGTCGCATTTAGTTTAGTTTTCCCGTAAAAAGACGGGGCCGAGTGCCGGATTCGGCACTCGACCCCGTTCGCGTCTACGCAGACACGATCCGCATTGGGCGGCGCGTGCTGCCCACTACGCCTCGGCCAGGCTGGCCATGAACTCGTTCGTGTTCTCGGCCAGGTCGAGGATCGCGTCGATCGGCGGCTTCTCGCCGATCCAGGCGGTCTCGGTCTCGGCCGAAATGATGTTCCAGAACCACTCCGACCAGCCGTCGAAGCAGTGGTTCCCGTACACGTTCGAGTGGAACAGGTTGTTGTTAATGATCTGCATGTTCTGCGGCATGTCCCGACCAGGGATCGGATCCAACCATGCGCCGCTGTTGATGATCTCCTTGGTGGTCGGCACCGCGCCGCGCCACTCCGCAACCAGGGACTGGAATTCGTCGCCCGAGAGGAACGCCGCCAGCGTGATGGTGTTCTCCTCCGACCCGCGATGCTGCGAGTAGCGGGTGATGAAGTGGCCCAGCTGGTTGTTGATGTACCAGTTCTCGCCGCCCGGCGGCTTCGGGGTCGGCATGATTTCCAACTTGAAGCGACCCTTGATGATCGCGTCGTAGTTGCCCGGCGTGTGAATGCCGCCGTGCAGCATGCCGATACGTCCCGCCAGGAACGGGTTGCTGACGCCCTCGATGCCCAACGACGCAATCTCGGCCGGAGGCGGAGCCACGCCGTCGACGTGAATGTAGTTCATCCAGCGCTCGAAGGACGCAACACTTTCAGGGGTGTCGAATCCGGCGGTCAAATACGGACGGTCCACTTCCCTGAAGTGCTTCCCGCCGGCTTCCGCGATTCGCTCGAAGAGCTGAACCTCGGTGTTGTTGCGGTTCCACGTACCGTACTGCGGAAGCTCCGCATCGGTCATCTGCTTCAGGGCTTCGTCCTGAACGTCCCAGGTCCACGACTCGTCAGGGTGATCGAGCCCGGCGCCTTCCAGGATGTCCACGTTGTAGTACCAGCCGCCCACGCTGCCGATCATGAACGGGAACGCGTAGAACTCGCCGTCGATGCCGACTGTCCACACGCTCGGACGCGTCGGATGCAGTCGCTCAAGCAGCACGTAGTCGTCGAAGTCCACGCCCAGCTTCGGCGCGATGTCGTTCAGCGGCAGCAGGTTGCCCTGGAACTGGAACATCTGGCCGCCGTTCATCACCAGCAGGTCGCCCACCGTGCCGGCGGCGAACATGATGGCGCTCTTTTCCTGGTAGAAACGCGGCGGCAGCGGAATCAGGTCGTACTGGATCTCCGGGTGCTTCTTGTCGAAGATCTCAAGCCCGACTTTCATCGTTTCCCAGCGGTTGCCGCGCGACCAATAGTTCATGAACTGAATGGGTGGCTGCGGCCCCTTCTGCGGCATCGCCTCCACGATCTTTTCGACCTCGACCGTCTTCGTCACGACCTTCTCGACCACCCGATCGACTTGCACTTCCTTAACGACTTGCTCGGTCACGACTTCCTTGACCGGGACTTGCACTTCCTTGACCACCGTCTTCTCGATCGGGACTTCCTTCTCGACGATTCGCTCGACCTCGACGACCTGGGTCTCACCACAGGCGGCGAGCACCGCGACCGCCGACGCGCCAACGGCGCCGACTCCCAGCGATCGAATCAACGTGCGTCGTGTCACGTTAGTCTTCATCCGGAACCCTCCCAGCCAGCCGCCTAGCTCAATGCGGTGGCTCAACTGTTGCGCGTTCCTCATGGGAACACAGCGATATCTGGAATGTCAAACGTCGAAGAAAGTGATATGAGCGGACTGGAATGCGCGACAGCGACTCGAAGTCAAGAGCCGCGGGTTGGTCAGGATTCCGCCTACACTTCAGGCATGAGCGATGGCAAAACGGCTGCAGAAATCCGCCGCCCCATATTGCTTTATGACGGGTCCTGCGGATTCTGCCGCCGCGGCGTGGCGATTCTGGTTCGCCTTGACCCCGAGCGGCGCGTGGCTCGGGTGGACATGACGTCGGCGCTGGCCGGATCGCTCATGACCACGATCTCCCCGGAGCGCCGGCGACAGAGCCTGCATGTTATTCGTCCCGACGGCCGCGTGCTTCACGCTGGCGTCGCGCTGCGGGCCGTGCTGTGCCAGGTGCAGCCTGAGGCCAGGTGGCGATCGGTCGGGTACTGGCCGCTCGTTGGCCTGATCATCGACCGCGCCTACGACCTCATAGCAGCCGTGCGCGGCCCGCTCGGTCGCGTGACCTCCTGGCTGCCGGAACCTCCGCCGGATGACCTGCTCCCTACGGACTGGCCGTTGCTTGATTCCGTCGCGTCAGGCGAAACTGACAGTCCTGACGAGACGATGTAGGTAAACCATGCCCAGACCCGCGTTGCCCGAGAGCACGGCTGCCGCCAGCCAATCGAAAGCTGTCTACGAGCGTGTCCTGGCTGCCAACCGGCAGGAGGCCGTCGCTGAGGTCCCACCCGTGGTCTGGGCCTCCGAGCCGTTTCTCTCCGGCTACGCCGGCGTAGGGCGCCAGGAGTACTACGCAACTGCCGAGGCCAAGTACTACGCCCAGGCCAAATTCCAGCTCGAGTTTCCAGACATCCTCCACCTGCCAGGCGTCGCCCCCGACTATGGCTACGCGCCTGAAACCTCCGCCTGGGGTTCGCCGATTCACCAGGAAGAAGACGGACCGCTGGTGCCCTTCGCCGCCGTCAACGACATCCACGACCTGCCGGCACTGGAAACGCCCGATCCCTGGACCGCCGGCTACATGGCCACTGCCCTCGACGAATACGCCTGGTACGCCGACCACATGGATCCGGTCATCGCCCAGACCTGGGGCCACTTCGAGGGCTACGGCCGTTGCATGGGCGTCGAGTCGGGCGCCCTGGTCCTGGGCTACGAGCGCTATCTCATCGAGCTCTACGAACACCCAAAACTCATCCACGACTGGAACAAGCGCGTCGTCGAGGCCAACATCGCCTACGTCCGCGCCCAGGAAAGCATCACCGGAACGATCGATCGCCTCGTGGTCACGGATCACCTCCCCGGCCAGGTCGGCCAGGCCCACTGCGAGGAATTCATCTACCCCTACCTCAAGGACATCTTCGACGCCTTCTCCTCAGCCACCTTCCGCCTCTATCACAACGAAAACCTGGTGCCCGACGCCGCCGTCGCCGCGATCGCCGATATGAACTGCACCGTCTTCATGTTCGGCATCGAGATGGACGTCGCCGCCGAGCACCTGGGCGGCCGCGTCTGCCTCATGGGCAACGTACCGCCCATTCACGTCGTCCAGCACCTCGAACCGCCTGAAATCACGAGCGACTGCCGGGAGCGCCTAGCCATTGGGGCGCCCTCCGGCGGCATGCTGCTCTGCACGGCCGGCGGCCTCTCGCCAGACACCCCGGCCGACCATATCCGGGCGTTTGCCGACTCCGTGCGCGGTGTACCTGGCGCCGCGGGACAACTGAGCAACTAGCCGACCCTCGTCCTGCCGCGAACGAGGTCCCGGCTCGGTATCCTTCGCCAACGGGCGCCGGCCGGTGCCCGCAATTTCAGCGGGGAGCTTGTTCATGGCTGATCGGCTCAAGGTGATGGTGACCGGCGCGACCGGCAAGATCGGTCAAACCCTCATGGAGGACCTCCCCGACTGCTTCGACGTCACCGGCACGTCGCGCAGCCCCAACGACGACCCGCGTTTCATCCAGCTCGACTTCGACGACGTAGACACCATCGCGCAGGCCTTCGCCGGCCAGGACGTCGTCGTCCACATGCACGCCAAGTCCGACCACAACACCGACGACTTTGAGCCCTACCTCCAGCCCAACATCGTCGGCCTCTGGAACGCCTACGAGGCCGCTCGCCTGGCCGGCGTCCGTCGCTTCATCTACGCCAGCTCCAACCACGCCACTGGCTGGTATGAAATCGTCGGCGAGCGCTGCGACGCCGAGTCCCTGCCCCGTCCCGACGGCGTCTACGGCGCCGCCAAGGTCTGGGGCGAGGCCCTCGGCCGCTACTTCTCCGACCGTCACGGCATGGAAGTTATCGTGCTGCGAATCGGCAGCTACGAGTACCGCCAGAAGCCGCCCGAATTCAGCATGGGACCGCGCATCCTCTCCACCTGGCTCAGCGACCGTGACCTGCTCAACCTGGTCCAGCGGTCCATCGTCGCGCCGGGCATCAAGTACGGCATCTACTACGGCATCTCCGCCAACGCCCGCGCCTACTGGGACATCACCAACGCCGTCAGCGAACTCGGCTACCGCCCGGTCGACAACGCCGAGGAATATGCCGACGAGGTCCTGCCCAGGGGCGGCGTCTACTCCCTCTGGGGCTTCGAAGTTCCGGGAATGACTTGATGCACCGGCTGGTCCGGCCCGCCCGTCCCACGTTCCAGACCAGCCTGGATGGAGGTGTCTGATGCCGCCGCACGAGACCCCGCTCCCCACCCGCCGCCTCGGCCGCCATCCGGACGAGTTTTCGATCATCGGACTCGGAGGCGGCCACCTCTCTCGCTCCTCCGTCACCGACGCCGAAGCCGCCCGCATGATTCCCGCCGCAATTGACGCCGGCATCACCTTTCTCGACACCGCCTGGGACTACGGCTACGGCGTCAGCGAAGAGCGCTACGGTCGCGCCATCCAGGGTCGCCGCGACGACGTATTCCTCATGACCAAGGTCTGCGCCCGCGACGCCAAAACCGCCCGCTCGCAGCTCGACGACAGCCTGCGTCGCCTGCAAGTGGATTACCTCGACCTCTGGCAGTTCCACGAAGTCAACTACGACAACGACCCCGAATGGATCTTCGAAGCCGCAGGCGCCGTCGAGGCCGCCCTCGAGGCCCGCGACCGCGGCCTGGTCCGCTACATCGGCTTCACCGGCCACAAGAGCCCCCACATCCTGCGCGCCATGCTCGAGTTCGACTTCGAGTGGGACGCCTGCCAGATGCCCATCAGCCCCTTCGACGGCGCCTTCCGCAGCTTCCGGTCCGAGATCCTTCCCCTGCTCAACCAGCGCGGCATCGCCTGCCTCGGCATGAAATCCCTCGGTGGCAACGGCCAGTTCGTCGGCGTCAACGGCCTCACCGCCCAGGACTGCCGCCGCTACGCCCTCTCCCAGCCCATCGCAGTGCTCATCTGCGGCATGGTCGACGAGCGTGACCTCGCGCAGGACGTCGAGATCGCCCGCTCCTTCACACCCATGTCGGACACCGAACAGGCCGACCTCCTGGCCCGCATCCACCGCGAAGCCACCGACGGCCGCCACGAGTACTACAAGACCACCACCTACTTCGACCACGAATACCACCGCGAGGCCCACGACTTCCCCGCCTTCGCGGAGATACGCAACCGCTGAGCGTGCGCCTGGCCCTCTGCAACAAAACGCTCGACGACCGCCCCATCGAGGCGTTCTTCGAGTTGGCCTCATCCACTGGCTTCGACGCCGTCGAGCTCATCCCCGGCTCACTCGGAACCCCGGTTGCCGACCCCGACCCCGCCATGCGCGTCCAGATCCGCCAGGTCGCCCGCGCCCACGGCCTGGAAGTCGTCGCCTTCAACTCCCTCCTCCAGCACGCGCCGCACCTCAATCTGGTCACCCGCGATCCCGACCTGCGCCGCGCCTCCGCCGCCGAACTCATCGCCATCGTCCAGTTGGCCGCCCACTTCGGCGCATCCGTGATAGTCGTCGGCTCCCCCCGCCAACGCCACGCTCCTGAGGACGCCCAATTCGACGAAGCCGCCGGCCTCTTCATCGACGAACTCCGCCCCGCCGCCGACGAAGCCGCCCGCCTCGGCATCACCCTCTGCCTCGAACCTCTCGTCGCCTCCCTCACCAACTTCATGAATGACACCCGCGAAGGCATCGCCGTCGCCCGTCGCATGAATCACCCGGCCGTCAAGCTCGTCCTCGACGTCAAGCAAATCAGCCAGGAAACCCAATCCTTCCAGTCCGCCGTCGATCTCGCCTTGCCCTGGCTGGCCCACGTCCACGTCAACGACGCCAACACGCACGCCCCCGGCGAAGGCGACACCGAATTCCTCCCCATCATCTGCAAGCTGAAATCGGTCGGTTACGAAGGCCTCCTCTCCATCGAAGCCTTCGGCTTCACCGACGACCCCGCCGTCGTCCTGCCCAGGTCCCGCGCCTACCTCGAGGGAATCCTCGCCGCCGCCTAGTCGTCGTCCCTGACCGCCCGCGCCATGTAAATCAACCCGGCCGCGCCGGTCATCTTCCGCAGCCCCGCCGACTCCCGCCGCCGCCGTTCCTTATAGCCCGCCTGTTCATAGAACTGAATCGCCGCCGTATTGCCGATCAGCACTTCCAGTCCAACCGTCAACGCCCCGGCCTTGCGCGCCCCCGCGTGCGCATGCCTGAGCAACTCGCTTCCAATCCCTCGCCGTCGCTGCTCCTCCGCCACCGCCAGGTTCCACACGCTATAGCTGTTCCGAACGAACGCCGGCTCCGCCGACACCATGTGCCGCATCCGCCACGAGAGCGCGAACGAACCCAGCACCCCATAGACCCGCAAGGTCGCCAGCGACGACCGCAGCGACTGCCAGGGATCCGTTCGATCCGCCACATGCGCAATCACCCCGACAATCCGTTCGTCCTCGCAAGCCACGAAGTGATTGTCCGAACCGCCCCAACACGCATACATCCCCGCAAACCGCTCCCGCGTGCGTGCAATGCTCCCGCCGCCCCAGATAGGAGCCGCCAGGGGACCCGCCGCGTCCGCCAGCAATTCACCAACCACGCCCGCATCGCTGACCGTGGCCGGCCGAATCGAGATTCCGGGGACTGTGCCTACGCCCCCGCCAGCGATGCCCACACCGGAAAGTGGTCCGAAGCCAGCGACCGCCGTGTCTCGGCTTCCTTCACGGTCAGGTCCGGCGTCACAAAGATGTAGTCGATTCGGTCCTCCGGCGCCGAAGCCGGATACGTCAACGGCCCGTCCGGACTCGCGTCCACAAACCCCGCATTCGCCAGCGTGCGAATCGCCACCGAGTCGGGCTCCGCGTTCAGATCGCCCAAGAGGATCGTCCTCGGCGTCGTCCCCCAATCCTCCAGCATTCGTACCACCTGCGACGCCCGCACCGTATCCCCGTCATCCTCGTGGTCCAGATGCGTGTGCAGCACAGTGATTGGCGAACCCGTCGTCTGAATGCCTATACGCTGAAAACCGCGCGGCACCCGCCCCTCGCTATTGAAGTGCCTATTGGCGACCCCAAACACCGGCAGCCGCGTCAACACCGCGTTCCCCCACAGGTCCCCCAGGTTCGCGCCGTAGTACGCCGGCATGTCCAGCCGCAGCGACAACCACGCCAGCGTGTCGGCGGCGCCCGAAATCACCCATCCACGCCCCACTTCCTGGAGCGCAACCACGTCCGTCGGACGACTCTCAATTTCCTGCGCCACCGCCTCCAGATCGAACCTGCCGCTCGAACCGAACCCCTGCCGGATGTTGTACGTCACCACGTTCAGCGTGGCGTCGGTGGCTATCGGCGCCGAGTCGGACGACGGCGCGCCCGAAACCAGTCCCACGATGAACGGCGGCAGAAACAGCAGCGGCGCCCACACCGGAATCAGCCGCTTCCCTGGAACCTGGTGTCGGCTCAACGACGACCCCAGGGCCAGCACCGCAGTCGCCCCAACCGCCCCGGGCAGCACCCACGCCGGCGCATAGAAGGAATAGAAAATGAACAGCAGCGCCACCAGCAGCACGCCGCCCACGCTTACGTTGATCACCGACCACGCCGACGTCCGCGGCTTTCGGTCCTCCGGAAACAGCGCCGTCACCACCACCGGCAGACCCAGTCCCACGAGTGCAAGACCGGGGATCGTGCTGCTCGGCGCCGAGCCCGCCAGCCAGGCCCCCGCAACCATCGCCAGCGATGCCGCCGCCACGTGAACCAGACTCATCCCTCGCCCGGACTTCGCCGAAGCCGACGACCACGCCAAACCCGCCGTGGCCGCGCCGGCGACCGAGATCAGCGCCGCCCGTAGGTCTAGTCCCGCTCGGCGCCGCCGTCTGCCCAAAGTTGCCGCTGAATGCCATAAACACGAACAGGGCCGTTCCCAGTCCCAGCAGCGACAGGCTTCGCAGCGGGCCGCCGTACTCGGCCGTCCGCCCCGCCGCCCGCCAGCCCCCGCCCAGCGCCAGCAGCGCCAGCAGCGCCACGATCCCCGCCGCCCACGGCGAGTCGCTGAACGGCGCGTCCACCGTCCGGAACACTCCCCGGATCGCCACGTCCGCCGTAAACGCCAGCGCCAGTCCCTGCCCGGCGGCCCGCCCCACGCTCGCCACCCACAGCGCCAGCACCCACCCGAACGCTACGGTCCCTACGCCGCCAATCCACATATCGGCCGTCGGCGACCCCGAAACCTGGCCCGCCACCGCCAGTCCTGCCAGGAGAACGATCGAAATGCGCCGCGCGTGGCCTATTCCCAGGAACCGCGCCAGCGGCCCCGCCAGTCCCCACAGGATCACCCCGCCAAACACGATCGCCGCCAGCAGCACCCGGTCCGAGGTTTCGCCCACCACCCAGAAAATGTGGCTGGTAAAGACCCGAATTACCTGCAAGCCCAGGACCACCGCGGCCGCCACAGACAGCGTCCCCACATCCGGCCGCCGCACCATCATCATCGTCATCAGCTACTCGCCGCTCGTCTGCCCACCCGCGTTCGCCGCGCGAGCGCTGACCCCCAGCACGCCCAGGAATCCTTCCGAGTCCACATGGTCGAAGTCCCCCACGCCTTCCATGCTGGACGCGTCACTATAGAGCGAATGCGGCGCGTCCTCCGCCCCCGCGAACTGCGCGTGACCCCGGTACACGTCCACGTGCACCGTGCCCGTCACCAGCCGCGTGAACTCGCCGATAGCCCGCCGCAGCGCCGTGCTTGCCAGGTCGTACCAGTAGCCCTCGTAAATCTGCCGGCCCAGTGCCCCTGACAACGAATCGAACACCGGCCGTGCCCGTCGATCCAGGATCAACTGCAGCAGGTACTCGTACGCGCTGCCCAGCAATTCCATGCCCGGCGCCTCGTACACCCCGCGCGACTTGATCCCCACGAACCGATTCTCCACCGTGTGCAGCCCGATTCCGACCCCGTTCGCCCCGCCAATCGCGTTCGCCCGCGCAAACACCTCCAACAGCGGGCTCTCGTCCCCGTCCATTGCCACCGGCACGCCCGCCTCAAACCGGAACGACACCCGTGTCGACTCGTCCGGCGCGTCCTGCGGATACACCCCCATCTCCGGTTCCACGAACTGCGCGTGCGTGCTCAGCTCTTCCAGCAGCCCCGCCTCGTGCGTCAGCCCCAGCAGGTTGGCGTCCGTCGAATACGGCTTGTCCAGCGTCGCCCGGATCGGAATCTCCTCGGCCTCGCAGTACGCGATCATTTCCCGTCGACCCGGAAACTGCTCCAGGAAACTCGGGTCGCGCCACGGCGCATACACGTGCACCCCCGGCGCCAGCATGTTCGTCGCCAGTTGAAACCGGACCTGGTCGTTGCCGCGCCCGGTGGCCCCGTGACTCAGCACCGTCAACCCGCGCGCCGTCAGCTCCGGCACGATCGCCGCCACGGTCGCGTACCGCGCGATTCCCGTGGTATTCCAGTACCCGCCCTCGTACTTCGCCTGCGCCTGGATCACCTCCAGCCCGGCCCGCGCCAGCGCCTCCCGCGCATCCACGATCACCGCTTCCTGCGCCCCGGCCACCCGCATGCGCACGGCCACGTCATTGATATCGTCTTCGTCCGGCTGCCCAAGGTCGGCCGTCAGCCCGACAACCCCAACGCCTTCCTCCACCAGCCAGCGCGTTGCCGTGCAGCTATCCAGCCCGCCCGACACCGCCGCCCCAATCGTCGTCCCCGCCAGGTCCTCAATCCGCACAAAGCCCCTCCCGCCACGAAAACCTGCGCGAGCCTACCCCGTTAGCGGGGCTGTAGCGCCGGATTCGGTTACGAGGCAGCCGCCTCAATCCTCGCCAACTCCCCCGGCAGCCAATCCCCATATCGCAGCTTCCCTCGCTCCGGGTCCGGCTCCGGCAGCCCAGCCTTTGCCAGCTCCTTGCGCAGCGGGTGCTCGCCCCGCTCCAGCGGAAAGTCCACCCGCG
>JAPPKM010000017.1 GCA_028874315.1 Chloroflexota bacterium
GGAATCACGGGCCGTGCCTGCGCTGTCTCAGGCCGCCGAGCAGGTGTCCGCCAACATTGGTCGACGCATCGCCGCGGCCCCCGCCGCCGCGATACTGGCCATTGCCGCGCTGGCCGCCGCCCAGCCGCTGGACGCCGACCTCTGGGTCCACCTCAACAACGGTCGCTTCATCGCCAGCCGGGGTGAACTCCCCTATCCCGATCCATTCACCTTTAGCGCAGGGGACGCGGTCTGGACAGTCCACGAGTGGCTTCCCGCCCTGATCATTTTTCAGCTGGTGGACTTGGGCGGAGTTATCGCCGCGGTCCTGGGTATAGCCGCCGTCTACGCCCTCATCTGGGGCCTGCTCGAGCGCACGCTCGCCGCCCACGGCGTCGGCCCATGGATGCGAACCGCCGCGCTGGTGACGGCATCACTACCGCTGTTCCCGTTCGCGGGCATCCGTCCGCTGCCATTCGGACTACTGGCGGCCGTTCTGGCGGCCGCCCTGGCGTTGCATCACCGGCGCACGGGCTCGCGTTGGATTTGGCTGCTGCCGCTCGTGTTCGTGATCTGGGGCAACGTCCACGCGTCGTTCCCCGTCGGCTTCGCCGTGCTCGGCGCCCTCCTCTTCGAAGCACTTTGGGCACGGTCCCGGCTGCCCTTCATCGGTCCACGCCCCCGCACGCGCTTTGCACCCTTCGCCGCTGTCACGGCCTTGTCGGTCGTCGCACCCGCCCTCAATCCGTCGGGACTCCGCCTGCTCGCCCAGCCGTTCTTTCAATGGGGCGGCGAGTTTCGTCGTTTCAACAGCGATTGGCGGCCGCCGGAGGTCTTCAGCGAGACCTGGTGGTTTTTCGCGGCCTTCCTCGTCCTGCTGGGCTTGCTGCTGATCCTGCGCCGAGCTCGCATCGAGCCCGCCATGCTGGGGTTGCTGATCCTGGTGCTGGCGGCCGGATTGAGTACCCGCAAGGTCATGCCCTTCGCCGCGGTGCTGGCGCCGCTGCTGATGGCGTATCCGTTGGCGGCCGTCAGCGCCGCCCGCCTACCTCTTCCCCCCTGGATGGTCCGAGCCGGCGCCGTGCTCGCGGTGGCCGCGGCTATTGGCGCTGCCGCCGCGGTGAGCCCACGCACGCTCGACGGCCCGTCCGCCGTGCCCATGCCGACCGCGGCCCGCGACCTCGTGGCGGACACCGGAGCGACGCGAATCTTCGGCACCTACCATTGGGGCGCGTTCCTCACCTGGGCCCTGTGGCCAGATGCGCGTGTGTTCATTGATGGCCGATTCGACCTCTTCGTGCCGGATGCGCTCGGCGACTACCTCTCGGTCACAGGTCTGGAGCCCGGCTGGCGCCAGAAGCTCATGGACATCGATCCCGACGCCGTGGTCATCCAAACCGACTCGCCGCTGGCGCGTCGATTGGCCCAGCCGGGGTCAGGCTGGCGCGACATTGGTGGCGACTCCATAGCCCGGGTGCTTCTCCCCGACCGCGCCAGATCCGCGTGAGATTGCTGCGATGTTTCACGTGAAACATTCCTCTCGGAAACCCGACCTGAGGCGCCATTGACCCGTAAGCACCATGGTGACCAGGGCCAGACCAGCCTCTTCGACGGCGCGCGCGTGTCGAAGACGAACACGCGCATCGCCGCCCTCGGCGCCGTTGACGAACTCAACTCCACGCTCGGCGTCGCCATGAGCTCCTGCCCACCCGGCGATCACCTGGACCGACTGGCCTGGATGCAGACCCGCCTGTTTACCCTGGGCTCGGACCTGGCAAATCCGGGCGGACGTGCCCGTGGCGACCGCATTACGTCGACGGACGTAGCGGCGCTGGACACGTGGCTTGACGGCTATCGGGCGGATCTACCGCCGCTGCAGCACTTCATCCTGCCCGGCGGCACACCCGCGGCGGCGAGCGTCAATCTGGCCCGTACCATCTGCCGCCGCGCCGAACGCGAAGTCTTTCGTCTCGCTTCGGAAGCACTCGTCAGCCCGGATGTCCCGGTCTTCCTGAACCGGCTGAGCGACGTGCTCTTTGAGCTCGCGCGCGCCCTCAACCACGAGGCAGGCGTCCCCGAGAACGTTTGGCTCGGACCACGCGACCGCCCTGACGCCTGAGCGAACGTGAGCGTGACCCGTAAGTAATTCGGAAGCGAACTACTTATGTTTGACAAGGGTGCCGAGGGTCGTCAGCGTTTCTGAACTGGGCTGAGCGTTTCGAGTTCGAAAGGGATTTCACGATGTATCGATCAGTCCGTGCGGCGGCTTTGTCCATCAAGCCCAAGAAGTGGGACAAGGCCGCCAACGCCGACAAGCTGGAGGACTTCGTGCGCCAGGCCGCGGCCCAAGGTGCGGAACTCGTGGTAGCTCCGGAGGGTTTCCTGGAGGGCTACGTCGTCATGGACGTCATCGAGGATCCGGATCTCCGCGCTGACATGTGGGAGATTGCGGAGCCGCCCGATGGTCCCTGTCTCCAGCGTTTCAGCAAGCTCGCGTGCGAACTAAGCATTGTGCTCTGCTTCGGCTACGCCGAAAGGCGCGACGACGGGGTCTACAACGCCGCGATCATCTTTGGACCCGAGGGCGAACACTGCGGGACGTACTACAAGACGCAGCTCGCCGAGGGTTCGTGCGACGACTGGGATTTCAACCGTCTCGGCCGCAGCCTTCGCGCCATCGATACCCCCGTGGGCCGCGTGGGCACCATGATCTGCAACGACCGCTGGAACCCGCTCATTGCCCGCGCCCAGGTGATGGACGGCGCTCAAGCCTTGTTGATCCCTTCCTTTGGCTCACGCAGCCGCGAACAGAACTTGAACGTGATCGCGAGGGCGCGTGAAAACGGCGTGCCCGTTGTTGAGGCCAACGTTGGAGTGAATCTGATCGTCAGCAAGGGGGAAGTCGCCGCCTACGTCTGGGGAACCGATCGCATATCCATAGCCACCATCGAAATCCCGTTGCCACCATCGGAAGTCAACGCCCGCGCCGTCGCTGAGGAGTTCATGACCTGGCGCGAACCCGAGATGCAGCGCCGCTACGAACGGACCGTCGAGAAGATCTCCAGCTGACGCGCGCCTACCGGCTCCCGGACTCGATCCGGTCGGCCAGTGCGCGAAGCATTTCCCACGGGAAGATGCCGGTGCTGTGGCTGTCGCTCCAGTCGAACGTGAGCGCATAGTTCCCCACCGGCGCGATCCGGTAGGCGCGAATGTCGGCGGGAACCGTGCCCGGGTCCAGCAGCGGCGCGCCGGTCAGTTCGTCGCGGCAGACGGCACAGCCGCAGGCCAGACGAATCTCCCGCAGCGGAATCACGGAAGTTGATCCGTCGGCCCAGTCAATACCCAGCGCATCGTCGCCTTCACGACGGATATCGACTGCCGTGACCCTGGCCGGCGCGCCCGAGCGGGCGCTCACTGGGCGGCGCTGGCGACCAGATGCTCGATTTCGTCGGCCAGCGACGCCGCGGCCACCGGGCCATCAGCCTCGGCCATCACTCGGAACACCGGCCGATCGTCGTCGGGAACCACGACCGCGCGCTCGCGACCTATTCCGAAGACGACCCCGTCGATGTCGCCCTCATCGCTGCGGTCGGGATGCGAGTTAAGCACGCGCATCAATTGGGCGCGACGCTCCCAGGCCACTGATACCTCGCGGTGCGCCAGCGTGAACACCGGCAACGAACTAACGCGCGCCGACACTGTCAGGTCGCTCAGTGCCTGCGCGCTTATCAAATGCACCAGGGTTGCCATGGCATCGGGTCCCGGGTGCAGGCTCGGAAACGCCAGGGCGTTTCGGCCGTTCGCCGCCACGACCGCGTGCTGGCCGTCACTCACCTGCATCATGTTGGCTACGTTGGCCTGCGTGCGGATAGGCGTGAAGCCCAACTCGCTCGCGTACGACGTCAGGCTGTTGGGAACCGTAAACGGCACGGCCAGCGGACCAGCGATTCCGCGTGCGCGAAGCCCGTCGAGGACCAGCGCGATGACTGTCAGGCTGTCGATCGAGGCACCTTGCTCGTCCACCAGCCAGATGCGGTTGCCGTCCGGGCCCACGACTGCCCCGAACGTGGCTCCGACCGCTGTAACGATGCGTCCCAATCTGGCCAACCGCTCGTGGATCGCCATGCCACCGGTGCCAATGTCGACGGGCGAGGCGTCGACGGCGGTGTCGCGCACGCCCAGGCGTGTGAGCACGCTCAGCAGCGTCTCGCCACAAGTTCCGTCGCTGTAGTCCACCACCACGCCGACGTGCCGGTGTGTGATTTCGGGATTGGCCACCACGCGCAAGAGCGCTTCCTGGTAGGCCTCAACGGCGGAGGCCACGGTGATTTCGGCGATCGACGCCGAGCCGACGCGTCGGAAGTCCTCGCGCATGAAAGTGGCTTCGATCTTGCGTTGCTCGGTGGGGCGAATGTCCACGCCGCGAGGGTTCGTGAAGCGCACGTCCACGGCCGCCGCGTCGTACGGGGAGGTCCGCACGTGGGTGGCACCCTCGGCCTCGTACCGGGCGCAGGCAAACCGGCCTACCGGAAACGGCGTGGCGCCGATGTCGATCACGCGTACGCCGACCGAGGCGAGTCCGGCCATCAGGGCTCGCTTCACCATACGGGCGGGCCGCGTCTGGTCTCGATTCGCGACCACCGAGGCACCGACCGGCAGCGTGCTGCCCCAGGCGGCGCCCAGACGCGCCGCGAATTCAGGTGTGAGTTCGAAATTCGCCAGCCCGGCCACGCCGCCGTGCGTGAAGATCGTGCGCCGAGCCTGTGGCGCGTGGATCAGGCTGCGGTCCACGACCACGCCTTCGTCAACAAACTTGCGCGGCCAGATGCGTACGCCGGGTCGAACCGAGGATCCATCGGCCAGGGTGCTGCGGTCGCCGATTACCACGTCTTCACGAATGGTCACGCCGCGCCCAACGTTGGCGTGCCGCGCCACAATGCACTGCTCGAGACTGGCTCCAACGCCAACCACCACGTTACCGCTGATCACGGCGTCGCTTATTTCCGCCCGCTCAGCAATCAGCGTGTTGTCGCCAATCACCGCCGGGCCCTTGATGGCGGCGTGGGCGTGGATCTCGCTTCCGCGCCCCACGTATACCGGACCCCGCAATTGCACCGTCGGATCGACGCGAGCCGTCGGATCGACCGTGGGGCCGTCGAATCGATACGACGGGCCGCCGTACGTCCGGACGCGCCCCGAGACGAGGTCGGCATTTGCGGCCCGGTAGGCGTCGAGGGTGCCGATGTCAGTCCAATAGCCGTCGGCGATGTGGCCGTAGAGCGGACGGCCATCCGTCAGCATTGCCGGGAATACATCCATCGAGAAATCGACCTGATGGCCGGCCGGAATGAGTTCGAATACCGTTGGATCCAGCATGTAGATGCCGGTGTTGGCGGCGTCGCTCAGCACCTCGCCCCAGGACGGCTTCTCCTGAAACCGCACGATGCGTCCGTCGTTCTCGGTCACCACCACGCCATACTCCAGCGGGTTGGGGACCCGAGCCAAGAGCAGCGTGGCCTGGGAATCGCAGGTCTCGTGGGCGGTCGCCAACGCCGTCAGGTTCACATCCGTGAGCGCGTCGCCCGAGATCACCAGGAACGGCTCGGTCAGCTGGTCTCGGGCCAGCGCCACGCTGCCAGCGGTGCCCAGCGGCTCGTTCTCATAGGTGTAGGCAATCCGCAGGCCGAAGTCCTCGCCGGATTGGAAATAATTCTCGATCGTGGAGCCGAGGTAGTGCAGAGTGACGATCACGTCGGTGAAACCGTGCGCGCGCAGCAGTCGCAGGATGTGTTCCATGACGGGCGCGTCGCCCAGCATGGCCATCGGCTTGGGGCGCTCAATGGTCAGCGGTCGTAGCCGGGAGCCTTCGCCACCAGCCATGACTACGGCGTGTGTGGGGATTCGATCAGCCGTAACGGGGGGCGCGTTTTCAGTCTACGCACGGACCTCAACCTGTCAACGCCGATGCTAGGCTCGCCGGCGTCCGCCCGCCGCGGGCTGCCGAACCAACCTCATGCCGCCTGAGAACGCGCCAACGATCGCCGTTATCGTGCCGACATTCAACGAGCGCGGGAATCCCGGCCCGCTGGTGGAGCAGGTGACGGCGGCGCTTGGCGATGCGTCGTTTCGCATCGTGTTTGCCGACGACAGTACCGACGACACGACCCGCGAGATCAAGGACCTGGTCTGCGCCAACGCTGCCGTCAGACTGAACCACAGTTCGAGCCGGCGAGGCCTGGCGCGGGCGGTTGTGGCGGCGCTCGATGGCATCACCGCGAATGTCGTGGTGGTGATGGATGGGGACCTCCAACACCCGCCCACGGTTGTACCGCAGTTGGTCGCCGCACTGGACAGCGGGGCCGACATCGCGGTGGCCAGCCGCTACGCGTCGGGAGGGCGTGAGCTGGGGCTCAGCGGGCCGTGGCGACGACTGGTAAGCCGAGAAATCTCTCGTTTCGCCCGCGTCACGCTGAAGGCCGCCCGGCGCACCTCCGACCCTCTCAGCGGTTTTTTCGCGTTTCGCCGTGAAATCATCGCCGGCAAGACGTTACGGCCGGTGGGTTTCAAGATCCTGCTCGAAGTCCTGGTGCGCAGTGACGCTTGTCGCGTGGTTGACGTGCCCTTTACGTTCGACCGGCGCACCCGCGCCGCCAGCAAGGCGTCGGCGCTGGAGGGCGTTCGCTTCCTTCGTCACCTGCTGCGTCTACGCACGACCTAGCCCGAGCCAAACTTTCCGATAGTCGCCGCCAGGGCTCTGCCCAACTTCGGCGCCACAGCCGAGGCCGTCTCCACGACCGCCGAATGGCCTTCGTCGGTCGAATCCTCAACTCCGGCCACGTTCGTAATCGTCGACACCGCCCCGACGGCGGCGCCGGCGTGGCGCGCAATTACAACCTCCGGTGCGGTGGACATCCCGACCGCGTCGGCGCCGGCCTGGCGAAGCAGCGTCGTTTCCGCCGACGTCTCGAACGAAGGCCCGGAGACCATGGCGTAGACGCCCTCCCGTACGGACAGTCCGGTTTGCCGCAGGGCGCCGGATAGGGCGGCGCGCAGCTCGGCGTCGTAGGCGCCGGCCAGGGTCGGGAAGCGTTCTCCGCGCGGATCGTTCGGCCCAAGCAACGGGTGATGTCCCGCCAGGCCAGGCAAGAACAGGTGATCGGTCACCACCATTACGTCGCCCGGCCGGTACTTCGGGTTGAGCGCCCCAGCGGCGTTCGTCAGCACCAGGTGCGTAACACCCGCATCCAGCAGAATGCGGACGAACGTGGCAATCGGCCGCATGTCACCGTGCTCATAGAAGTGCGGACGCCCCTGGCAAATCCACACCGGGACGCCGTGTGCTTTTACAAGTCGCAGACGGCCGGGATGTCCGACAACCGTGGCGATCGGGAATCCAGGCACGTCGGCATAGTCCAGGGTCCGCAGTAGGTCAAAGCCATCCACCACCTCCGAGAGACCGCTTCCGCTGACCACCGCCCAGCGCGGCGGCGTGCCGCCGGCAGCCGCCCGCAAGACCTCGCCGCCGCGAGCGGCGTCTGTCACGCCGGGCGTCCGGCTCCCGTTCCGCCTGGCGGCTGCGGCCGACTCTCTCGGGCCAGTTCGGCGTATACCTGTGTGGTCGCCGGGCTGGCGTGGCCGAGCAACTGCTGCACCTCACGCACGCTGCTGTCACCCTGCAGGCGGTGCGCAGCGAATGAATGGCGAAGGGTATGCGGCGTGATAGCTGTCTGGATGTTCGAGCGTTGCGCGTAGGCCTTGACGATCAGCCAGAAGCCCTGACGGGTGAGCCGGGTGCCCCGATGGTTGAGGAACACCGCCTGCTCGTCAGCCCGCCGCAAAAGCTTCTCGCGCCCGTTGGTGAGGTAGGCCTGCAACGCCTCGGCCGACCGCTCCGTGAGTGGCACGGTGCGGGCGTTGGCGCCGTCCCGTCCCAACACGATCTCGCGGGCCCAGCAGTCCACGTCGTCGACATCCAGTCCTACGAGTTCGGACACGCGCATTCCGGTGGCGTAGAGCGCCTCCAGCATCGCGCGATCGCGCATGCGCTCGGGAGTGGAAGCGTCAGACGCCTGGTCCAGCAAGCGCTCGACCTCAGCGGTTGAAATGATGCGCGGACGGCGTCGGGCGACGCGGGCGCCATTCAGCCCGGCCGTAGGATCGCTGGCCACCGCCTCCACGGAACGGAGGTAGCGATAGAGCGCCTTTACGGCGGCCAGCTTACGGGCCCGGGACGTCTGCCGATACTCGCGTTGCACCAGGTCGGTCATGAATCCACGGACGACGCTGGGCGGGATGTCCCAGCCGCTGTGGCCGGACTTGCTCACGAAGGCCTCGAACTGCCGCAGATCGCTTCGGTAGGCCGCCAGCGTGTTCTTGGAGAGACCGCGTTCGGTCTCCAGGTGCTGGACGAAGTTGTCGACTGTGACGCGCATCAGCGAACCTGGTGAGTAGCAAGCATTTGAACGTCGTACTCCCTGGCGACGGGTGGCGAATAGCTACTGTTCGGCCACCTCCCGCCGCGCTCACCGTGCGGATGGGGACCGTTATGTTAACACGAAAACCACGAAAAGCCCGATATCTGGCCTAGACTCTGGCGAAGTATTCGGGAATCCCCGTGCATGCGTGTAGATCTGGCGTACGGCGTCGGCGTCTTACCCATTGACCTGGACGTGGATGCCGACGTCATCGAGCCGCGGGATCCGCCTCGCATCGCCAGTCCGGAACAGGCGCTGCGCCAGGCTCTCCACCGTCCCATCGCCAGCCCCGCGCTGGCTGACCTCGTTCCGTCCGACAGTTCCGTCGTGGTTGTGATCAGCGACAGCACCCGACCGGCGCCAAACCGGCTGATGCTGGAGGCTTTGTTGGGCGAGCTAGGCGCGGACGCCGCCCGTCGCATGCACGTGCTGGTGGCCACTGGTTTGCATCGCCCCACTCGTGACGATGAACTCGACCGCATGCTTGGCTCCGACTTGCGTCGCCAGCTGCGCGTAACCAATCACGACGCCCACGACGAGTCAAGCTTGCGGGAAATCGGCCAGACATCGTCGGGTCGACCGGTGATCATCAACCGGCGTTACCTCGACGCCGACGTTCGCATCACGCTGGGTCTCATCGAGCCGCACTTTTTCGCCGGCTTCAGCGGCGGAGCCAAGCTGGTCATGCCCGGAGTGGCCGGCGAAGCCAGCATCCTGCGAAATCACGATGCCGAAATGATCGGCCATCGGAACGCTCGCTGGGGCACGCTGGCCGGCAACCCGATCCATCGTGAACAGCGCGAGGCCGCACGCCTGGCGGGCTGCGAGTTCAGCCTCAACGTCACCATTGCGGGCGACGGCGCGATCACCGGCATCTTCGCCGGGGCGCTTGAATCCGCACATGATGCCGGCTGTCAGGCGGCGCTCCAGGCGGCGATGCAGCCTGTCGATCGGGCCTACGATGTCGTCGTGACGACCAACGGCGGCCATCCACTGGATCTCAATCTGTACCAGGCTGTCAAGGGCATGGATGCGGCGGCCCAGATCGTGCGACCGGACGGCCACATCATCATGGCCGCCGAGTGCCGGGAGGGCGCCGGGCACGGCGATTTTGTGCACATCTTGAGCGAACACAAGACGCCGGGCTCCATGGTTCGGGCCATTCAGCAGTCACCGCACGTGCGCGGCGACCAGTGGCAGAACCAGATTTTTGGGCGAGTTCTGGACAGCGCCACCGTGCATCTGCACGCCGCTGGGCTGACCGACGATGAGGTCCGAGCCGCTCACTGCGTTCCTTGCGTAGACATAGCGCAGCGGACACGAGAACTGGTCGGGCCTACCGGGCGGACCTGCGTGCTCCCTCGCGGTCCGTTTACGATTCCCTACATCGCAGCCTGACCATCGTCAACTGGTCGCGCGAACGCGCGAGCGACCGTGCTGTGGGCGCGGGCAGACGCGGCACCGACAACCTCAGTAGACTCTGAATCACGGCGGGACGGAGGGGGTGAGCACGTGGAAAGCACATCACCGAACGGCGACCACCAGCACGAGCATGTGTTTCGGGAGGTCTACCTGAGCGACGCCGTGGCTATCTCCGAAGAGACGACACACGGCACGGTCACCCTTGAGCTTCTCGAGCGCGGCCTCGTGATGCACATGGAGAAAGAGGAGGGGCTCGAGCTGGCCCGCGCGTTTACCGCGCTGGTGCGATACCTGGAGGACTAGCTCTAGGCGTCTGCGTCGCGGGTCATCGGCCGCGACGAAAGCTCGACCGGTAGTTCCTGCGATGGCCCCAGTATCTCGGGATCCAACCGAATTCCAGCCCGGAACGTATGCGCGGCCCGAAGCTCACGGTCCCAGGTTCGTTCCTCGCCGGTGCAATCCACCAGAGTTACCGGTGCCTCATCCACCGCCAGCACCGTAATGTCGGCCTCCGCGCCCACGCGCAGCGTGCCGGCGTCAAGACCCAGCTTCGCGGCAGGGGCGAGCGTGCAGCGCGCCACGATATCTTCCAGAGGCATCCCCAGCAGCCAGAATTTGGTCATTACGTTAGGCAGGCTGAAGGCGGGGCCGTGCACGCAGCCGCGGTGCAGGTCCGAACTGATGTAGTCGGGCGGAAACCCTGAAGCCAGCGCGGCGCGGGCCGTGTGCCACCCGAAGCTGCTCTTGCCGTGGCCAATGTCGAACTCGATTCCAGCGGCCCGGGCTTCGGTAACGGCCGGCAGGACCCCGCCGATGTTCAGGTCAACCAGCCCACCTGCCAGGGGTGTGTAGCTGTGCGTGACGACATCGCCGGGACGGAGCCGCGCCAGAATGTCGGGAATCGGTTCAGGGGTGTAGCCGATATGCACCATAAGCCAGACCCCGGCCTGGTCCGCGGCTTCCACGGCGGCGGCGAGCGACGCCCTGGCCTGGGCGCCTTCACCGACGATGTTCTCCGAGTACCGGATCTTTACGCCCGGGGCGATGTCCCGGTTTTCATCGATCGCGCGTACAGTCCCGTCAATGTCCAAATAGCGCGGGTCGCGCAACTCGCCCAAGGTCGTGATCAGCCCGGCCGTACAGATATGGACGAGCGCTCGAATGCGCGTGCGGGCGGGCTCGATCACGTAGCGGCGCATTCCCGCCAGCGTGGTAGCGCCGGCGCTCCCGGTGTCGAGGAACGATGTCGTTCCCCCGGCCGCGCCGATCTTGTCGGCTTCCAGGCCCCAAACGGTGGCTCCCCAATACACATGGACGTGGAAGTCGACCAGGCCAGGCACGACGTAGGCGTTGCGGGCGCTCACGACTTCACGGGCCTCGCCGACCAGATCGGGAGCAACCGCCGCAATGCGGCCATCCACGACTGCGACGTCGGCGCGCGCCGGACCGTCAGCCGTTGGGTCGATGACCGTTCCGCCGCGAATCAACAGGTCGAATGGTGTGGAAGGGGTTCTCTCCGCGTGGCTTGACGTCACACCAGACCCCTGGCAGCGGGTACTGTCGGCATAAGCCGCATCCTACGAATATCCGGTGCGGCGCGAGTGGCGGTAGGGTACCATCGGGCAGTCGAGCGTCCGCGTCTGCTGTGACGCTGGCGACGGCATCGGCTACTATGTTTCGCTGCTGCCCCTGACGACTCGGCAGCTACCACCTATCCTCGACGCCGGGACTCAATCTGGCGTCGGACTGCCACGGAGGAGATTGCATGGCCACGGTTGCGACCAAGGTCAAGCCGCTGGGCGACCGCGTGCTGATTCAGCCTGAAGACCGCGAAACGACTACCGCTAGCGGACTGGTGCTGCCCGACACGGCCAAGGAAAAGCCGCAGGAAGGCACCGTGCTGGCCGTTGGGTCCGGTCGTGTGAACGACGAGGGCACGACGATCCCGCTGGAAATCAAGGAAGGCGACAAGGTTCTCTACGCCAAGTACGCGGGAACCGAGTTGCGCCTGGACGATGAGGACTACCTGATCGTCAGCGAGCGCGACGTCCTCGCCATCATTAGCTAGCGAGCCGCCTTGCCCAAGATTCCGGGCACGATTGGGGACCAGCTTCCTCCGCCCGAGAAGAAGGAAGTTCGCTTCGGTCACGAGGCCCGTGAGACGCTGCGCGCCGGCATCGACATCGTTGCCAACACCGTAGGGTCCACGCTCGGGCCTCGTGGCCGAAACGTGGCATTCGCGCGAACGCTGCGCCCCCCGCAGATCACCAACGACGGTGTCACCGTCGCTAATGAGATCGAGCGGGTGAACGACGTTCTTCTCGATCTGGGCATCCAGATCATGAAGGAAGCGGCCGCCAAGACCAATTCCATGACGGAGGACGGCACGACCACCGCCACTGTCCTGGCGCAGGCCATCGTGCATCGGGGCCTCTACAACATCGCCGCGGGCGCGAACGCCATGCTCCTGCGCGAGGGCTTATGGCGGGCCCAGGAAGCCGCCATCGAGCGTCTGCGCGACCTGGCCAGGCCCGTGGAAAACGCCGACGAGATTCGGCACGTCGCCACCATTTCGGGCGACGACGTCGAACTCGGGAGAATTGTCGGCGAAATCATGAGCCGCGTCGGACGCGACGGTCTGGTCACGGTGGACTACCACCGCTGGGGCGTGCGCCTGGAAGCCCGCTACGTTGAGGGCCTACAGGTGGACAAGGGCTGGATCTCGCCCTATTTCGTGACCGATACGCACAAGATGCAGGGCTCGCTTGAGAATGCCCGGGTTCTGCTGACCGATCAGGACCTGACGTCCGCCGACCAACTCACAAGCATCCTCGACAAGGTCGCGTCCAGCGACAATCGCAACTTGCTCCTGGTGTCCAACATTCTCAGGCATGACGCCCTGACGTTCGTGCTCCAGAACAAGCTGCGCGGCAACCTGAACGTGGTGGCGATCCAATCACCCTCGTTTGGCGATGAGATGCGCGATCTTCTCGAGGACTTGGCCGTGCTTACCGGCGCCACCGTCGTGTCTAGCAGCCTGGGCATCCGCTGGCAGGACGTCCCGCTGGAGTGGCTGGGTTTTTGCCGTCGCATCGTGGCGAACCGCGAAGCCACCATCATTCTCGAAGGCGCCGGCCATGAGGCCGATATTCAGGATCGCCAGAATCAGTTGCGGGCCCAGCTTGAGGAAGAGACGAATCCGAACTTCGTGAAGAAACTGGAACGCCGCATCGCCCGGTTGGGCGGCGCGGTGGGCATCGTGGCGGTCGGTGGAGTTACGGAGCAGGAAATCAACCACCTCAAGGACAAAGCCGACGATGCCGTCGGCGCCGTTAAAGTGGCTCTGCGGGAGGGAATCGTTCCGGGTGGCGGCACGTCGTTGGTCCGTGCGCAGGCCGCTGCCGTAGAGGTCGCCGACGAGCTCACAGGTGATGCAGCCGTGGGAGCGCGCATTCTGGTCGACGCGTTGGAAGCGCCAATGCGCCGCATTGCCCGCAATTCGGGCGCCAACCCGTCCGTCATTGTCAACCGAGTGCGCAAGCTGCCCGACTGGCACGGCTGGGACGCTGTCCACGGCGACTACACGAACCTCTACGAACGCGGCATCATCGACCCGGCCGCGATCGAAATCGCGGCCATCCGGGCCGCCGTGAGCGTCGGCATCATGACGCTGACCACCGAAGCCATCGTGTGCGAGAACCGTCCGATTCCGGTGGCCAAGAAGCCCGAAGACGACTTTATGAGCGAGGGCGGCATCTATTAGCCGACCTTCAAGATCCGGCGGCGCCGTGACTACGACCTTCGATATCGAATGCTGCCTGAGCGACGAGGCTCGTCAGCGCGCCGAGCCGGGCACGATGGTCTCAGCTTCCGGCGCGCCCGAGGACATCGTGGCGGACCTGCTGGTTGGTCAGCCCGCCAATGAGGCACTACCTCTCGAGCAGATGGTCGAGGCTGCGCGCAACGCCCTGCCCGAGAACTACCCGGCCCTGCTGTACGGCCGGCGCAAGGGAAGCCTGGAACTGGTGGACGTGGTTCGCGAAAAGCTGCGGGTCTTCGAGGGACTCGAAGTGGATCGCGACCAGATCATCATCACCAACGGGTCCGGCCAGGCCATTGACATGGTGCTGCGTACGTTTGTTAACCGAGACCAGATCATTGCGCTTGACCACGCATCGTTCGGCGCCCTGTTTGTGCGGCGTGTCAGCGACCACGGCGCACACGTGGACTGGGACGCGGACGGCCCCCGTGTCGATGCCCTGGATGAACTCTTCGCCACCCGTGAGCCCGCCGTCTTCTACACGATCCCCACGTTTCAGAATCCCATGGGCACGACCATCACGCGAGAGCGGCGCCTGGAGGTGCTGGAGGTTTGTCACCGGCACGGCGTGCCCGTATTTGAAGACGACGCCTATTACGAACTGCATTACGACGGCGAACGGCCACCATCCCTGTATGAACTGGACGGCGGCACGGGGCTGGTGACGCGCGCCGGTACGTTCTCCAAGATCCTCGGCGCGGGTATCCGGCTGGGCTGGATTCTCACCTCGCCTGCTTTGGCCGACCGCATCCTGCCGCTGAAGACCGATGGCGGCACCAGCCCATTTTCGTCCGCCCTGGCGTCGGAATTCATGCGCGAGCACATGGAAGAGCAGATCGCGCGCCTGCAGGACGTCTATCGCGAGCGCCGCGACATCATGCTCGCCGCGCTGGAGCAACATATCGGCGACCTCGCGACCTGGGTCCGACCGAACGGCGGCTTCTTCTTCTGGCTGACGCTGCGCCGGCCCGAGCTCCTGGATGACGTGATTCAACGCTGCGAGCGCGCCGGGGTGCTGGTGCGCAGCGGTGCAATCTTTCGCGTGGACAGCAACGGCCTGGGCGCCATTCGCCTGGCATTCAGTCACGCCCCGCACGATCAACTGCGCACCGGCGTGGAAGTCCTGGGCCGGGAGATTCGGGCTTCGATCGCGGCCAACCCATGAGCGCCGACTTCGCGCAAGCCGCCGTAAGCCAGCGCGTGCCGGTTGAGCGAATGCGCGCGTTCACGACTAGCGTGATGCACGCGGCCGGGGTGCCGGAGGACCGCGCCGCCCTGATCGCCGACGTGCTGGTGGAAGCCGATGCGCGCGGCGTGTTCTCCCACGGCGTGACGCGGGTCACGCCCTACACGGCTGAGATCCGCTCAGGGTTGGTCAATCCCGAGGCAGAAGTCACGACACTGCAGGTGCGGCCAGCAACGGCTGCGCTCGACGCCGCCGGCACGCCAGGGGCCGTGTCAGCGAGAATCGGAATACAACGAGCGATTGACCTGGCGAACGATGGCGCGGCGGGAATGGTGTGCGTGCACAACGGGCGTCACTTTGGACCTGCGGCACATTGGGCGCTGCAGGCCGTAGACGCCGGGTGCATCGCTTTCGTCACCAGTAGCGGCGGCGGGGCCTCCGGCGTGTTGGCGTTCGGCAGCCGGACGCCAGCGCTTACGAATGGTCCCATTGCCTGGGCGATCCCGGCGGGCAAGAACTATCCAGTAGTTGCGGACATGGCCGTTGGCTTTTCGGCGCTGGGTAAAGTTCGTGTTGCCGCCGCCACCGGCCAGTCGATTCCTGCCGACGTTGGCGTGGATGCCGACGGCAATCCCACCACTGATCCGAATCAACTGGTCTGGCTGAACCCGTTCGCGGGCCCCAAGGGATTCGGCTTGGGGATCGTCATGGAGACGCTCTCCGGCATTCTGGCGGGCGCCACTGCCGCCGTGAATCGGACGCCTGACCACCTTGGCACTGTGGGTCAGGTCTTCGTGGCAATCCGAGTCGAGGCATTCCGCCCGCTGGCCGAGTTCGTCGCGGACATGGATCAGACCATTGACGCCATTCATGCGCTGCGGCCGGCAGAGGGCTTCGATCGAGTGCTGGTTCCCGGCGAACCCGAGTGGCTCAAGCGCGCTGACGCCGTGGAGCGCGGCATCGGCTATCCGGGCGGGCTGCTCGACGCGGTGGCCGAGACCGGACGTGCCTATGGCGTGGATCCGGCGTGGGACGCATGAGCGACCGGCTGCGCTACGACATCGGCGACGTGCAGGTTCCTGCCGACGAGATGCGCGCATTCGGCACAAGCGCCCTAACCGCGACCGGTGTACCCGGCGATGACGCAATCCTGGTGGTGGAGACGCTGGTGCATGCCGATCTGCGCGGCGTGTTCTCCCACGGGACACGGCTGCTGGCCGCCTACACGGAAGCCCTTGAAGCTGGTGCGATTAACCCGACACCCAACATTCGCGTCAGCCACTCGACTGGAGCCGCCGTTGTGAACGGCGACCGCTCGCTCGGACAGCTCGGGGCCTGGGCTGGTATGCAGGCCGCCATCGACATCGCGCACGACCGGGGCATCGGCGTTGCGGCGGTGTCGGACACGGGCCACTTCGGCGCGGCGGCCTACTGGGCGCTGCTGGCGGCCGATGCCGGTCTGATCGGGCATGCCGCCAGCAACATGGCCGGTCCCTGCATGCTGGCCACCGGCAGCCGTCAGCCCGCCACGGGCAACACGCCGCTGGCCTGGGCCTTTCCGACCCACGGGGCCCATCCGGTCGTGCTGGACATGGCATCCGGCGCCTATGCGCTCAACAAACTGCACATGGTGGGGGCGACCACCGGTTCCCTGCCCGCCGGTGTCGCCACTGACAGCGAAGGCAATCCAACGACCGACGCGTCAAGACTTGCTTACGTGGTACCTGCCGGCGGACCCAAGGGCTACGGCATCGGGCTGGTGCACGACCTCATGGCCGGCGTTCTCTCCGGCGACGGTGCCACGCTGATCAAGGGCGCACTTGACCCGGCGAATAGAGGGCCCCGCGGCAGCCTGTTTTTCCTGACCATCGACGTCGGCGCCTTCCTGCCGCTTAGTGACTTCCGCACGGCCATGGATGAGCAAAGCCGCGCCGTTAATTCGCTGCCGCCGGCGGCTGGTTTCTCCAAGGTGCAGATGCCCGGTCAACCCGAGTGGGAACTGTTCGAGGACCGGGTCGCCAATGGCATCGCCTACCCGGCCAGCGTGGTCGAGCCGCTGACCGCGATGGCCGAGCGGCTGGGATTGGATGCCCCGGCCGGCTTCTAACTCCAGCGTCTCGCCCCGCCCCGCGTCGTCGAATTGCACCTGGCCCTTTCGGGCACTTATGTGTGGCCCGCAGACTTGCGTGCAGGGGACGCAGATAGTCTGCCTTTAAGACTTGACAGGTATAGACTCAACTCTTATGATCCAATCGTCAGCAGTTGACTGTAGTGCATGGAGGGTTTCAGATGACCTTTGCTATCCGAAGTTGGCGGCCGCAGGCTCGCCGCCGAGCGATCGGGCCAAGATTCTTCGACGACGAGTGGTTTGCCCGGCCGTTCCGGCAGGCGTTCCACGACAGCCCCGGCTGGCTGCCGCCGGTGGACATCGAAGAGACCGACGACGCAGTCGTCGTGCGAGCGTCGGTGCCCGGATTCCGACCGGAGGACCTTGAGATTACGACCGCCGATGGCAACCTGATCATTCAGGGCGCGCACGATGACGGATCGCAGGCCGAGTCGGACGAGGGCAGCCGGTATCACGTTCGCGAGCGTCGCGCGGGCCGCTTCTACCGTCGGGTTCCGCTGCCGGTGCGTACGACCACCGCCGGCGCCGGGGCCAGGTACGAGAACGGCGTTCTGACCGTGCGCGTCCCCAAGGCCGAGGAGGCCAGGGCCGCCACGATCGCCATCGAGTCTGCGTAGGAACCGAGGGCGCCGTGGGCGGGCCGTACAACCGGCCCGCCCACGATTGCCCACGAAGGTGCGTCTATGAGTGAAACGCAGACCGACGGTTTGGCCGATTGCGCACGCGACGCATCCGCTCGCGACTTACAGGTAGCGATCCGGGACGTGCTCAAGGCATTGCCCAGCGGCCACAGCCCGGAACATTGTCAGGACTGCGGCGGCCTGATTGAACCGCTCCGACTCGAGCTGCTGCCGGGCACCGCCCTATGCGCCGGCTGTGCCCGACGTCACTCGGGAGTCCTGGCGCACAGCTTGAACTAACTCGGGGCGCTCCCTCCCTTTCGAACGCCTCGCCGGCTCCCCCCGGCGAGGCGTTCAACCCATCGGGGGCGGTACCCTGTCGCTTCCCGCACTTCACCTACCGGCCCCGTGCGCTCCGAATCCGCCGCTACCAACCTTCGCTGCGTGGACTGCCAGCAGTCCCACGCGCTCGAATACCGCCTGACGTGCCAGGCCTGCGGCGGGTTGCTGGAGATCGAGTACGACCTGCGACGGCTGAAGGATGAGCCGCTGGCCCAGCCCGATCGAACGGGCGTCTGGCGCTACGCCGCGTGGATGCCGGTTCATGACGCCGCCGACTTCGTGACATTGGGTGAGCAGCTGTCGCCGCTGTTTCAGATTCCGCGGCTCGGCGCGGAACTCGGCCTGCGCCGACTCTGGATCAAGTTCGAAGGCTCCAACCCCACAGGAACCGTGAAGGACCGCTCCAGCCAGACGGCGGTGGCTTGCGCCCGCCAGTTCGGGTTCGACGCCGTGGGCGTCGTCTCCACGGGGAACGCCGCCTCCTCCATCGCCACGTACGCCGCACGCGCCGGGATCCGCGGCGTGGTGTGTTGCTACACGCGTAGCACGGCGGCCAAGATGGCTCACCTCGCCGGCGTGGCCAGCGACGTGATCTGGTACGAGGGCGTCTACGACGACATGATCCGGCACTTCGATGCCGCCGTGGATCGCCGCTGGTTCTTCGACGGAGGAGCCACCCGCAACCCATTCAAGCAGGACGGCAAGAAGTCCATTGCCCTTGAGACCTACGAGCAGCTTGGCC
>JAPPKM010000130.1 GCA_028874315.1 Chloroflexota bacterium
AACTCATGGTGAGCTGCTGCGTCCGCACGCTCAGCGTCTCCAGGCTGGCCCACGGGGCCTTGACCAACAGGCCCTCGGGCCGTGGCGTTTGATCAACCACGCCAAACGTGTGCAGCACGCCGACCTCACCGACGTTGACAAACCGCACGCTGAACAGCCCCAGTACGATAACTGCGGCAATGAGGATCACAATCGTGCCGACGGCGGTGTTTCCGTACCTGTTATTGCCCATGGACAGTGGTTTCCTCTGATGCGGGACGCCGCTGCGCGGCTATTCTCCCGGATCGGGTTGCTGTTTCGAACGATTTGCCTACTCCGTTGATACCATCCATGCCGCGCGGATACAAGGACGCCCCGTACCTGCGCGGTCGCAGCGGCCGCGCTGGGAATGGAGTTGCGATGTGAGGAATCGGACTTTGCTCTCGCGTCGACGGCTGCTGGCAATGGCTGGAGCCACGGTAGCGCTGGCCGCCTGTGGCGAGTCGGAGACGCCACCGCCCACGCCGCCTGCGTCCGGCGATGCCCCCGCCACGAGCACGGCTGATGCCGTGGCCGCGCCCCGATCCACGGCCCGCGCCCAGCCGCCCGCGGCCTCGCCGTCCCCCGGGCCCGCCACCCCGCCGCCAGAGGTGGACGACGGGTTGCCTCGGCTCCAGGGCTACGGCTTTCAGGCGCACCTCTACAACCAGCCGCGCGGTCTCATTGTGGAGCGCACGATTGAGGCCGGGTTTGACTGGTTGAAGCAACAGGTCGAATGGAGTCAAACCGAGCCGATCGAAAAAGGCGGCTTTGACTGGCGCGAACTCGACAAGGTCGTGGCCGCCGTCAGCAGCGCAGGCATCAACATTCTCCTGAGCGTCGTTAGGGCGCCGGATTGGGCTCTGGGCGACCGGCCGCACGGGCCGCCCGGCGATCCGTTGGACTTTCGTGACTTCATGCAGGCCTTGGCCGGCCGTTATCGTGGCCACGTGCAGGCGTACGAACTCTGGAACGAAGCCAACCTCGCCCGCGAGTGGGGCTATGGCCGCATCGACGCCGGTGAATTCGTCGAACTCATGCTGGCCGGCCACCAGGGGGTCAAGGCCGGCGATCCTGAAGCGATCACCGTGGGCGGCGCCCTCACGCCCGCGGGCGACGTGGACATTCCCGATCAGCAGGTGCAGGCCATTGACGACCTGCGCTTCCTGGAGCAGATCTACGCCTACCGTGACGGCATCGCCCGCGATGCGTTCGATGCCTGGGGTGTGCATCCCGGCGGATTCAACAACGCGCCCACGCAGGAGATCGGCAGCGAGCGTGGTTCCGGCTGGAACGGGCACGGGAGCTTCTACTTTCAGCGCTACGCCCAGCATCGCGCCGTGATGGAAGCCAACGGCGACGCCGACAAGCCCATCTGGCTGACCGAGATGGGCTGGTCAACCGCCAACGCCGACCCTGCCTACGGGTTTGGTGCCGACAACTCCGAGGACGACCAGGCCCAGTTCCTGGTGGACGCCTTTCGGCTGATCCGGGAATCCGCGCCCTACATCACCCACGCCTTCGTCTGGAATCTGAACTTCCAGTCGGTCGTCGGACCACGGGACGAGAAGTTCGCCTTCGGTGTGCTTCGCCCCGATGGATCTCCGCGCCCGGCCTTCGAGGCCTTGAAGGAGATGACGAAGGGCGCGGAAACTCGTCCGACGCTGGCCTAGCGCTCCATCTCGGGTCCCGGCCGGCCGGCCGGGTTCAGGCGCGTCGGATCGCGGTTCGGCCTAAAGGAAAAAGTCGGCGTTGACCTTGGTCCATTCTTCCCATTCGTCCGGCACGTCGAAGTCGGGGAAGATGGCGGTCACCGGGCAGACCGGTTCGCAGGCGCCGCAGTCAATGCACTCTATGGGATCGATGTAGTACATCTCGGCTTCGTCGGTGGTATGGATACAGTCCACTGGGCACACGTCAACGCATGAAGCGTCCTTGGTGCCAATGCACGGCTCGCAGATCACATACGTCATCGACGAAGGCTCCCTTGGTGGGCTAGCAGCGAAGGTAGCGAACTACCGAAGGCGGGCAGCCGCTTCGGCTGCCAAATCCTATCGCGTCTATCGGAGCCGGCAAAGCGAAAGCGACAACTACTCGCCGGCGCCAGGCAGACTCCAGCGCACCAATCCGTGCTCCACAGGGTCCGTGAGGTGCGGGTGCCTTGGCACCACACGCACCGCGATACCCATTCGTCCGCTCTGGCGGAGCGGGACCGTCGATTCAAACCAGTGCGTGCCCTCGCCGTCCGGTCCGACCGCCCTGGCCTCGTAGGTGTGGCCGCCGTCAACGGCGCCGTCGCTACCGACCCGGCCAACGTAGACCTGTACCGTCAGCTCCTCCGCGTGCAGACCGTTGAGCGACACCCGCGCCCGCACGGGAAGCGCTGAGCCCACGTCCACGTCTGGTCCCCCGGCCAGATGCACATCCAGAATCCGTACGGAGTTCCACTGCTCGCGAACACGTGCCAGCCAATCGGCCAGCGATCGTGCCGGCGAACAGCCGTCACTGGTCAGCGTGCGCAGCAGCTCGTCGGCCCGCAGATAGAACTCTTCGGTGTACTGGCGCATCATTCGGTGCGCGCCAAAGTCCGTCAGCGCCATCACCATCGACGCCTTGGCGCGCTCGATCCAGCGCGTCGGCGTGCCGTCCAGCCCCAGATCGTAAAAGAGCGGAACCACCGAGCGCTCGAACAGCCGGTAGACCGCGGCGGCATCATGAGCGTCGTGCTGGGGATCCTCCACGTCGTCATCCGCCCGTCCGATCGCCCAGCCAATGTGGGGGGCGTACGCCTCGGCCCACCAGCCGTCCAACACGCTGACGTTCAGCACGCCATTGGCGGCTGCCTTCATACCGCTGGTTCCGCTGGCCTCCTGCGGCCGCACCGGCTGGTTGAGCCAGACATCGCAGCCCTGCACCAGGTCGCGGGCCAGGTCCATGTCGTAGTCCTCCACGAAGACGACGCGGCCCACGAAGCCCGGATCGCGGCTGAGGTCATGAATCTCGCGGACCAGGTCCTTGGCCATCGTGTCGTCAGGATGGGCCTTGCCCGCAAAGATGATCTGCACTGGACGCCGCTCATTGGTCACCAGCGCGCGCAAGCGCTCCAGGTCGTGAAGCAGCAGCGTCGGGCGCTTGTACAGCGCGATCCGCCGCGCAAACCCTACGGTCAGGGCGTTGGGTTGGAGCGCGGAACTTGCGTCCGCCAACTCCGCGCCCGATCCCCAGCGCCGCTCCACCACGGCTCGCAACCGCCGCCGCACGTTGCCTACCAGTCGCTCGCGCCGCCGCTGGTGCACGCGCCAGAATTCGTCGTTCGGTATGGCGTCCAGCCCCTCCCGGATCGCGTCCCGATCAGACATCAGCGCCCACTCCGGGCCCAGATAGCGCCCGAGCAAATCCGCCAGCTCGCGCGACACCCAGGTGGGCAGGTGAACCCCGTTGGTGACGTGCTGGATCGGCACTTCAGACCACGGAACGTCGCGCCAGAGCGTCTGCCACATCCGGCGCGTGACCTCGCCGTGCAGCTGCGACACCCCGTTCCGCCACGCCGCCCCGCGCAGCGCCAGGATCGTCATACAAAAGGATGACGACGGACTGCCACCCGGATACCGCCCAATCTCCGTAACGCGTCCCAAATCGATTCCGGACTCGTCCAGGTACATGCCCAGGTGATGGGCCACTTGGTCTGGATGAAACTCGTCGTGACCGGCCGGAACCGGCGTATGGGTCGTAAATACCGCCCCGGCGCGCACGGCTTCCAGCGCCGCCTCGAACGACAGGTCCGTCCCCTCGCGCAGCTCGCGAAGGCGTTCAATCAGGGCAAACGCGCTATGCCCCTCGTTGAGATGCAGCACCGTTGGACGCATCCCCGCCGCCCTTAGTGCGCGCATCCCGCCGACACCCAGCAAAATCTCCTGTCGAATCCGCACGTCGGAATCGCCCTGGTACAGCTTGGCCGTGAGTTCGCGATCCTCGGGCGCGTTACCGGGAACATTGGCGTCCAGCAGCAATACCGGACAGCGCCCAACATGCATCCGCCACACCCGGGCCTCCACCCACCGGTCCGTGATTGGTACCCCCACGGTCAGTGGCGACCCGTCAGGCGTCGTCAGCATGGTCACCGGCTGGCTGTAGAAGTCAGTCTCCGGATGCAGTTCCCGTTGCCCGCCGGTTGGGTCGATCGTCTGTCGGAAATATCCCTGGCGGTACAACATGCCTACCGCGACCAGTGGTACACCCAGGTCGGTGGCGGCCTTCACGTGGTCGCCGGCGAGCACGCCCAGGCCGCCCGAATACAGCGGCACCGACTCGGTGATCCCGTACTCCATGGAAAAATACGCCACCGTCAGGTCACCTGCCCCGGGATACGTGGACGAGAACCAGGAACGCGTCTCCAGGTATCGCCGCCGTCGCTCCACCACCCGCTGCAGGTCGTGCACGAAAGCGGCATCCGCTGCCCGTTGGGCAAGCTGATCTGGTGACACGTGGCCCAACAGCGCCACCGGGTTGTGATGCGTCGACTGCCAGGCATCCGGATCGATACGCCGAAAGAGATCCTGGGCGTCAGGACTCCACGCCCACCAGAGGTCGTACGCCAGGTCACGCAGTCCGCGCAGTTCCTCCGGGATCGCCGGGCGCACGGTGATCAGGTGGTTCGGTTGCACGTGCGTCATCAATGCTGTTCGCTTCCGAAGGCCTGCCGTCTGAGTGCGGCGTCCTAGGCTGCCATCACCCACAGATTGGTGGCGACGCGCTTATCAACCACAACCGTCTCGCCATCCAGCTCCAGGACCATGGAGCCCGAAGGGGTAACCTCGCGCACCGTCGTGATGTGACCGGGGACCAGCTGCTTCTCTTCGAAATACCGCAGCAACTCCCCATCGTCCTCGGCCGGCTCGGATAGGCGAACGATTCGCACGACTTGGCCCGGCTCGGCCTGGCCCAGGCTGAAAAACTGCGTGACGTCCGTTTCCGGGTAGTTGCCGGGAATGGGCAATCCATGTGGACAGGTCGCCGGATGGCCCAGCGATGCCGAGATCCGCTCCGTCAGTTCCTCGGAAACCGAATGCTCCAGCCGGTCGGCTTCTTCGTGAACCTCGGCCCAACCCATGCCAAGCGTGCTGATCAGCCAGTGCTCGATCAGCCGGTGACGTCGTGCCAGCCGCTCCGCCACGCGCTCGCCGCCCAGCGTCAGATAGATCTGGCGACTATCGTCGATCCAGATGTGACCGTCCCGCGTCAGGCGGTCCAGGGTCGCCGACACAGTTGGCGCCGCCACGTGAAGCCGCTCGGCCAGCCGGGCGTTGATCACCGGTTCCGCCTCGGCCCGCATTCCGTAAATGGCGAGGAGATAGTCCTCGGTTGTGCTCGTCAGCGGCATCTCCCGCAATTCTGCCACGAGTTGCAGGTGGGGCGGAACCGCGCCGTCGGGCTAGCCGTCGGTTCTGGGAAAGGCCAGCGCCTCTCCGTCCGGGCTGAGTTGCACCCGCACGCGGCCCCCGGGCGCAAACGGAAACATAGGCGCCACGCGCGACGTGAGGCGCAGGCCGGAATCAAACCGCACTTCGATCATCTGGTCATGGCCGTAAAACGTTCGGTCCATTTGCACCGCCTGCCCACGGATGTCAGGCGTGAGCTGCAGAGCCTCCGGTCGAATCAACAGATCCACGGGCCCAACGGCCTCTTCAAGTATGGCCACAGTTCCAAGGTCGCACACGACCACGTGCCCGATCGCGCGTCCGTTGATCACGTTGATGTCGCCCACAAACTCGGCCACACGGCGCGAAATCGGCCACCAGTACACCGCCGCCGGCGCGCCCTGTTGCTGAATGCAGCCGTCCATCATCACCGCCACCTCGTCGGCCATGCTCAGCGCCTCTTCTTGGTCATGCGTCACGATGATGGCTGTCGCGTTCGCCGCGCGCAGCACGCGTTGCACTTCCCGGCGCACACCCTCGCGCAGTGTCGGATCGAGGTTGGAGAACGGCTCGTCCAGCATGATCAGCCGCGGGCCCGGTGCCAGAGCCCGGGCCAGCGCCACCCGTTGCTGCTGGCCGCCGGAAAGCTCGTGCGGCATGCGCGAACCCAAACCGTCCAGATCGACCTGGCCCAGCATGTCCTTGACGCGAGCTACGCGGTCCTGTCCGCGCGGCAGCCCAAACGCCACGTTGTCGGCAACGCTCAGGTGCGGGAACAGCGCGTATTCCTGAAACACCAGTCCCACCTGCCGCTCTTCGGGCGGTGCATGCACCCCCGCCGCCTCCACCACGCGGTCGCCAATCTCAATCGTGCCGGCGTCCGGCCGGTCAAGACCGGCGATCAACCGCAGCAGCGTGGTCTTGCCGCAGCCGCTGGGGCCCAGGAGCGCCAGCAGCGTGCCCTCCGTCACTTCCAGGGAAGCGTCCGTCAGCGCCGTCACCCCGGCAAAGCGCTTCGTCAGGCCTGAACAGCGCAAGGCCAGGCGCGCAGGGGCGTCCGCGATTGGGGCAGGGTCGATCAATGCCAACGCAACGTGGGATCTGGACGTCTGGACACGGAATTAGCTCATGCTAACCCGGAATCGCGGTTAGCCTAACGCGTGAGACTGGAGCGGGGTCCCTGACGCAATCCGTCCGTCAGCTATCTCGACACCGTCGGTGTATGCCGAACCGCCACGTCCGAGTCGATCGACCGCAAGTGCAAGTCCCGCTGCGGGAACGGAATCTCAATGTCGTGCGCGCGGAACTCCTCGTCAATCGTGAAGTGCAGATCGCTCAGCGTCCCAAACCGCTCGCTGATATCAGCCACGTACGCCAGCACCCGGAAATTCAGCGACGAATCCCCGAACTCGAAAAAGAAGATCCGCGGCTCCGGATCGTCCAGCACCAACTCGTGCTCCGTCACCGCTTCCCGAATCAGCCGCTCCACCAGCCGCGTGTCGGAGCCGTACGCCACGCCTACCACGAAGTCCACCCGCACGCGCCGGTCGTCCAGCGTCCAGTTGTTGACCACCGTGGAAATCAACTCACCGTTCGGCACGATGGCCTGCGTCTGGTCGAACTTGCGCAGCGTCGTCGCACGGATACCCACGCGCTCCACCGTCCCCAGCTCACCGGCCACGCTCACCACGTCGCCCACCTTGATCGGACGTTCCACCAGCAAGATGACGCCGGACACGAAATTGTTGGCGATATTCTGCAGCCCGAAGCCCATGCCCACACCCAGGGCGCCGAACACCACCAGTACGGCGTCGAGCTGGAATCCCACCGACCGCAGCCCAATAAACGACCCCATGAAGATGATCGTGTAACGCGCCAGGTTGCCGATGACGTGGAGAACGCCTTCCGGAATATCCTCGACGCGATTGCCAATGTGGTCTTCCAGCACCCAGCGCACCCGACCGGCAACGAACCATGTCACCGCGAAGATCAGAACCAGCACAACCAGGCTCAACGGAGTCACCGGATCCGCGCCGAGGCTGAACAACGGCGCGTTGAAGGCGTCCCATACCGCCGTCCAGATCTCCATCAGCCACCCCCGCCGCGCAGCTCAGCTCGTGTTGCGACGCTCTTCCCCCCGCTCTCTTGAGGGAGGGGGCTGGGGTGAGGGTGGCTGCCGGGTTCCGCACCAACGCACGGGCGGCGCAGTCGCTGCAACAGACCATCCTCGGCTAGCTTCACGTAAAGCGACCTCTAGCTCCCCGGAATCAACGCCGACCTGGTGATGTACCCCTTGTCCTGCTGCTCCATCGCGTGGTCGATCTGCGACAACGGGAACGTGTGCGACAGGATCCGGTCAAACGGCAGCCGGTCCTTGTAGGCGATCAGGAAGTTCAGCGCGTTCCGCAGGTCTTCGGCCTTGTAATGCGCGATGCCGATAACCGAGATGCTCTTGAACACGATCACCGACGGGTCGAACTCCGTGTCCCACCCCACGTTGATGTTGCCAATCTCCAGGTAGCGCCCGCCGTGGGCCGTCATGTCCAGGCCTTCCCGCACCACGCCCGGATGACCCACCAACTCCAGCGTCACGTCCGTGCCCAGGCCGCCGGTCAGATCGCGCACCGCGTCCGCTCGCTCTTCCGGCGTCTCGTACTCGCGAATATCCACCACGTCGGTCGCGCCGAACTCCCGGATCAGGTCCAGCCGCTCGTCCACGCCGTCGATGGCAATCACCTTCGCGGCCCCGCGCGCCTTCGCAATTCCGGCCGCGTAGACGCCAAGCCCTCCGGCGCCCTGAATCGCCACCGTCTCTCCAAACGTTAGGCCGGCGCGATCCAGCCCCGAAACCACCTGCGACAGCGCGCAGTTGATCCCGGCAATCTCCAGGTCAGACAGCGAATCCGGCACCTTGAACATCGCGTGCTTGGGGTGCAGGTAGTAGTACTCCGCAAACGTCCCCCGGAAGTGCGGCCACACGTCCGCGCTTTGCGTGCGGTCGAACTGCCGCGTCGGACAGGCGTACGTATGCCCCTTCAGGCAGGTCGCGCATTGCATGCACGGGTAGAAGTACTGGAAGACCACCCGGTCGCCCTCGCTGAGCGACTCGCCCAGCGTGTCCGTGGTTACCCCGTCGCCCAGCTTGTGAATCTTCCCGGTGCCTTCGTGTCCCAGCGCCATCGGCGTGGGACGGCCCATCTTCACGACGTCGATGTCACCCCGCCAGTAGTGCAAATCCGAACCGCACACGTTCGCCATCGTCAAAGCCAGCACGGCCGCCCCGGGCTCCGGGTCCGGCACCGGGTACTCCCTGAGGTCGAACGGTATGTTGGTTCCGTGATAGGTGGCGGCAATGCCGGTCTCAGCCATCGGTGTCGCTCCAATCGGCCCGCTCAGGCTGGGCGATGTGACCGAAGCGTATCCTAAGCCCTGTGCAGGTAAGACGCCCCTAGAGTCCAGTGACACCCGAAGCCTGGATCGTCGTGGGCTGCGTCGTCGGTGCCCTGGCGCTGTTCGCCAGCGAGCGTTTGCCGCCCGAGGGCGTTGGCGTGCTCGTCCTCCTCATCCTGGCGCTCACCGGCGTCATCGATGCCCCGCAGGCCGTGGCCGGCTTCGCCAGCCCCGCCGTCATCACCGTCGCCGCCATGTTCATCCTTAGCGCCGGCCTCGTGGAAGCTGGCGCCCCGGCCGCTCTGGCCTCGGCCATCGTCCGCTACGGCGGAACCCGGGTCGGTGTGTTGACGGTCCTGCTCGTTCTTGTGGTGGGCGGCATGTCGGCCTTCATCAACAACATCGCCGCAACCGTCATCCTCATGCCCGCCGCGGTCACCCTGGCCCGCGCCGCCGACGCCTCCTCATCTCGCCTGCTGATGCCCCTGGCCTTCGGTTCCATGCTCGGCGGCTTGACCACATTGATAGGCACGCCACCCAACCTGCTGGTCAGCGATGCCCTGGCCGCCGCCGGTGAGCGGCCCTTCGGCATGTTCGACTTCGCGCCCACCGGTATCGCCATCCTCATCGCCGGCCTTCTCTATCTCGTCACCGTCGGCCGCCGCCTGGTGCCGGACCGTCAGGGGCCCGACGTCGCGCAAGGCATCGCCCAGGCTCGCGACTACTTGGCGGAAGTCCGTGTCCCGGCCGGCGCGTCCCTGGTGGGCAAAACCCTGCGCGATCTGCGCTGGCGGCCGCGCTTCGACATCTCCGTCATGGAGATCGTTCGCGACCGCCGCCGCCTCCGCTTCCCGACCGCTGAGGAAGCCCTCTACGTCGGCGACGTGGTCCTGGTGGAGGGCGAGCCTGACGATGTGCTTCGGCTCACCCAGGTCGAGGGTGTGGAGTTCACGTCGGAGCGAGACTTTGAACCCGGACGCCTGCAAGCCGAAGACGAGCGAGCCACGGTACTTGAACTGGTCGCCGGTCCCGGCTTCTCCAGCCGCGGGCTCTCGGTCGCTGCCATGCGCTTCCGCAACCGCTTCGGCGGCCTCGTCCTGGGCATCTGGCGCCAGGGCACCCATCTGCGCACCCGGCTCCGCGATCAGCGAATCGAGACCGGCGACGTCCTGATGGTCCGCATGCCCAGCGCTCGAGTCTCCGACCTCGAGGAGTCCACCGACTTCATCGTCCTCTCCCAGCGCGCGCGTGTCGTCGGTCCCCGCCCGCGCATGCTCGTGCCGCTGGCCATCTTGGTCCTCGTCGTGGGACTCGCGGCCGCCGACATCGCCCACATCGCCGTCGCCGGCATCCTCGGCGCAGTCCTCATGGTGGTCACCCGCGTGCTGCCCTACGACCGCATCTACGCCGCCGTCGAGTGGCGCACCCTTGTCCTGATCGCCGCCCTGCTCCCCCTTGGCACGGCCATGCAGGCCACCGGCCTGGCCGAGAGCCTGGCGCAAGCTGTGTCCAGCGCCTTGCAGCCCCTGGGACCGATTGCCGTCCTGGCCGGCATCTTCATCTTCACCTCGCTGCTCACCCAGCTCATGTCCAACGCCGCCGCCGTCGTGCTGGTCGCGCCCATCGGTCTCGGCATCGCCGCCAGCTTCGGCATTGCCCCGCACCCCGTCCTCATGATGGTCGCCATCGCCGGCTCCACCGCCTTCATGACCCCCATCGGCCACCAGTCCAACGTGCTCATCTACAACACCGGCGCCTTCCGCTTCATCGACTTCATCAAGGCCGGCGGCCCCCTCACCCTCCTCGTCCTCATCGTCTCCCTCATCGTCGTCCCCATCGTCTGGCCGCTCTAGACTCGGAGCGGCCAAATCCGCTCGCGTGGACTACGCCAAGGAGCGCGTTGCCTGAGCGGAAGCGAAGTGCAACTATTGAGTGAGAGCTTCCTCTTGAACCACGGGCGGTGGAGGCAAAAACGGCATGGCAGTTGAGACTTCCCCGCTCACCCGCGAGGACCTGCGCGAAGAGTTGGACCGCACCCTGCGCCACTACGCCACCAGGGCTGACGTGGCGGCGCTCGAAACTCGCCTCACAAAGGCCATGGCCGCCCAGTCGGACGCACTGACGTCCGCCATGGCCGCGCAGGCCGCCGCGCACTCGTCCGCCATGGCCGCGCAATCCGACACGCTGACGTCCGCCATGGCCGCCCAGTCGGACGCGCTGACGTCCACCATGGCCGCGCAGGCCGCCGCGCACTCGTCCGCCATGGCCGCACAGACCCGCTGGCTGGCCGGACTTGTGCTGGCGGCTGCGGCTGCCGCCACCAGTGTGGTCATTGCCGTCGACCGGCTGGCCGGCTAGACACCCTGCGCGGCACGCCACTCGTCGAATGCACCGGCGGGACTTGATCTCGCTTTGTATGTTCTGTGTTGAAGTGAGACGATCAACTCAGGTTGTCGTTTCGGTTTCTGGGCGGTGGAGGCATTGGTCTAATGGCAATGGATGAAGCCCCGCTCACCCGATCTGAACTGCGTGAGGAGTTGGATCGGACCCTGCGTCACTACTCGACCAAGGCCGACCTGGCCGCTCTCGAGACCCGCATCACCGCCGCCATGGCCTCCCAGACCCGCTGGCTCGCCGGGCTGGTTCTTGCAGCGGCCGCGGCCGCCGCCGGTGTCGTGATCGCGGTTGATCGCCTGGCGGTCTGACGGTGCCTGGCGGCCCGACCCGGGCAGCCCGGATTCGCTCGAGCTAGTGGCTGCTTGCCGGAGCACCATCGGCATGCAACGATCCATTCAGGATCTTGGATCGGTTCATGGGCGGTGGAGGCACAGGCTTGATGGCAGTTGAAGAAGCCCCGCTCACCCGCGCCGAATTGCGCGCAGAGTTACGTGAGGAATTGGACCGAACCCTGCGTCACTACGCGACCAAGGCCGACTTGGCCGCCCTCGAAACTCGCCTCACTGGCGCCATGGCCGAGCTATCGGCCGCCCACACGGCCGCAATGGCCTCGCAAACCCGCTGGCTGGCCGGGCTCGTGCTGGCAGCCGCAACGGCCGCCGCCGGCGTGGTGATTGCTGTGGATCGTTTGGCCGGCTAGCGGAAGTCCCTGTGACACGGGGGCGCAGAGCACGACGCTCGGCGTCCCTCCAATAAGCCCGGCGCTCAGGGCAACCCACGCGGACAAGTCGACGTAGCCGACCTCATCGCTGGCCAGGCTCTATGTCGCGTAGGACGCCGCGCGTCCTTCCCCGTACGCAAGCCGTCTCCAACCGCGCTACGCTTCCCTCACCGCCGACACCCCGGGCCGCGCATGCAGTTCTACTCGCTCCCCAACCTCATCCGTCGCGGCCTGCGTGGCCACCGCGACTGGACCCCCGCCTGGCGCAAGGCTCAGCTCAGGCCGTCCTACGACGTCATCATCGTCGGCGCCGGCGGCCACGGCCTGGCAACCGCCTATTACCTCGCGAAGCTCCACGGCGTAACCAACGTCGCCGTGCTTGAACGCGGCTGGCTGGGCGGTGGAAACATCGGCCGCAACACCGCCATCGTCCGCTCCAACTACCTCTGGGACGCCAGCGCCCACATCTACGAGTTCTCCCTCAAGCTCTGGGAAAGCCTCAGCCAGGAACTCAACTACAATGTCATGTTCAGCCAGCGCGGCTTGCTGAACATCGCGCACTCCGAACAGGAACTGCACGACCTCGCCCGTCGCGTCGGCGCCAACAGACTCAACGGCATCGACGCCGAGCTTCTCTCGACCGAGGAAATCTCCAAACGCGTCCCCGTCCTCAACACGTCCCCCGACACCCGCTACCCCGTTCTCGGCGGAACCCTGCAGCGCCGCGGCGGCGTGGCCCGCCACGACGCCGTCGCCTGGGGCTACGCCCGCGCCGCCGACGCCCTGGGCGTGGACATCG
This sequence comes from Chloroflexota bacterium, assembly GCA_028874315.1. Taxonomy (GTDB): domain Bacteria; phylum Chloroflexota; class UBA11872; order UBA11872; family UBA11872; genus UBA11872. The sequence goes on from JAPPKM010000130.1 coordinate 12,743, forward strand.
TCGAGAACTGCGAGGTCACCGGCATCCGCACCGCCAACGGCCGCGTCACGGCCCTCGAAACCACCCGCGGTGAGATCCGCGCAGGCACGGTCGGCCTCGTCGTAGCCGGCAACGCCACCGTCCTCGCCTCCATGGCCGGCATACGGCTACCCATCCTGTCGCATCCCCTCCAGGCCCTGGTCACCGAGCCCCTCAAGCCGGTCTTCGACCCCGTCGTCATGTCCGCCGCCGTCCACGTCTACGTCCACCAGACCGACCGTGGCGAACTCGTCCTCGGCGCCGGCATCGACGCCCCCGTCAGCTACGACCTCAACGGCAATTTCCGCATCATCGAGCACGTCCTCGCCGCCGTCTGCGAGCTATTCCCCATCTTCAGCCGCGTCCGCATGCTGCGGCAGTGGGCCGGCACCGTGGACGTCTGCCCCGACGCCAGCCCCATCATCTCCGGCACCCCAATCAAGGGCCTCTTCATGAACTGCGGCTGGGGCACCGGCGGCTTCAAGGCCACCCCGGGCTCCGGCTGGGTCTTCGCCCACACTCTCGCCCACCAGGAACCACACCCGCTCAACGAACCGTTCTCCCTCGACCGCTTTACCTCGGGCGCCCTGATCGACGAACACGGCGCCGCCGCCGTCGCCCACTGATCCCGTGCTCCTGATTCCTTGCCCCTGGTGCGGGCCCCGCGAAGACGACGAGTTCACCTTCGGCGGCGAGGCCGACTTTCCCCGCCCCGCCGAACCGGAAGCGCTGACCGACGAGCAGTGGGCCGACTACCTCTTCATGCGCGACAACCGTCGCGGCCGCCACCGCGAGCAGTGGTGCCACACCGCCGGCTGCCGCCGCTGGTTCATCGTCGAACGCGACACCGTCACCAACGAGATCCTCGGCGCCGGCACCTACGGCGGCTCGCCATGAGCCAGCCCTTCCGCCTCGACCACGGGGGCCGCGTTGATCGCGACACGCCCCTCCAGTTCACTTTTGATGGACGCCCTATCGATGCCTTCCGCGGCGACACCGTCGCCTCCGCGCTCCTGGCCAACGGTGTCACCCTGGTCGGCCGCAGCTTCAAGTACCACCGACCCCGCGGCATCGTCTCCGCCGGCGCCGAAGATCCCAATGCCTTCGTCCAGCTCGGCCACGGCGCCCGCACGCTGCCCAACCGGCTCGCCACGGTCACCGCGGCCACGCCCGGCCTCAAGGTCCGCCACGTCAACGCCTGGCCCACCCTCGAATACGACGTCATGTCCGCCTTCGGCCTCGTGGCCCCGTTCATTCCCGCCGGCTTCTACTACAAGACCCTCATGTGGCCCCGCCGCCTCTGGCCGCTCTACGAGCACTTCCTGCGCCACGCCGCCGGCCTCGGCCACGCGCCCGACGCCCCCGATCCCGACCGCTACGACCACGTCCACGCCCATTGCGATGTCCTGGTGGTCGGTGCCGGCCCCGCCGGCCTCGCCGCCGCCCGCGCCGCCGCCCGGGCAGGTGCCCGCGTAATCCTGGCCGACGAACAGGCCGAAGCCGGCGGCAGCCTGCTTTCCACGCACGAACGAGTCGACGGTCTCCCTGCACCCCGGTGGGCCGATGCAACGACCACTGAACTCGCCGCGACTCGCGGCGTCACCGTCCTCCCCAACACCACCGCCTTCGGCCTCTACGAAAGCAACCTCGTCCTTCTCGCCGAGCGCCTCATCACCGACCAACCCGACTCCGCCGGTTCCGAAAACGGTGCCCGCGTCTGGCGCGTCCTCCCCAAACAGATCGTCCTCGCCACCGGCGCCCACGAACGCCCCCTGCTCTTCGCCAACAACGACCGCCCCGGCGTCATGCTCGCCGGCGCCATCTCCACCTACGTGAATCGCTACGCCGTCGCCCCTGGCTCCCGCGCCGTCCTCTTCACCAACAACGACGCCGCCTACCGCACCGCGCTCGACCTGACCGATGCCGGAGTCCCCGTCGCCGCCATCGCCGACGTGCGCAGCGACCCCGCCGGCGATCTTTCATCCGAAGTCCGGGCGCAGGGTATCGCGGTCCATGCGGGCGCGGTCGTCCGCCATGCCCAGGGCGGTCGCCGCGTAGCCGCCGTAGAGCTTTGCTCCCTCGACGGTGCCCCCCTCGGCGCCGTCGAATGCGACCTCCTCGGCGTCTCCGGCGGCTTCGCCCCCGCCCTCCACCTCCACGCCCAGGCCAGAGGTCCGTCGGAATGGGACCCAACGCTCGCCGCCTTTGTCCCGCGCGGCGCCAACGGCATCCATCCAGCCGGCGCGGTCGCCGGGCAGCTTGGACTTGCCGACGCCCTTCGCCAGGGCACACAGGCCGGTTCCACCGCCGCCGCGGCCGCCGGCTGCTCCAACGGCAGCGACCTCGAAGTCCCCCGAGCCAACGAGTCCACGCAAGCTTTCATCCAGCCCTACTGGCTCCCTCCCGGCGGTCTCGCCCGCGCCAAACCCCAATTCGTCGACCTCCACGAAGACGTCACCCTCGACGACCTCCGTCTCTCCCTCCGCGAGGGCTTCGAATCCATCGAACACGTCAAGCGCTACACCACCCTTGGCATGGGGCCCGACCAGGGCAAGCTCGCCAACCCCCTCGCCACCGGCGTCATCGCCGAGCTTCTCGGCCGCGACCCCGCCTCCGTCGGCACACCCCGCCACCGTCCCGCCTACTCCCCCGTTTCCTTGGGCGCCATCGCCGGGCGCCACATCGGCCCGCTCGCCGACCCCGTCCGCGTCACCCCCATGCAGGACTGGCACGAAGCCGCCGGCGCCCGTTTCGAAAACGTCGGCCAGTGGCGCCGCGCGTGGTACTACCCCCAGCCCGGCGAGTCCATGCACGAAGCCGTCGCCCGCGAGTGCCTCGCCGTCCGCCACCGCGTCGGCATCCTCGACTACTCCACCCTCGGCAAGATCGAAATCACCGGCCCCGACGCCGGCGAGTTCCTCGACCGCGTCTACACCAACGCCTGGAAGCGCCTTCGGCCCGGCCGCTGCCGCTACGGCCTCATGCTCGGCGAGGACGGCATGATCTTCGATGACGGCGTCACCGCCCGACTCGACGACCAGCGCTACCTCATGTTCACCAGCACCTCCAACGCCGCCCCCGTGCTGGCCTCGCTCGAACAGTGGCTGCAGACCGAGTGGCCCGACCTCCGCGTCTACCTCACCTCCGTCTCCGAGCACTGGTCCAACATCGCCCTCGCCGGCCCCCGCAGCCGCGACGTACTCGCCGCCGCCGGCACCGATATCCCGCTCGACCGCCGGGACTTCCCCTTCATGACCTTCCGCCAAGGCCATGTCGCCGGCGTCCAGGCCCGCGTCTTCCGCATCAGCTTCAGCGGCGAACTCTCCTACGAAATCAACGTCCCCGCCGACTGCGCCCGCCACGTCTGGGAAGCCCTCGTCGACGCCGGCCGGCCCTTCGGCATTACCCCCTACGGCACCGAGACCATGCACGTCCTGCGCGCCGAAAAGGGCTTCATCATCGTCGGCCAGGAAACCGATGGCTCGGTCACACCGGATGACGTCGGCCTTGGCCGCCTCCTCTCCCGCCGCAAGGACTTCCTCGGCAAGCGCTCCCTCAGCCGGCCGGACTCTGTCCGCCCCGACCGCAAGCAACTCGTCGGCCTGCTCACCGACGACCCCAACCAGATCCTGCCGGAAGGCGGCCACGTCGTGGATTCGCCGGGCCCCCGTCGCCCGCTCCCCATGCGCGGCCACGTCACCTCCAGCTACTTCAGCCCAGTCCTGGGCCGCTCCATCGCCCTCGCCATGGTCACCGGCGGCCGCGCCGCCCTTGGCGAACGCCTCTACGTAGCCACCCTCCACGACAACCGCTGGCTCCCCGCCCGCAGCTGCCACCCCGTCTTCTACGACCCCGAAGGCGCCCGCCAGCATGTCTAGCTCAGTCCCGCGCCGCTCGCCCCTCGGCGCTGTCCAATTCGCGGAGTCGCCCTCGCACGACGGAGAACTCTTCGAACGCCCCTTCCTCACCCACGTCAACCTGCGTCTTGACCCCGGCGATACCGAAGCAAGGTCAGCGATCCATCGAGTCCTCGGCGTCCAACTCCCGCTCACCCCCAACACCACGACCACCGGAGACGACCTGACGGCCATCTGGCTGGGACCCGACGAATGGCTTCTGCTCGCCGAGCACGGCCAATCCGGCACCCTCATCGCAGACCTACAAGCCGCCCTCGCCGGCCACGTCGCCTCCGTGGTTGACATCAGCGCCGGCCAAACCGTCATTCGCCTCAGCGGCCCGTCGACCCTCGACGTCCTCGCCCGCGGCTGCGCCCTCGATCTCCATTCCTCCGTCTTCCCACCCGGCGCCTGCGCCCAAACCCTCCTCGCCCGAGCCCAGGCCCTGCTCCTAGCCGTCGACGACACCCCCACCATCGACATCATCGTCCGCCGCAGCTTCACCCCCTACGTCGCCGCCTGGCTCGAAGACTCCGCCCGCGACTTCGGCCTCCGCATTCCACCAGCCGCAGCCTCATGAGCGACGCTTGCACAACACCCACCGTCCCTGAAGGCGCAATGGCTCTTCACCCTCGCCTGGGGGAGAGGCAGATTCCGGCGTCTTCGCCGGAAATCGGTGAGGGGTCTTCCGGGCAACCAACCTCGGGTTACGCAAGAGTCTTCCTGCGCAAGATGGCATTCCAGGCACCCATCCCCGGTTTACAACAAGCTCTCGCATGAACTCCAACCTTCGCCTCATCCTCCTTGGCACCGGCAACCCGGCCCCCCGCGCCCACCGCGCCGGCCAATCCATCGCCGTTCTGTCGGACGGAGCCGGCGCCATCTTCGACCTCGGCCCCGGCTCCGCCATGAACCTCTTCGCCTCATCCATAGACCCGCTGGCCATCGACCAACTCTTTTTCACGCACCACCACTTCGATCACATGGCCGACTTCGGCCACTTCGTCATGGCCCGCTGGGACCAGGGCGCCGGCGCTGGCGACCCCCTATCCGTCTACGGTCCCCCGCCGCTCCTCCACATCTCTGAGCTTCTATTCGGCCCGGACGGCGTCTACGGCCCCGATCTCCAGGCCCGCACCCGCCACCCCCTCAGCCAACGCATCCACCAGCTTCGCGGCGGCCCCATGCCCCGCACGCTCCCAACCCTGGTCGTCCACGAACTGAACGAAGACGAAGCCGTCACCTGCGACCGCTGGACCGTAACCACCGGCCCCGCCCGCCACGTCCAGCCCTACCTCACCTCGCTGTCGTATCGCCTCGAAACACCCTCGGCCTCCGTGGTCATCTCAGGCGACACCAGGCCCCTCCCGGCGCTCGTCGACTTCGCCCGCGACGCCGACGTCCTCGTCCACATGGCCATGG
>JAPPKM010000174.1 GCA_028874315.1 Chloroflexota bacterium
CGTCAAAGGTGGGCGGCTCGTCCACGTTGGTGACCGTCACGGTCACCGGGACCGTCGCCGTGGCCGCCCCGCCGCCGCTCGTGGCCTCCACCGTCAGGTTGTAGCTGGGGGTGGTTTCGTGATCCAGCGTGCCGGCCACCGTCAGCGCCCCCGTGCTGCTGTCGATGGCCACGTGGCCCGCGTCATTGCCGGCGGTGATCGCGAAGGTGACCGCACCGCCTTCGGGGTCGCTGGCCCCGACCGTGCCCAGCGCCGCCCCCAGCGCCGCGTCTTCGGCCACCGACCAGGCATAGCTGGTCTCCGCGAACACCGGCGGGAAGGCCACGTCCGTGACCGTGATGGCCACGTCCGCGGTGGCCGTGTGGCCCGCCGTATCGGTGGCGGTCACGGTCAGGTTGTACTCGTCCGTCGTCTCGTAATCCAGCGTGCCGGCCACCGTCAGGGCGCCTGAGCTGCTGTCCAGCGCAAAGGCGTCCGCCTCATTGCCGGCGGTGATGGCATAGGTCAGGTCGCCATCCTCGGGATCGGTCGCGCTGACGCTGCCCACCGCCGCGTCGGTGGCCGCGTCTTCGGCCACTGAAAATTCGTACTCCGCGGTCCCGAACGCCGGCGCCTCGTCCACGTCCGTGACCGTGATCGTCACGGTGGTCGTCGCCTGGCTGCCGCCGGCGCGGGCTTCCACCGTCAGGCTGACGCGGGGCGTGGTCTCGTGATCCAGCGATCCCGCCACCGTCAGCGCGCCGGTCGCGGCGTCGATCGCGAACGCCGCCGCGTCGTTGCCGGCGGTGATGGCGAAGGTCACCGCCCCCGACCCCGTGGTCGTGGCCGTGATCGTGCCCACGGCCGTGGCCGCCGCGCTGTTCTCGGCCACGCTGAACCCATAGGACTCCGCCGCGAACGCCGGCGGCGGACAGGTCGCGGTGGCGGCCGCCAGGGTCTCTGAGGGCGCGCTCCAGGTGTCGGTGTAGCCCGCGCCGCTGCCATAGGCCCGCACCCGCACCTCGTAGGCCGTCGCGCAGGTCAGGTCCGCCAGCGTGGCGGCCGCGGTGGTCAGGTCGTTCGCCGCCGTGGTCCAGGTCTCGGTCTCGGCCACGCGGTAGTCCACCTGGTACGTCGTGGCCCCCGGCACCGCATCCCAGGTCAGCGCCAGGCTGGTGGCCGCCGGGGTGGCCGCCAGGTTGGTGGGCGCCGGCGGTGCGTCCGCCACGTCGGTCACGGTCACCGTCACGGTGGTCGTGGCCGTGAGGCGGCTGCTGCCGAGGACATCGGCATGCACCGTCAGCGTGTAGGCCGGGGTGGTCTCGTAGTCCAGCCGGCCGTTGAGCACCAGCCGTCCGGCCAGCGCATCCAGCGCCCACGGCCCGCCGGTATTGCCGGCCGTGATGGTGTAGAGGATCGTGTCGCCCTCCGGATCGACGGCCGTCACCGTGCCCGGCGTCGTGGTCACGATGGCGTCCTCCGCGATGCTGAAGGTGTAACTCTCGGCGTCAAACACCGGCGGCTCGTCCACGTCCGTGACGGTGATCGTGACCGGGACCGAGGCCGTGGTCGACCCGTCCGCCCCCACGGCTGCCGTCACGGTCAGGGGGTAGGTGGGCGCGGTCTCGTGATCGAGGGGCTCCGCGACCTTGAGCTCGCCGGTCGTGGCGTCCAGCGTCCAGGCGTTGCCCGTGTTGCCCGCCGTCAGCGTGTGCGTGACGGGTCCCCCGCCGGCCACCGTGGCCCGGATCGTGCCGACCTGCGTGGCGACGGCCGTGTCCTCAGCCACGGTAAAGGCATAGCTGGTCTCGGCGAACATCGGCGGCGGACAGGTCGCGGTCGTGGTCGCCACCGACCCCGAGGGCTGGCTCCAGGCCGTCCCGTAGGTCGTGCCGCTGCCCCGCGCCCGCACCCGCAGGGCGTAGGCCGTCTGGCAGACCAACCCGTCCACCGTGTGGCTCGTGCCCGTGATCGTGTCGCGGTGCGTGGTCCAGGCGCCCGTCGAGCCCTGGCGGACCTCCACCCGATAGGCGGCGGCGTTGGCCACGGCGTCCCAGCTGACCGCGACGCTGCTGGCCGTCGGGGTCCCAGCCCGCACGTTCGCCGGCGGCGGCGGGGCGCAAAAGGGCAGGTTGAGGGAACTGAGATCGTTGGTCGCCACCGCCCGCAGGTTGAGCGGGACGCAGCCCGTCAGGCTGTTGCCCGACAGCCGCAGTTCGGTCAACTGGTCCAACCAGCCCAGTTCGGCCGGCACGTCCCCGGTCAGGCTGTTGGTGCTCAGGTTCAGCGTCGTCAGCGCGAACAGGTTGCCGATGTCGGCCGGGATATTGCCGCCCAGGCTCTGGCTGGCCAGGTTCAGGCCGGTGACCCGCGTGGGGGTGCCGCTGGTGGTGACGCCGGTCCAGCTGGTGAGGGCGGTGCCGGGGGCCCAGTTGAGGGTGGCGGTGCCGCGCAGGGTGTCCCTGGCCGCCAGCAGGGTCTCGCAGTCCTTCACCAGTTCGCGGTTGGCGGCGGGGGTGGGGATGACGGTGCCGTTGGTGCAGGTGGGCGCGGCCGGCGGTTGGGCCGGGGTGAAGGTGGTGGTCTGGCCGTCGCCGGGGGTGATGTCGGCGTAGGCGCCCAGGTCGCGGTACTCCTGCTGGAGCTGATCCACGCGGGTGGCCCGGTTGGTGGCCTGGCCGTCGGCGGCCGCGCCCGCCGTGATGCGGCTGCTCAGGTTGGCCAGCGTCTGCGTGTGTTCCGGGTCGCCCGCCGGCGTGTCATCCCGCACCGCCTGCACCACATTGTTGTCGTCGGTCACCACCGCCCAGGACGCCACGGCCTGCCAGGCCTCGAACCCGATGGCGTTATGCGCCCCCATCGGCGCCAGGAAGACGACGGCCTCGCGGCCGCCGATCTCGGTGCTGAGGGCCCTTTCGGCCGCCACCACCTGCGCCTGCAGGGTCGCTTCGTACGCGCCGCGCGACTGCAGCGCGTCGGTCCCGTAGGTGCCCGCCTCGTGCTCGCGCACGTACAGGTCGTAGGACGCGGCCTCGCCCATCCGGTCATACGCCACCGTCACCGTCGCCGGCGTCGTGCCCGTCCCCAGCAGGAAGTTCGTCACCGCGTAGTCCGCGAAGCACGTCAGGAACAGGTACTCCCTCGACTCCCCGCCCCGCGCGATGGCCAGGAAGTTGGCCTTGGCGGTTTCGCGGTAGGACGGATTGAACTCGTCCAGGACCACCGTGAAAAAGGCCTCCAGGTAGGCAACGTCCGGGATCGCATCGGTGGGCGACAGTTGCAGCCACGTTCGAATCGCGTCGTTACGCTGCGCTGTCGTTCGCGCGGTCCCGCGCCAGAGGCAGCGCACGCTGGTCGCCGCCGGCGTCCCCCGGATCGCCAGATGCGCCGGCGACGCCCCGATCACATGCAATCCGTCCTTGAGCAGTTCCTCCACCGTCGCCGCATCGGGACTGCTGGCGGTCGCTTCGCCGCCCGACGCGGAAGCAACCCCCTCGGAGACGTCTCCGCGGCTCGCCGCGATGTCCGCGGCGCCTGCCTGCGCACGACTGCCGGTCGCAGGCCGTGCGTCGCCCATCGACCGACCGCCGGTCGTCTGCTCCAACTGAGCCGCCGGCGATTCGGACGGTGACGACGCCGCCATCGATTCGGATTCCGGCATCGACGGAGGCCCGCCGGCCACCCGGTCCGGTCCCCCGCAACTCAGGCCGATCGCCGCCACGAGCAGCGCGAAGCCGAGTGTCACCCGGCGAATGGCCGGCGCCCGTACGGTGGGGACGCGCTGGTCCCCTCGCTGGCTGCCCCTCACGCCGCTGGCTCGCAGACCGGCAGGCCCAAGTCACGCAAGTCGGAGTTAGCGGCCGGGACGTTGGCTATCAACGCTGGCGGCACGCAGCCCGTCAGCCGGTTGCCGCCGAGGCGAATGCTGAACAGGGATTCGATCTGCCCGAGCTCAGACGGGATGGGCCCGGTCAACTGACAGTTGAACAGGTCGAGATCACTGAGGTTCCCGAGCTGACCCAGTTCGGCCGGGATGGTTCCGGTCAGCGGGTTCAGAGGTAGCGACAGCACCCCCAGGTTGGTCAACGCGCCCAGTTCGGGCGGGATCGCCCCCGTCAGCTGGTTGCCCCCGAGCGCCATGACGACAAGGCTGGTCAGATCGCCCAGCGCCGGTGGGATCGGCCCCGTGAGGTCGTTGCCCCCGAGGTTCAGAAACTCGAGGCTCGTGACCTGCGTCAGCTCGATCGGAATGGGCCCGCTCAACTCATTGTTCTGCAGCTCGAGTTCGCGCAGGCCAGGCCACTGGCCCGGCGCCAACTGGATTGGCCCGGTCAGCTGGTTGTCCGAGAGGTCCAGCGTCTCCAGGTTGGCCAGCGGCGCGAGCTCCGGCGGGATCGGCCCCGTCAGCTGGTTGCCGGACAGGTCCAGTTCGCGCAGGGCCGCTAACTGCCCGAGGTCCGGCGGCACCGGCCCCGTCAGGTCATTCTTCGCGAGATCCAGCGTCTCCAGGTTGGCTAACTGGCCCAGCGCGGGCGGAATCGCCTCCGTCAGCTGGTTGCCGGACAGGTCCAGCTCGCGCAGGGCCGTCAACTGCCCCAACTCCGGCGGGATCGGCCCCGTGAAGCGATGGCCGCGCAGCTTGAGCGCCTGGAGGTGCGTCAGCTTGCCCAGCGCCGCCGGCAGCGGCCGGTGCAGCGCGCCGAGCGCCGGCGACGGCGTCAGCGGCGTCTCGCCGAGCGCCAGCGCCTGCACGCGCAGCGGCGCGCCGCCCAGCGTCAGGCCGTCCCACGCGGCCATCGGGCGGTCGACGCTCCAGTTCAGCGCGCCGCCCCCGGCCAGGGCCTGCTGGACCTCCAGCAGGGCGGCGCAATCCGCCACCAGACCTGGGTTCGCGTCGGGGTCCGGCACCGCCACGCCCGCCCCGCACGCCGTGGCGTCGACGGGCGTGTCCAGCACGCTGGCGTTGAGCGGCTGCCAGTCGAAATCCGAGCCGCTGAGCACGACGAGGTCGCGGGTCGGCTGACCCTCCGTGTTGACGGCGATCCCGACGCTCTCCGCGAGCCCGCGGATCGGCCCGCCTTCCGCGGGCACGATTGCCACCAGGCTCGGCCCGACCAGCGCGAGCTGCGCGCCGTCCGGCGACCATGCGGCCGCCCGCACGCCGTGAAACCGTCCCGCGGGGTTGCGCAGGATCCCCACCTCCCGCCGATGCGGGCGGTCCAGCTCGACGATGAAGGCCGGGTGGCGATCATTCACGCTGACCAGGAGGCGCGTCCCGTCCGGCGACCACGCCACGCTGTTGATCCACACGTGGTTCGGGTCTCGATCCCCGGATGGCGGCTGCCAGCCCTCAATCGGGACGAGTGGCTGCCGATTCGAGCCGTCGGCCGCGACGGTGACGAGCATGACCGTGTCGTCCACGGCCTGGGCGAAGGCCAGCCGCTGCCCGTCCGGCGACCAGGCCACCGGCGAGCGAACCGCAGGGGCCAGCCGCCGAAGCTCTGTCCCAGCCGCCCGCACGGTGTACAAGCCCGGCAGCGACGATACCCGGCGGTAATACGGCGAGTACGCGACAAAGGCCAGCCGCTGCCCATCGGGCGCCCATTGCGGCGGATGCTGGATCACCGCCCCGAACTCGGGCGTGAGATCCCGAATGTCGCTGCCGTCGGGCGCCATCGTCACGAGATGCACCGCGCCCCCATAGAACCTGCCGGACAGGAACGCGATCCGCGACCCGTCCGGCGACCACGACGGGAAGTTGTCGTATGCTCCGTCCGTCGTCAGACGCTCTGGCGCCCCCCCCCCCGGCAATCGGCCCGCGCACGATCTCGTACTGATAGTCCGCCGCTTCGTGCCCATAGCCTTCATACGCCACAGCGTCCGGATCCGGAAATTCACAGCTGGAGTACACCACCTGCGTGCCGTCCGGCGACAGGCTGACCGAGGTGGTGGCTGCGTAAAGCAATCTGAGCGCGGAAGGAGGCGCGACATCGCCCGTGAGCTTGCTGTCAACGACCTGGTGCAGGCCTGAACCGTCGACGGAAATGGCAAATACATCGCTGAAGCTCTGCCAGTACAGCGTCGTCCCGTCCGCGCTCCAATGGACCTGGCCCACCTCCTGCCAGTCATGGCGGCGCTGCATACAGTCCGTCACCCGATGCCGGTGGACTTCAACGTGGACTGTGGGGGTCGGCGTCGGCGTTGGCCAGACGATCGGCACGCGACCCCGGTGGACCTCCACCACCTGGACTGTGGGGGACGGCGTCGGCGTTGGCTCGACGATCGTGACCCGCCCGCTGCACGCGGACAGCCCGACGGTTAGCGCGAAGCCGACAGCTACCAGCAAATGTGCCAGTCGCCTTACAATCAGGCCCCTTGATCCGAAGCTCTTCATGGGGTTGTAAAGCGATTCTGATAGATTGCAAAGATTGACATCACATCGAGCGGATGGGGAGCACAGTCGTCCTCCTCTTCGTAATTCATAACTGAGACTATTGAATGCCCGGGATGGCTCTGATAGTAGGTTGGCAAACTGGTACTACCGCCGCCCAGCCCAAGCACATGACCAATTTCGTGCAGCATGTCAGCGTACGCTCTATCGTTCTCGGAGGGACACATATTGAATCGGGCGTCAGCGCCCGGAACTTCAAGCCCGTCACTCTTATATGTACTACGGCGCACGATGATGTCGTGTGTCACAACTGACCCGTCTGACACCGGCACCGTACACATTTTCGCCGGCTCATACTTCCCTGACGGAAAGAACCAACAGCTTTGCCAGTAGCCAAGATCGTCAGCTATCTCAAAGAACGCGCCGGACAATCTTACGCTTTCCAACGCTATATCATCATACATAATAATCTCACGTTGCGCTCCACTCTGTTTTCGCAGTTCGCCAACGACTCCGTTACTTCGGAGGCCATTGATATAATTGATGATCTGGGTCTTAATCTGGCTAGAGGTTAAACTAGATCCGCTTAGGGTCACAATGTCATCTGTCATACGCTTGTAATTGTAGGTCTGCGTGGTGCCGGTTCCAGGCGGATATTCGCCTTCTGCCTCCGCGCACGGCAGGAGCGCGCGGCCAACCTTGACCAGACCGTGCGTCGCCGTCGACCACCGCTCGAACGCGTGGCGTATCAGGGTTTCCCACTTGCCGGTTCGCGGGTCGGTCGTGGGCCCGAAGGTCTCCAGGCAAATCCGATAGATCAGCGTCTGGTCGGATAGCCTCGGCGACAGGTGGTAGGTGGCCAGGCGATACCCATCGCTGGGCGTCGTAGTCGACGGCCACACGTACACGTTGCGAGCAGCGAAGACATCCGCGTCGGGTGAATCCGCGCGATCGGGATCGTCGCGATAGATGAACTGCACGGCGTGGATGTGATCTGACGCGAGACTCAACGTGTCGGGGTTCGTCGTGGCCGTGAACGGGGTGACCGCCGGCAGGGCAAATTCCTTCGGCGTCCAACTTAAGGATCTGAGATCTCCCGTGGATTGCCGATGCCTCAACTCATACGACCCGGTCCCAAAGCCGGTGGGTTGGAGAACGGTCCCGGCGGTGTCCCATTGAATCTTGACGGTCCCACTCGCGCCATTGGCCTCGACGATTGGCGTATCAATGATGATGATCGCTTTGGTGTACGTAATGTTGGAAACGCCATTCGTGACGGTGCGCATGCCGATCCTGATGCCATAGGCGGCGTGATCGGCCAGGCCGACGACCGAGCCTGACGTCGTGATGAGTTGGTCAAGATCGAGCTGGAGGCGCTGGGCCTTGTCGGCCACGTGGGTTTGGTCCGCTGTGCCATGGATTGCTTGCCAGCCCGACCTGTCGGGATCGTGGAGATTGCTCAGGGTGTCGGTGGCCTGGACGAAGTAGGAGATGGCGTACAGGCTGGGCGACCAGCACAGGCTGGCCAGCCGCCGGGGCTGGGGCACCAGGTCCACTTGCATGTTCGCGGGAAGCACCGCCGTGCCGCTGATCGTTGGGCATACCGGATCGATCGCCACGGGCGTCGGTACAACGGTTGGTATAGGCTTAACCTGCTCCGGACTCGTCGTCTCAAAGTGGTGATCCGCCGACCAGTCGCCGACGGTGCAGCTCTGGGTGTCGTTGCAGGTGCGCAGCTTGGCGGCGTAGCGTGTCCCCGCCCGCAGCCCCGTGAGCGTGTGCCGGCGGGCGTCCTTGTCGGTGACGTGCACCGTCGTCGTATCGCGCGTGTTCGACCGCGGCCAGTAGCGGATCAGGAAGCCGGTCCGCGAGACGCCGCCGGAGTCCGCGGCGATACTCCACTGCGCCCGGACCGAGGTCAGTGACCGCTGATCGAAGCTGATCGTGTGCGGCGGGTCCGGCTTCCGCCCCGTCCGCACCTCGTGGATGTCCGTCCACCAGCCGCAGTAGGAGACGTCGTTGTCTCTGTCGTAGCTGCAGGCGTGGATGCGGAACTTGTAGAGCGTGTTCAACTCCAGCCCGGTGTAGCGTTTGCGCCGCGGCGACGTCGGGTGGTTGACCGCCTCACCCCAGCCGGGATGGTCCTCCGACCCCTTCCACATCAGCACGCCGTAGCCCGACAAGGGAAAGGAGCCGCTGCCCGGCTTGCTCCACGTGTATTCGATTTCCGTGGCAAAGCGTCCGTGTTGCAGGTTCATCACGATGCCGGGCGTCTTCACCGGCGTGGTCGCACCCGACACGCCGCGCAGGGACCGCTCGGCCGCCCGCCGCTCGGCCGCCGGCACGTAGTCGGGAATCGGCAGTACCGTGACGCCCTGGCTGACGGTGACCGCGGCGGTGGCGGCCCCGGCCGCGCGTACCTCCGCCGTCACCGTGCCCGCGCCCAATCCGCAGGCCCAGACGATGAAGAGCAGGTCCTGTGCCGTTTCCCCCGTCACCGTCGCCGTCTGCGACCGGGCCGCGGTGCCGCAGCCGCCGAGGCCCAGGCGGGGGCCGTCGCTGGACACCCGGATCTCGTAGGTGGTGGCCGCGTCGAGCCCCGACAGTTGGACCTGGAATCGGTCCACGATCGTGTAGGTGATGCGGTCCACCAGGTCGTCCATTCGGATGGTGACCCCGGATGCCCCCGTGGCCTCCGGCGCCGCGGCCTCGCCCTCCTGCGCCAGCAGGGGCGCGACATGGCCCAGCCACGCCGCGCTCAGCAGCAAGGCCGCCGCCAGTGCCGCCAGCGCGACCCGCTGGGCCGGCCACCGGCGGGTGGACCGGACCGCCCGGCGCCACTGCCTGGTGAATCGCCGCTGCGCGCGTCGTCCGCTGGCCGACATCCGCCCTGCCTTGCCGGGCCACAAGAGCGAAGGGTTTAGCACACCATTCAGACGTTATGCAATTATGTTCACTCGCATGGTTCCAGCCCATTCGCCGGCCTGGCGGCGGGGTGCTCCACCCCTCAGCCCGGGCCGGGCGCCCGCGCGTGCCGGCGCTCGGGTGTCGCGTCGCGCGCGGCGAAGTCCGGCCAGACTATTGGCGCCCGGAGGCGCGGTGGTGCCGGCTGTGCTTGGCCAGGTTCAGGCCGGTGACCGGCGTGGGCGTGCCGCCGGTGGTGACGCCCGTCCAGCCGCTCAGCGCGCTGTTCGTGCTCCAGTTCAGCGCAGTCGTCCCCCGCAGCGTGTGCCCCACCGCCAGCAGGGTTTCGCAGTCCGTCACCAGTTCGCGGTTGTCGCCGGGGTTGGGGATGACGGTGCCGTTGGCGCAGGTGGGCGCCGCCGGTGGCTGGGCCGGGGTGAACGTCGTCGTCTGGCCGTCGCCGGGGGTGATGTCGGCGTAGGCGCCCAGGTCCCGGTACTCCTGCTTCAGCTGGTCCACGCGGGTGGCCCGGTTGGTGGACTGGCCGTCGGCGGCCGCCCCCGCCGTGATGCGGCTGCTCAGGTTGGCCAGGGTCTGCGTGTGCTCGGGGTCGCCGGCCGGCGTGTCGTCCCTAATCGCCTGTACCACATTGTTGTCGTCGGTCACCACCGCCCACGACGCCACCGCCTGCCAGGCCTCGAACCCGATGGCGTGGTGCGCGCCCATGGGGGCGAGGAATGACGACGGCCTCGCGCCCTCCTATCTCATTGCTCAATGCCTTTTCGGCCGCCACCACCTGCGCCTGCAGGGCCGCCTCATACGCCCCCCGCGACTGCAACGGATCGGATCCATACGTCCCCGCCTCGTGCTCCCGCACGTACAACGCATACGCCGCCGCCTCGCCCCGCCCGTCGTACGCAACTGTCACCGTCGTCGGCGTCGTCCCACTGCCCAGCAGGAACGCGGTCACCGCGTAGTCGGCGAAACACGTCAAAAACAGGTACTCCCGCGACTCCCCGCCCCGCGCGATGGACAGAAAGTTGGCCTTCGCCGTTTCGCGATACGCGGGGTCCAGCGTGTCGAACGTCACCGCGAATAGCGCCTCAACGTAGGCCGAGGCTGGGACAGGATCGGTCGCGCCAAGCCGCAGCCAGAACCGGATGGTGTCCTCGCGCTGTTGGTTCGTCCGCGCGACGCCACGCCAGGCGCAGCGCACCGAACTCGCCGCCGGCGTGCCCCGGATCGCCAGGTGCGACGGCGAGACGCCGGCCAAGCCATACCCGTGCTCCAACACGTCCTCGACCGTCGGTGCCGCCTCGAGCCCCCTCGTCGCTTCGGCGTGAAATCGGGCACGGCTTCCCGCCAGGTTCGGACCCCGGGCCAGAGCTGCACCGGCAGCCTCCGTCTCAATCTGGCCGGCATGGGTGGCCAGGGCGCGAGATTCGCCGACAGCGCTCGGCGTGTCCCGTGACGTCTGGCGCTGGCCTTCCGCACGCATGGCCGTGGACGCGGGCATGCTGCTATGCATTGCCTCAGGCGCACCGCAGCCGGACACGAGCGCGACCATGCAAACCGTCAGCGCGGCCAGCGCACCCCAACGCGACCGGTAGCCAGACCCCACTCTCCCCGCGGCTTGACCATGTACCTGCCCTCATGCCGCCGACTCGCAGTACGGCAGACCCAGGTCGTCCACATCGGTGTATTGGGGCTTCAAGCGGGAGAGCACCGCAGGGATGCAACCGGTCAGCTGGTTACCAGTTAGGTTGAGGCTGCCGAGGGTCTCGATCTCCCCGAGTTCGGCAGGTATCGGGCCGGTCAATTGGTTGTCGGTCAGCCTGAGATCGTTGAGATTCCCCAACTGGCCCAGCTCCGGCGGAAGCGAGCCGGCCAAGCGGTTCCCAGCAAGATCCAGGAATTGCAGGGCGCTCAACCGGCCCAGTTCGGGCGGGATCGACCCCGTCAGCTGATTGGCGAAGAGCCCCAGATACTCCAGGTTGGCGAGCCCGCCGAGCTCGGGTGGAATCGGGCCCGTGAGCGCGTTGGAACCGAGACTGAGGCGGGTCAGATTGGCGAGCCGCGATAGCTCGGGCGGGATCGGCCCGGACAACTCGTTGACCTCGAGAACCAGGATTTCCAGGTTCGGCGGGTGCGCCAGCTCGAGCGGGATCGGCCCGGACAGGTGGTTGAAGTCCAGGTGGAGCTCACGCAGGCTGGCCAGCTCCCCGAGTTCCGCCGGGATCGGCCCCGTGAGCTGATTGGCGACCAGGTTGAGCACCCGCACGTGCGTCAGCCGCCCCAGCGCCGCAGGCAGCGACCGGTGCAGGCCGCTGAGGGTCGGGATCGGTGCATTGACTGGTCCAAATGGCAGTCGTTCGAGCCACAGCTCGTGGACCCGCCGGGGCGTGCCACCGAGCGTGATGCCGTCCCACTCGCTGATCGGGGTGTCGGTATCCCAGTTCAGCGCCGCACCGTCCGCCAGGGCCTGCTGCACCTCCAGGAGCGTCGCGCAATCGGTCACCAGGCCGGGGTTCGGGTCCGGATCCGGCACCGCCGCGCCCGTGGTGCACCCGGTGACATCGATAGGCGCCAGCCCCGCGCCGACGTTGAGCGGCTGCCAGGATTGGTCCGACTCGTGCCACTGGGCAAGTCCTCGAAGCGGTCCGCCGTCCGCGGCCACCGTGACGACGTGGGTCGGTCCAACCAGCACGAGTCGCGCGCCGTCCGGGGACCAGGCCGCGGCCCGGATGCCGAGAAACGGCTCGTCGCTTGGCGTCCACCACTCCTCGGCCCACCGCACGATGCCCACGGCCATCTGCCCCGGACCCTCAACGTCGGCCACAAACGCGGGATGCTGATCATCATCAGCGGGACGCACCAGGATGTGCGTGCCGGCCGGCGACCACGCCACCGACTCGATCCAGGCATCGGCTGGTCGTGGGGCGCGGTAAGTCCCCCTCCAGTTCTCGACGGTGGTCACCCGCCGCAGGTCCGAGCCGTCGGCCGCGATCGTGACCAGCGCCACCGTGGTGTCCTCCGGCTAGGCGAAGGCCAGCCGGCGCCCGTCTGGCGACCAGGACGGCCCGCTGATCGCCGGCCCCAGCCGCCGGAGGTTGGTCCCGTCGGCCCGGATGGTGTAGAGGTTCTGCGCGCGTGTCTCGCCCGACCCTTCGACCGCGACGAACGCGAGCCGTTCTCCGTCCGGCGACCACTGCGGCGAGTGATTGACGACCCACGTCAGTCCGTCCGAAAGGCGGCGCACATCCGACCCGTCGGGCGCCATGGTGTACAGGTGCGGACGAAGAAACGACCCGAAGGCCGGGTCAAGGTTGCGCGCCGAGAGGAAGGCGATGCGCGTCCCGTCTGGCGACCACACGGGATAGTTGTCGTAGGCGCGGTGGTTCGTGAGGCGCCGCGGCTCGCCGCCGTCCACGGGCACCAGCGCAATGTCGTACTGGAAATCCCGCTCGGTCAGCGGCGACCCGCCGGTGCGCGAGGCCCGCTCAGGCTCCGGGTATTCGCAGGTGGAATAGACGAGGTTGGCGCCGTCCGGCGACACGCTGATGACGCTCATTTGGCCAATCCGATCTGCCGAACCACCCGGCTGACTCCCGCCGTAGCCTCGTGGTGCGGGATCGACCAATTGGCGCACACGTGTCCCGTCCACCGCCGCCACGTACACATTGCGCCCGTGGGTAAAGGTCACGTGTGTGCCGTCAGGGTTCCACTGGACCAAATCGTGCAGCGGCAGCTGGCGACCGGCCAATGAGGGTGCGTAGCACTGGTCCATCGCAGGACCGGAGGCCTCGGGCCCTCCGGCGACCGGCCGTGGTGTCCGTTGGACTTCGGGCGGTGGCGGCGGTCCGCGTCTTGGCGTCAGTGAACTCCGGGCTTCCACCGCGGGAGATGGCGGCCCAGACGCCTGCGAAGGGGGCATGCCTGGGGTGGGCGTGTGCGGCGGCACGGTCCGGTTTTGCACCGCGGACGCCGCGGCGGCGCCTGGCGCCTCCGTCGAGTCGGCGGACAGCGCCTGTCCACCGCAGCCCGTGGCACCGAGGAGTGCCACGAGCATCAGGACGATCGCCGTTCGCCGTGCCCACCCGGTGGTGCAACGCGGAGCACTCGAGGCACTCACCAAGTGTGCAAGCGGGAGACGCGGCGACGGGCACGTGCCACGACCGTCAAGCATCGCGCTAAAACCCGTTCTGATACAGCGCAAGCACCGCCATAATGTCCAGCGGGTACGGCGCGCAGTTGGGTTGACCGAAGCTGTAATCCATAAATGAATGAGTGTATTCGTCTTCCTTTTATTTAAAATCCGACTAGTGCAATTCGCCCGCATCAGGCTGCCGCGGCGGCCACCAGGCTGTAATCCTCGCGCTCCCGCACCAGCGGCCGCAGGTCGCCCCCGTCCGGCGCCACCGTGTACACCTTGATGGTGCGGTCACCACCCAAGCGTGGTATCAGCTGCGTCTCGCGGTAGTGCCACTGGTGACGTTCTAGGTCGCCGACGACTAGCGCCAGCCGTGACCCGTCCCGCGACCAGCCCACAGCCTGCCCGTACAGCGGCGGCCCACCGATACGGGACCCATCGGGAGCGACGATGCATAGCCGCTCGAATCCACACTCATACGCGATGTGTCCGCCCGCGGGCGACCACGCCACCAGCGGTAACGCCTCCGTCTCGTCCTTCCTGAGGGTGTGTAAGCCCGGCGACTCCTCTGGAATACCGGCGATTCGCCGTGCCTCCGCCCCACCATCCGCCGCGACCGCGATCGTGTAGAGCGCCCGTTGCTCACCGTCGAGCCGAATGAAAGCCAGCTGCCGACTATCCGGGGACCAGGACACTTCGCTGACCGCGTCCGACAGGCGCCGCCGAAGGGTGTGGTCGGCGTTGACGACGTAGAGGCCGAGCCCGGCGTCGCCATCGACGTTGAGGAACGCCAGCCAGCGGCCATCCGGCGACCAGCGCGGCGGCCCGATCAGCGCCGCGCCGGTGTGAACGGATCGCTTGCCGCTTCCGTCCGCGGCCATGACGTGAAGCGACCCGGGCGTGAGTTCGCGGTTGAGTCTGTAGGGATTCACTGCGAACGCCTCGTTGG
Source organism: Chloroflexota bacterium (assembly GCA_028874315.1). Taxonomy (GTDB): domain Bacteria; phylum Chloroflexota; class UBA11872; order UBA11872; family UBA11872; genus UBA11872. The sequence goes on from JAPPKM010000174.1 coordinate 14,374, forward strand.
GCAGACCCCGGAGATACGCAATCCGTTGACCATCCGGCGACCACGCGGGGTCGTAATCGATGACGTCGTTTGTCGTCAGCCGCTGCGGAGGCAGATCAGGACGATCCAGGTTCAGCACTGCCAACTCATGCAAGTCGGCATTCGTTGGGTATGGACGCGTCGAGGGATATGGAACAAACTCGCAGGTCGCGTAGACCATCCGCGACCCGCCCGGCGCCAGGCTGAAGGCCGTGGTCGTTGTCCATCGGGACTCGGCATCCGGCGGGAACACGACCGCAAGCGTTCGCAACTGCCGACCATCCGTCGAGACCGCGTGGATGTCCGGCCCCACGCTGAATACGAGCTCCGACCCATCGGGCCGCCACGCCAGCGACGTCTTCGGCATCCTGAATCGCGTGCTGACCCATCCATCCGAGAGACAGTACGTTCGTGGACCGAGTTTTTCGATCGGTTCCTCCGGATGTTCGCAGACTACAGAAACCGCCGCGAGAGAGATCAGACCAAACATAAGCATGCAAATGCGCAGGACTTTCTCAAGCGGCGATTGTTGCCTACGAACCCGATCCGTGACCGGCACGACAATGCGTGAGAATATGCCACCGAGCCCCGAATCTCTCATGGAACCACAACCTGGTACAAGGCATATATCGCCATGATGTCCAGCGGGTACGGCGCACAGTTGGGTTGCGCCTCATCAGGGTTATAGTCCATTATTGAGTCAAAGAACTCGTGCTCTTTCTCTTCTTCGCCCGGATGACCTGAACCAGACCCTCCGATGCCCAGGACATGCCCGGCTTCGTGGAGGAAATCTCCATAAGCACTGAGGTCGACATCATCACCCTGATTCAAGCACCTGTTGAAACGGGCATTCGCAGCCGGAACCGCAAGCGGATCCACCGGGCGACCGGCGCCACCTTCGTATTGGCTGCGTTTAATGAAGATGTCGCGGGTTCCATCAGCTCCATCATCACCCCCGGGAACGCACATCTTGGCACCGGCATGGTATACACCACTGGGGAAATACCAACACGACTCCTCAAGTCGAACACTCTCGGCAAATTCCGGAAACGCCGCGACTCGCGTAATCGTGCTGATCGGATGCCCCTCATTGAACATGATGATCTCGTTGGCGTCGATGTCGCGCATCGTATGGTCCTCAGCGCCATATTTGTCTTGCAACTTCTTGTCATCTAATACGATCCCCGTATCCTTGAAGCGCTGCAGGAAGTTTCGGATCAGCTGCTTGAGTTGCTTGTCTTTACTTGGTGTCTGTGCAGGCATGAACATAGCGATTTTGTTGGCGATCACTCGGATCAGACCCGCGTAGTCCGCGCAGGGCTTGAACTGGCCGGACGAGTCGGTTTCCCGCTCCGTCCGGATCTGGCCGCCCGTCGCCGTCTGCCACTGTTGCATGGCATGGTTAATCAGCGACACCCAGGCGGCAATCCGGGTGTCGCTCGATGGCCGGAAGGTCTCGGTGCAAATGCGGTAGGCGTATAGAGGGTAGCCGTCCGCCGTCCGCTCCCCAAGCCGCTGCTGCAGCGGAAACGCCGCTACCCGTTGCCCGCCATCCGCCACCGAACTCGACAGCCACACATAGGCGTTGCGCGCGGCAAAGACATCGGCGTCGTTGTCGTTGTTCTCCAGGGGATCATCGCGGTAGATCAGCTGCAGGGCATACACCGATCCGGGCGCCAGCCCCCCAATCACATGGGTGTTGGGTGTCACGCGAAACGACACATCCGACGGCGGCGGCGAAAACTTGTTCGGTTTCCAGCTCGCCTGCGTGTGGTCGCCGCTGGACTGGCGCCAGCGGATTTCGTAGTCGCCCGTTCCGAAGTTGGTGTTGTTCAGCACCGCCGGCGCCCCTACCAAGTCCCACGTGACCTCGGCTCTCGCCTCCGACCCATCGGCCTTCGTGATCGGCGTATCGATGATGATGACCGGGGTGGTGTAGAGGATGGTGCCGTTGGCGTACTTCACGCCGATTCGAATGCCGTACGCGTGGTTATGGGCCAGCCCCCGATCCTTGCCAGACTCGTCGAGAATCTTGTCGAGATTGAGTACATGGCGTTGTGGCTTGCCGGCCGCAATTGGAATCTCTGTGGTTTCCTTTACCGGATGCCAGTGCTTGGCAGCGGTCGTGTGCACATTGCCAACCATGTCGGTGGCCCGGATCAAGTAGGCCGTGGCGTTTTGCACGTGGGGCCAACACACCGTCGCCCGGCGTTGGGCCTCCGGCACAACATCCACGCGTAACTGGCTCAAGGGCACCGTGTCGGCCGTGGTCGCCGGACATTCCGGATCGATCACAACCGGCGTCGGCGTGGTGATTGGCTGTGTCGGCCTGAGTTCCACACTCGTGGTCTCAAAGTGGTGATCGGCCGACCAGTCCCCGACGGTGCAGCTCTGGGTGTCGTTGCAGGTGCGTAGCTTGGCCGCGTAGCGCGTGCCCTGCGTGAGCCCCGTGAGTGTGTGCCGGCGGGCGTCCTTGTCGGTGACGTGCACCGTGGTCGAATCGCGCGTGTTCGACCGCGGCCAGTAGCGGATCAGGAAGCCGGTGCGCGGCACCCCGCCGGAGTCCGCGGCGATACTCCACTGCGCCCGGACCGAGGTCAGTGACCGCTGATCGAAGCTGATCGTGTGCGGCGGGTCCGGCTTCCGCCCCGTCCGCACCTCGTGGATGTCCGTCCACCAGCCGCAGTAGGAGGCGTCGTTGTCTCTGTCGTAGTTGCAGGCGTGGATGCGGAACTTGTAGAGCGTGTTCAGCTCCAGCCCGGTGTAGCGCTTGCGCCGCGGTGAGGTGGGGAGATTGACCGCCTCGCCCCAGCCGGGATGTTGCACCGACCCCTTCCACATCAGCATCCCGTAGCCCGATAGCGGAAATGAGCCGCTGCCCGGTTCGTTCCAGGTGTATTCGATTTCCGTGGCAAAGCGGCCGTGTTGCAGGTTTTTCACAATGCCGGGCGTCTTGACCGGCGTGGTCGCACCCGACACGCCGCGCAGGGACCGCTCGGCCGCCCGCCGCTCGGCCGCCCGCCGCTCGGCCGCCGGCACGTAGTCGGGGATCGGCAGTACCGTGACGCCCTGGCTGACGGTGACCGCGGCGCCGGCGGCCCCGGCCGCGCGTACCTCCGCCGTCACCGTGCCCTGACCCAATCCGCAGGCCCACACGATGAACAGCAGGTCCTGCGCCGTTCCCCCGGACACCGTCGCCGTCTGCGACCGGGCCGCCGTCCCGCAGCCACCGATCCCCAGGCGGGGGCCGTCGCTGGACACCCGGACCTCGTAGGTGGTGGCCGCGTCGAGCCCGGACAGTTGGACCTGGAATCGGTCCACGATCGTGTAGGTGATGCGGTCCACCAGGCGGTCGATCCGGATGGTGACCCCGGACGCTCCGGTGGCCTCCGGCGCCGGGGCCTCGCCCTCCCGCGCCAGCAAGGGCGCGACATGGCCCAGCCACGCCGCGCTCAGCAGCAAGGCCGCCGCCAGTGCCGCCAGCGCGATCCGCTGGGCCGACCACGCGCCCAGGCCCGCGCGGCGCCCCAGCATCCGCCCCACCGGCCAGCCGTCCCGCACGCCGTTCCGCCCTGGGAAGTCGTTGCGTACCGGGACTCTACGGAGCGACCGCAAGTAATGTCAATAACTACATGTGAATCATTAATCCATCAATGTCATGAAGAACGCATTACTTCTTGTTC
>JAPPKM010000162.1 GCA_028874315.1 Chloroflexota bacterium
GTAGCCGGCAACGTTGGCCAGGGCGTCGACCCGTCCGTGCGCGGCAATTGTGTCGTCCACGAGGGCCTGGCCGGCCGGGACGTCCGCCACGTCGAGCATCCGAGTCTCAACGGAGTCCTGGAGGCCGGTCTTCTGGACCCAATTGGACAGGGCTCTGCCGTCGGAATCCGTCGCCACCACCTGGTAGCCGTCGGCCGCCAGGCGTTCCACGCACGCGCGTCCGATGCCGTGAGCGGCGCCTGTAACGATGGCGACGGAAGGCATCAGTGAGTCATCTCCCCACCGTCCACATAAAGCGTGGCGCCGGTGACGTAGGCAGCGTCGTCGGAGGCCAGGAACGCTGCGACTTCCGAAATGTCCTCGGGCTGGCCGAGGCGACCCATGGGAACGCGAGCCAGTTGATCATCCAGCGCCTCCTGGCTGGCCAAGAGCGATTCCGTGAGCGGCGTTTCGGCCACTCCCGGTCCGATGGCGCAGACACGCACGCCGTGCGGGCCAAGTTCTACGGCGGCGGCCTTGGTGAGCATTCGGACGCCGCCCTTTGTTGCGCAGTAGGAGGTGTGAATGAAGCCGCCCACGTTGGCACGGATGGACGACATGTTGATGATGACGCCGCCGCCCTGCTCTTTCATCTGTAGGCCCGCCGCGCGCACGCCGTGGAATACGCCGTTGAGATTGGCGGCCATGACCTTGTCGAAGCCGTCGACCGTGAGGTCCAGAAATGCCTCGCGGATCGTGATGCCGGCGTTGTTGACCATGATGTCGAGGCGTCCCCATGTGGTCGTTACCGAATGCACGGCGGCTTCCACCGCGGCGTAGTCCGTGACGTCGGTTGGGATGACGATCGCCTCGCCGCCATCGGCTTCAATCAACTCGCGCGTCTCTTCGGCCGCAACTGCGTTGAGCTCAGCCAATCCCAGGCGGGCGCCATCACGAGCCAGGCGTTGACTGATGGCTCGGCCAAAGCCGGATCCGGCGCCGGTGACCAGCGCCGTGCGACCGGCAAGCGGCGGCGGGGCATGCGTTTGGTCCGTCATGGGGTAGCGAGACTAGCAAAGGACAGTTAGCGGTCCGACGTTTGGACACAGTCAACCGGTGATGGCCAAACGGAAAACTCCGGGCAGTCGGGCGTCGTTCAGGACTCCGCGTCGGCTAGGACCCGTTCCAAGTACGCGCGAGCGGCGCGTCCGCCCTGGCCGCGATGACTGATGACGTCTTTGGCAATCCCCGGCAATTCCGCCATGGTTGTGTCTCCCGGTCCGACAATGAATAGCGGGTCGTAGCCGAAGCCGCCGTCACCACGCGGCGCGTGACCAATGACGCCCTCGACCGTGGCTTCCGACTCGTAGTTAACGACGCCGTCGGGATTCGCAATTGCGACCGCACAGCGGTAGCGGGCCGTTCGCCGGTCGTCGCAGACACCGCCGAGCAGTTCCAGCACGCGGGTATTCCGGTCGTCGTCGGTGGCGTCGGGACCGGCGAAGCGATTGGATCGTACGCCGGGGGCTCCGTTCAGCGCGTCGACTTCCAGACCGGAGTCGTCGGCCAAGGCCCAGCGCCGACAGGCCCGCGCGTAGGCGACGGCCTTCAGGCGAGCGTTTGCGGCGAACGTTGCGCCCGTTTCGTCAACCGCGCAATGGCAGCCGAGATCAAGCGGCGAAACCAACGCAATCGGCGAACCGTCGAAAACGCGCTGAAACTCGGCCAGCTTGTGGACGCTGCCGCTGGCCAGCACGACGCTGGCGTGCGGCATCCGGATTTCGCCGTCATCCCGTCTGCTAATTGCTAGAGTTGCTTCGTAGTTGTTGCGCGACGTCGCCCACCAGTATCGCCGCCAGTGAGTCGGCGGCCTATTGGCATCCAAGGTTGGCGTTCTGGCGTCCGGTCTGAAGGAAGAGCGTTGATGTCCAGCTTCGACACCGAGCAGGCGTTCAAGGACCTCGGCAACGCCATCATCCGAGGTGACGCCCCGACCGTGGACTCCACGGTCCGCGTGGCGCTGGACGAGGGCGTGGAAGCCTCGTCGATCATCAACGACGGAATGATTCCGGGGATGGACGTCGTTGGCGAACTCTTCCGAACCAACCAGTACTACGTGCCGGAGGTGCTTATCTCCGCGCGGGCCATGAAGGCCGGCATGGCTATTCTGCGGCCGATCCTGGCGGAATCAGGTATCGAGCCAGTGGGCGAAGTCGTCATTGGCACCGTGCGCGGTGATTTGCACGACATCGGCAAGAACCTGGTGGCCATGATGCTGGAGGGGGCTGGATTCGGGGTGCACGACACGGGTATCGACACGCACCCGGACGAGTACATCCAGAACGCGGTGGAGCACAACGCCAACATTATTGGAATGTCCGCGCTGCTGACGACCACCATGACGAACATGCGCAACACCATCGAGGCGGTGGAAGCGGCCGGACTGGCCGACCAGGTGCACTGCATCATCGGCGGGGCGCCGGTCACCCAGCGCTACGCAGACGAAATCGGCGCCGACGGCTACGCGGCAGACGCGGCCTCGGCCGTGATCCTGGCCAAGCGGCTGCTGGGCGTGCTGGGAGACGCGGACGAAGCCGAGGACGCGGGCCGGTCCATGTACCTGCGGGCGCGCGACGCGCTGCAGGTGGCGGTGCGCGAGGAGCCTGGGACCGAGTCGCACGCCGACGGGCTGATGGAGGCGGAAGGCCTGGTCGAGCAGGCGCGGGCGGCCGGCTACAACCCCACGCACATCGAGCGCATCATGGCCGAGATCGAGCGCGAGAAGGTGCGAACGGTCTAGACGGCTGCTTCGCCTTCATTGACGCCGAGTCCCAGGCGGGTGGCATTGCCACCGAGCAGTGCGGACAGATCGTCGGCGTCTAAGCCAGCCTCGCGCGCCAGGCGAACGGCCCGGGTTTGGCGGATCAGCGGATAGTCGCTGCCGAAGAGGACGCGTCCCGGGGCGAGTTGGCTCATGAGCCGGTACACCTCCGGGCGATACAGCAGATGGCTGGCGGAGGAGTCGTAGTAGACGTTCTGGGCCTGCCGTTGGATCTCTGGCATGAGCTCGTAGAAGGCCAGACCACCGCCCCAGTGCGCCAGGATGATGGGCGTCTGGCCTTCCGTCGCTTCGATCAAAGACCAGATCGCGGCCGGGGTGCTGCTGTCCTTGCCGGGATAGGCGTGGCCTACCGGCTCGCTGGTGTGCACGGTCAGGATTAGACCGAGCTTACGTACCGAGTCCATGAAACATCGGAGGGCGGTCCGGTCGTTGAGATTCCAGCCCTGGCCTTGCGGAAAGAGTTCACCGACGCCTACCGCTCCCAGAGCCTTGCAGCGTTCCATTTCCGCAGCGGCGAAGTCCGGGTCGCCGGGCGGAACGACGCAGAACGGGATTATGAGCCCGTCCCCTCCGTTGCCATTGGCAGCGGCGTCCAGCACGTAGTCGTTGTTGGCCCGGCAAAGTCCCGGATCGCGCCAGGCAAACCCAAAAGCGACGCTGGCGGCAACACCGGCTCTGCGCATGCTTCGTCGCAGGTCGTCTGCCGTCGCCAGCACCCGGCGGTCGTTGCGGTAGAGCCGTCCGAACCAAAGGTCCGCCCTGGTGTAGCGGCGGCGCCCGTCCACCACGTCCGTCGGCACGATGTGTGTATGAACGTCGATCCGCGCGGACGTCTGCGGGCTGGCGACTTCGGTCTGGGGAATGGGAGAAGTTCCCGGGGTAACGCGTCGCGGCATTCTGCCGTCCGGCGCGGCGCGAGTCGTCAGGCCCCTTCCTTCGCCTCCGCCGTGAGAAACGTCCAGCGATCGCGGGCGTCAGCCTCGCGCAAGGCCTGCGCCCATCCGCCGTCGGCATGTGCGCTGCGCCATGCGAAGCCCGCAGCCTGGAGGGCTGCGCGCACAGGACCGCGCAGCGCCAGGCCCCGACCTGCGCTAACAATCGTCACCGTGCCGTCGCGGGACTCCACCTCGGCCGCTAGCGCCGCCAGGGCCGATTCGAGGCTGGCGTCGCCAAGCACCACGACGGGCCGATAGCCCTGCGCGGCCAGACTCCCGGCAAAGGTCACGGCATGCGCCCCGCCCAGGCCAAGGTCGAAGTAGCGCTCGGGAGCATGTTCAGCAAGGGCAGCCGTATCGAGCACACCATCCGTGTCAGTCGCGATGAGGAGGCGTCGCTCGTCGTCGGCCATCGAGGTCGCCAGCGCCTGCTCAAGATCACTCTGGCAGGCGACAACGTCGTGCGAAATGGAGCGTGCCGGCGCGCGTCCCTCAAGCGTCACGTGCAGTACCACTGGACGTCCGACCCGCAGCGCCAGGCGCAGAAGTTCGCCGAGGGACTCGACGTTGTGAGCGTCGACCGGACCCAGGTACATGAAGCCCAGCAGTTCTTCCCACATCTCGGTGGGAACAAGCAGTTCGCGCACGGAATTCTTGAGCCGCCGGGCAACTTCGACCGCCTGCTCGCCGGCGGGCATTCGGCTGAGCGTTGTTTCAATGAGGTTCTTTGCGTCGGCGTAGCGCGCGTGTCCCCGAACGCGCGTGAGATAGCGCGCCATGGCACCGGCATTTCGTCCACGGGGTGTCTGGGCGTCAACCAGGACCAGAACAAACGGCACCTGCAGGTGGCCGACGTGGTTCACAGCTTCAAATGCCAGGCCGGTTCCCAGACCCGCCTCGTCCAAGACGGCAACCACCGGCTGCCGATCGCGTCGCAGCGTGCGGGCCACGGCGACTCCGGCCGCCTCGGAAGCCGCGCGGCCGGGCGTGTGCGCACCAGCCTCTCCCGCCAGACCCTTGAGCAGGAGATCGTGGGCAAGGGCGTGGTCGGCCCGATCCCAGAAGACGTCGTTGGCAGGGTCGGCCACGGTTTCCGCGACCATCACGGCCAGTTCGGCGGCGCCGCCTCGCGCCAGCGCGTCTGACGGCAGGTGCTGCACGAGCTGTTGGCGTAGCGCCTCAATGGTGGCGCTACGCCCGTGCGGCGAGGCCGGAGCGGCAGGCTGGGCCGCCAGGCGCTCGGGAATCGCGGCTGTCATCAGGGTTTCCGTCGTTTGGCCGGTGCCCACTGCGTCACTAGCGAACCACGGCCCACGCGTAGGTGGTTGACCTCACTATACTGGCAGCCCATGCGGGCATTCGTGGCGGTCACGATCCCCAAGCCGTTTCGGGACGCGCTAGCGCGTGAGGCGGCGTCGTTGGCTCGCGTATCGCGCCATATTCGAACCGTGGCGCCGGAAAACCTGCACCTCACGCTCGCGTTTCTCGGTAATGTCCCGGCCCAGAGCACCGACAGCGTGCGTTCCGGTATGCAGGCAGCAGTGCGCGGACGCCATCCATTCAGTATCGGCTTCAGCGGCGGCGGAACCTTTCCGGCCAATCGCGAGCCGCGCGTCGCCTGGGCCGGGATCAGCGGTGAGACTGAGGCCCTGCGCGATCTGCAAGCAGCGGTCCTGGACGCGGTGCGCGGGCTTGGGCTGCGTGTCGACCGACGGCCCTTTAGCCCGCATGTCACGCTGGCACGCATTGGACGCATGGCCGCGCCGACCGCACGCCGCTCGATCAGCCGTGGATTCGAGGCGATGGAACTCGACCGGCACGGTCTTTTCACCGTCACCGGCATCAGCCTTATGGAAAGCGATCTCACCCCAACCGGGGCCATTCACCACGAGGCGTTTTCTGTCGAGTTCGCGCCGGACGAGATCGCAATGGAGGCGCCTCCGCGCCGGCGTTTCGGTTTCTTCTAGCCCGGGATGTCCCGCGAGCTTTGCTCGCCCCAGCCACCCCCGCCTGGCGTTTCGATTCGGATAACGTCGCCCGCTTTCAGCTGCAGCGCGGCCTTGCCAGGCAGCTCGCGCTCTTCTCCATCGAATGTTCCGCGATTCCTGCCCGAGCTTCCGGGTCTGCCGCCGGAGGAGCCCCACGGCTGACGCTTGCGCCGTTCCGTCACGATGGTGACTACCGCCGGGACCAGCGTCTCGATCTCGCGAATCACGCCGTCGCCACCGCGATTGCGGCCGTTGCCGCCAGATCCGCGACGGACTTCGTACCGACGCGCGGCCAACGGATAGGCCAGTTCCATCGCCTCGATTGGGGTGTTCAAGGTGTTCGTCATCGCCACCTGCACGGCGTCGGCACCGGGGCCTTGCGGACCGGCGCCAGCGCCACCCGCGATGGTCTCGTAGTAGGTGAAGGCCCGGTCGTGCCGTGGATCGAATCCCCCAATGATCAGATTGTTCATCGTGCCCTGGCTTGCGGCCGCGACCACGTCCGGCAGTGCCCCGGCCAACGCGCCCCATAGAACGTCGACCACTCGCTGTGAGGTCTCCACGTTGCCTGCCGCCACGGCGTGCGGTCGGGGCGGATTGAGAACGGTGCCGGCGGGCACGACCACTTCCAGCGGCGCCGTGGTTCCGTCGTTGGCCGGCACGTCATCGCCCATGAGACAGCGGGCGACGTAGATGACCGCTGACCGAGTCACCGCCTCAGGCGCGTTCAATGCGCCGGCCGCCGCAGGGCCCGTGCCGGTGAAGTCGAACCGTAGATACCCGTTCCGAGCGTGAATGGTGACGTTGATTGGTACCGGGGGCCCGTCGGCGCCGTCATCGTCCAGGTAGTCCGTGAAGCTGTAGGTTCCGTCGGGCACGACCCGCAGCCGGGCGCGTGCCAGCTTCTCGGAGTAGGCAAGCAGCGCCTCGGCCCGATCGCGGAGGGGCTCAGCACCGTAGCGTCGGGCGAAGTCCATCAGCCGAGCTTCACCGACTCGGTGAGAGGCCAGCTGTGCTTCAAGATCACCGCGGCGCTCCTCGGGCGTGCGGACGTTTCGACAGATGATCGCCACCAACTGTTCGTCCAACGCACCGGCGTCGACCAGCTTCAGCGGAGGGATGATCAATCCCTCGTGGAAGAGTTCGGTCGAGGGCGGCATAGAACCCGGCGCGAGGCCGCCGACGTCGGCGTGGTGGGCGCGGGTCGCCACCCAGCCCCAGTGCGTGGGCCGGCGTTCCGAGCCGACGAACACCGGGGAGACCGTCGTGATGTCGGGCAAGTGCGTGCCGCCCAGGTAGGGGTCGTTCACGATGAGGACGTCGCCGGGCGTTGGCGCCTTGCCTTCGTAGGCCTCGATCGCCGCCGTCACCGAGGCGGGCATTGATCCAAGATGAACCGGAATGTGGGCCGCCTGCGCGATCATCCGCCCGTCGGCGTCAAAGACGGCACAGGAATGGTCGCGCCGCTCCTTGATGTTGGGCGAATGGGCGCTGCGCTGAACCGTGACGCCCATCTCCTCGGCCACCGAGGCGAAGAGATGTCGGAAGACTTCGATCTCAAAGGGGTCGGTTGCGGTCGTCGCCATGTGTGCAGGATAGCCAGCGATCCACGGGTCAGCGCGGCCGGTGCGACCGCTTCGCCCTCGCCGTCGACGCCAGTCCGGTTCCAAGCGAAAGCTGACGTGGCGATATACTCGATACGCAACCCCACAACACACGTAGCCATGCCAAAGAGTTGGCAGGACGAGGTCAAGGAAATCCTTGATCGGGCCGAAGCATCAGCGCCGCCCCCGAAGCGCCGGGTTGTGCGGGCGCCGCAGCCGAACCGGCGTCGCCGGAACTATGTCGAGCTGCTCGGCCGATGGATCATGTCCCGCGTTTCAACGACGGGCGAAATGCTGGTCACGGCGGCGGTTCTTGTGGTCGTGGCGCTTTTCCTGTCGATCTTTCTGCGGCAATTCGCGTCGATCGTGGCAGTTGCCGGCGCGGTCGTTTTTGCGGCGGCCCTGGTGCGCGGGATCATGGAACGGCGATCGGCCCGTTCGCCCGGTAGTCGCGGTAGTCCCGTGATGTGGCGCGGGCGGGTTATCGAACTTCCCGACCAGCGCCCATCGCTACGGCAGCGACTTCGCGACGTTTTGCGTCGCCGTCGCTAGCGTTTTCGCGGCGACTGTCAGGCTCCGCGAAGCTCTCGGACAGTAGGATGCCGCGTTCTTTGACCTTCACGATGGACCAGCGCTCGTGAACATTGCCGAAATCACTCCCGGCCGCATGGTGCATGGTGTGTTCCTGGTGGCATCCTGCGAGGTCCGTGAGGCCCGCACGGGCACGCGCTTCCTGCGCCTGGGTTTGCGCGACCGCGCCGGCGCCACGATTGACGCGGTGTTTTTTCAGGTCACCGACGAGCAGATCGCGGCCGTCACCGAGGGCGAGCCCTTCGAAATCGAGGGCAGAGCCGATGAGTTTCGCAACCGCGTCAACATCAAGATCGACGCGATGCGACCCTCGGACGAGACGTGGGACGCGACGGCCTATCTGCCGCGCTCGTCCAAGAGTGCCGAGGAGCTCACCGGGGCTATCCGCGATGCGATCGATTCCTTCACGACGCCGGTGCTGAAGGACGTGCTGAACGCCGTGATCGCCGATCCACTGGTTGCGGAGCGGCTACCCATGTGGCCCGCCGCCAAGACCCGGCACCACGCCTGGATCGGCGGTCTGGCGGAGCACACGGTGGAGATGCTGCAGATCGCGGAGCGGGTGGCACGGGTGTTTCCGCAGCTGGATCGCGACCTGTTACTGGCTGGAGTCGTGCTACACGACCTGGGCAAGCTGGAGGAGCTGGATCTGCAGGCCAGCATTGTCTACACGGACGCCGGCAACCTGGAAGGCCACATGGTTCAGGGGGTACGGATTCTGGACCGCGCCCTGACCGCCGCCGGGTGCGACGGGGAAATTGCGACCTTGCTGCGGCACCTGGTGTTGAGCCACCAGGGTCAGCTGGAATACGCCGCGGTCACCGAACCGATGCTGCCGGAGGCCATTGCGCTGCACTACATCGACCAGCTCTCGTCACAGGTTCGTCCGGCGATTGAGGATGTGTCCGCAGCCAGCGACCGCGGCATACGCGGCGAAGTGCTGCGCGGGCCAACCGCCATGCGCGAACTGTACGTGCGAGCCGAGGACTAGGCTTCGAGCAGCCGCGTCCGCCGCGCGTTCAGCGATCGCCGGACTAGGGCGAACCGACCAGCGCCGCCTGTCGCTCCTTGACCTGGTCCACGCGCTCGCGCGCCGCGCGGGCTCGTTCGCGCTCCTTGGCCACGACGGCCTCCGGTGCGCGTTCGACGAAGCGCGGATTGGCCAGCAAGTGCTCAGCCCGGCCGAGCGTGGATTCGGCTTCGGCCAACTCGCGCGCCAATCGATCTCGCTCGGCGGTGAGATCGACCATTCCGGCCAGCGGCAGGAAGATCTCCACGCCGCCGGCGCGTGCCGTGACAGCCGGTTCATCGAAGGTCGTACCGACGGGATGGAACGTGAGCGGGTCCACGCGCGCCAGACGACGGATGAACACGGCCTCGGCTTCAAGACCTGCACCGCCGATGACGCGCGCCTCGACGCGGCGGCCGGCCTCCACGCCTGACTCGTGCCTGGCGTTGCGGATGCCCTGGACGATGTCGATCAGCGAGCGAACCCGAGCGATCGCGTCCTCGTCAACGTCCGGCGAAGCGGCAGGGATCGGCGTCTCGATCAGGAGCTCGAGGGCTTCCTGCGAGCCGCCAGCGGCGCGGAAATGGCGCCAGATTTCTTCGGTGACGTATGGCATGAACGGGTGGAGCAGCCGCAGGGAGCCGTCGAGCACGGTCCCCAGGGTGGCCGAGGTGCGGGCGGCGGCGGCCGGGTCGTCGCCGTAGAGGCGAATTTTCGCGGCCTCGACGTACCAGTCGAAGAACTCTGTCCAGAGGAAGTCGTGGAGCGCGCGACCGGCTTCGCCGAAGCGGAAGCGCTCGACGTCGCGAATCGCCTCGGCATGCACCTGGTTGAAGCGGCTGAGGATCCAGCGGTCGACGAGGGACGGCTCGCCGGCCGGGGTGCCGGCCGTTCGTTCCTTCGCGCCGATGACGAACTTGGCGCCATTCCAGATCTTGTTGGCGAAGTGCCCGCCCCGCTCAACCTGACGAAGATCAAGCCGCATGTCATTGCCGGGTGCCGCGGCGGTGACGAAGCTGAAGCGCATGGCGTCGGCGCCGTAGGCCTCGATGGTTTCGAGTGGATCGTCGCCGGGTTGGTAGTTGGTCTTGCTGACCTTGGAGCCGTCGAGATGGCGCACCAGGCCGTGAAAGTACACGTCGTGAAACGGCACCTCGCCGACAAGCTCGAGGCCGAGCATGACCATGCGGGCGACCCAGAAGAAGATGATGTCGTAGCCGGTTTCCATGACGTCGGTGGGATAGAAGCGCCGCATGTCGGGGGTGTCGTCGGGCCAGCCGAGGGTTGAGAAGGGCCACAGGCCTGAGCTGAACCAGGTGTCGAGCACGTCCGGGTCCTGCTCGAGATCCGAACCACCGCAGGTTGGGCAGGTCGTCGGATCCTCGCGCGGGACGATGACCGCCTCGCACGACTGGCAGTACCAGACCGGAATACGGTGGCCCAGCCAGAGCTGCCGGGAAATGCACCAGGGCTGGATCTCGTCCAGCCAGCGCAGGAACTCGTTCTTGAACCGGGCGGGGTGGAACCGGATGCGTCCGTCGTTCACGGCGGCCGTGGAGGCGTCGGCGAGTGGACGAACATTCACGAACCATTGCTCCGAGACCAGCGGCTCGATCACCGCCTCGTCGCGGGAGCAGTGGCCGACCGGGTGGGTGTGCGGTTCGATGCGCTCCAACAGACCTTCGGCTTCCAGGAACTCCAGATACGCCGCTCGGGCATCGAATCGATCCTGGCCAGTCCAGGATCCAGCGTTGTCGTTGAGGGTGCCGTCGCCGTTCATGATGTTGATGACCGGCAAGTCGTGGCGTTCGCCCATGGCCGCGTCGTTCGGGTCGTGGCCGGGCGTGACCTTGACCGCGCCGGACCCAAACTCGGGGTCGACAAAGGCGTCGGCGATGATCGGTATGCGGCGGCCGATTCCGGGAACCAGAGCTTCCTGGCCGACCAGCGTCTGGTAGCGCTGGTCGTCCGGGTGCACGGCGATGGCCGTATCGCCCAACATCGTTTCGGGGCGGGTGGTGGCCACGGTCAGATGGCCGCCGTCGACCAGCGGGTAGCGGATGTGCCAGAGGGAGCCTTCGACGTCCAGGTGCTCGACTTCGAGGTCGCTGATGGCGGACTGGTCGTCGGGGCACCAGTTGACCATGTAGCGGCCGCGGTAAATCAAGCCCTTCTCGTACAGGCGGACGAAGGCTTCGCGTACGGCGCGCGAGAGTTGCTCGTCCAAGGTGAAGTGCTCGCGGGTCCAGTCGACCGAGGCGCCCAGCCGACGAAGCTGTTCGTTGATGTTGTCGCCGACTTCGTCCTTCCATTGCCAGAAGCGCTCTTCGAAGCCGTCGCGGCCGAGGTCGTGACGCGACAGGCCTTCTTTGGCGAGTTCGCGTTCGATCACATTCTGGGTGGCGATGGCGGCGTGATCGGTGCCGGGCAGCCAGAGGGAGGCGCGTCCGCGCATGCGCTGCCAGCGAATCATCAGGTCCTGGTAGGCCACGAAGAGGACATGGCCGTTGTGCAGCTGGCCGGTGATGTTGGGCGGGGGGATGGCGATGGTGAACGGGCGCCGCTCGAGATCCTCGGACGGCTGGAATGCGCCTGACTCGTCCCAGGTGTCGTAGAGCCGGGATTCGACTGAGGCCGGATCGTAGGGGCCGGCCATGGCGTCGAGGACGGAGGGGGACGACTGGGACTTCATCGCGGTTTCGGAAACGACGGCGCCGCACGTCGGGGCCGGAGGCTCATCGTACCGCTGACGGCAGGGGACAACCGGACCAACCGACCGCGAGTGCGGGGCGGTGGTCGGGGGATCGATGGGGCACGGCGCGCTCGCCAGCGCAGCAGGGGAGGCTGCCGGGGGGCGTGAAATGGGCGCCTCGCGCGCGATGAGAGTTTTTTCCAAAAAACTCTTGAGGCGCGACGGGTCGGTTTTTCGGCGTGCATCGGGGTGGAGCCTGGCGGGGGTGGACAGCCGCTCCTGGACGCGTCCCGGGCAGGCAGATCGCGGGTGCGACGGGGGGCGGGCGGGATGGGCGGGGCCAAGGCGGATCGACGGGTGTTTTCCCAATCCAGCGGGCTGGGTGTGTCGAGACGGCGACGTGGGACCGGGTGCAAATGGCACGGTGGGCACCACGAGCTGGAGCAGCCGTAACAGAAACCGAGGGAGGTGCAGGACGAGACGGGCGATGGGCATTGGGGATCGGGATGAAATTGCGAGGCTTACTCAGAAAGTGTACACTATCTGCAAGCAGGTGAGCGTGATTCGGCGGGCGCATCGGAGTCGGGCCGGAATGCCGGGAGCCGGGTGATCTTCCGGGATGCGATGGGGTCGCCATCCCCGCTAGCGCCGGAGCCAGCTTCGGGGTCTCCGAGGCCCCACCCACGCAGGCGTTGGCCACGAGCGGCCACGTGCAGGGTGGCATGTCATTCTTGACATTACTTCAGTCGCGGCATGACTATCGTTGCACGACATGTCGTCCTTGTGGGGATCGCGTGCGGGATCAGGTCCAAGGGCTGCTGGTATGCGCGTCGCGGGCGGCCAGGGACCGCGGGAGGAGCCGCGCACCTTGACGGGCGTGATGTCCCCGCCGACGTTCGAGGAAGCCAGCGATTCGTAGCCGCCGGCGGCCGCTACGGGTAGCGCTGGCGGCGGTGGCGATTGCCGGGGCGGTCTTGACGAGCGCCTGGACACCGGCGGCGGCGTTGGAATGCGAGGGCGTCGTCCTTGACGACGGCTGTCTCTTCACGATCACCGGCAGCGACACGCCGGAACCGGACGACGGGTATGCGGTGACCAATGCGCACGGCGCGCCGTTTTACGACTTTGTTCGCGCCAGCGACCTCGACGCCATCGGTTATCCCATCAGCCAGCGATGGGCCAGCGAGGCCTTCACCCTTCAGGCCTTCCAAAAGGTGATCTTGCAGTGGGATCCCGGTGAGGGCCGCATGCGCTACTTCAACACCCTGGACGCGCTGGCGAACCGGTACCCCGAGGTGGTGTTGCCCAATGTGCCGCCGCACCAAGTGGTGGAGACCGACAGCGACGGGGACTTTGGCAGCGTGACGCGCGCTCACCTGGCGCTCCTGGACGAGAACCCGGCGATCAAGGCGAGGTTCCTGGGCGAGCCGGCCTGGCTGAGCCTGTACGGACTGCCGATCCGGTATGAGGAGCGGGAGGTGGACGGTAATCCGCAGGGTCTGCAGCTGTTGCGGACACAGCGCACCGTGTTCGAGATCTGGAACGTGGCCGGCCCCGGGATCGCGGTTGGCGAAGTGAACCTGCAAAACGTGCCGGACAAGCTGAAGCAGCTTGACGACGTGATCATTCCCAACACGGCCAAGGCTCCGCGCAAGGCGTCCGATCCCGACTATCCGGCCATCATCGCCAATCTTTACTGGGTTGCCGACGGCCTGACACCCCTGGAACAGGAGGGAGTAGCCCAGCTGGAACGGGTTTTTGCCGTGTCCGAACCAATGTTGCGGGATCGGATCTATAAATCCTGGTTCATACGCAATCAGTATTCTCAAAGAAAAGCCCGTCTGTACAAAGCGATGGCGCGTCATGCCGAGCAGGCATGGGTCAGCGACGGAATCAACCCGACCGAAGAGAGGTTATTCGGCAAGTGGGGATCACATGCAACCGAGGTGCCCGATCTAGCAGTCCTGGCGCTACAGAAGCCTTGGATAGTGGATGGCTTAACCGACGAAGAAGTAGAAGTAGTTCACGAGCTCATGAAGGTTGGTGTCAACGAGCGCCTAGCTCTACTTGAGACCAATCCGGGCAGCAACGAGCCAACGATAGCCTACTACCTGTTGCGAATGCCGTTCCTCGATTCGGTCGAGCCAGTTGACATGTTAGCTATTAGCAGTTTGTATAGAATAGGATGGTGGCATCGCCATGAGCAGCATTCAATCGTGGCACACTTCGCTGAGCGTGGCGGAGTCACCGACGATCACACCAAGATCATTCCGGTACTCGCGCATGCTGCGGAGAACGACCCAGAATCATTTGACACGATGCTCAATTCCGCCAACCTATTGGTTGAGGATCGATCCATCGCGCTTCCCCAGGCTGGGCCGGTGACGCTAGCGGTCATTCGCAGCAGACCCGGAGACGCGGCAACCATGGATCACCTGGAGGAAGCCGTTCGGTTTACCGAGGGGTTCATCAGGCGATCATTTCCAACCAAATACATCGCCCTGCACGTGACCGAAGCCGTTGAACCCTGGGGCGGACTGTTCCTGGGAACGCATATCGGCATACGCGAGGCCTATGACGATCGAAATCACGATTGGAATCAAAGCCTGCGGGCAATAGTCCATCACGAAGTCTCGCATTATTATTGGCACGAGGGCCCCAGCTGGCTGAGCGAAGGCGGCGCTAATTTCTTCGTAATGCGCGCTGGCGTTAGAGGCTCAGAAGCAGGATTGAGTGATCTATCGAGAGAGTGCAGAAGCACGGCGGTTGGCGATGCGACGCCCGAGCGGCGGTACGAGTGTCGCAATCACTTTGGCACGGAACTCTTCTACAACCTATATCACAGGCTCGGTGAAGGGGAATTCTTGCGAAGACTGTGGCGGCTCTATGACAGCACGCATGGCGACCTTGCGGCCGACAACTGCGGGGATATCGTGGAAGGTCCCTGCCATCTGAGATTCGCCTTCGTGACCGATGCGCCCCCGGAGGCCGCCGCGCTGGTGGAGAGATTCCTTGGGGAGGTGGCTTTGTGGGAAGACTGAGCAGGCAGCTCACGGTGCGCGCAAAGCCCGTGCTCCGACGTGTCACCCATGGTTGTTCGACGAAGTAGACCTCGCAGTACATACCTGGCGAGTCGAGGACGCGAAAGGACGCACTTCGAGCGGTCCAGGCGCTGCGGATTGAGTGGAAGAGCGTCGCTGGTTAGATGTACGCCTTAGTTGGCTAATTGAAGGCCGAGCTGCGCGCACGGGAGGCGCGGCTGATCTAGCAGATTGCCGGACTGGTGGTGGCCAGGCGGGCTGGCGTTGGATTTGGCGTGACGGTGGTGTGGGGATTGTCGTTTGGGTTGTGACCAAAGGTCGTGACGAGGCCGATTGCCGTGGGGCGATGGTTTAGGATGACGGGTGCAACGGTTGGTGTGCGGCGAGACTGATTGGTCGCCGCCGGCCGGACGGGGCGTGGCAGTCGACGACGCTGACTCTTCGGGTACGACGGTGGTTTGCGCAGCGCTGGCGGGGCTGGCGGGCGTTGGTCATCGGCTGGATGACTTGCGCGGGAATCCCGCGCACACGCCAATGAACGGGTGCGCGGTGCACCGCACTAGTCCTGGTTCTGTGACGACCTCCGAGGTCCCCGTTACCAGCGACCGGCGGGCCGTGGTGGGTCCGAATGCCTGCGGGTCGGTGCAGGCGGCGGTCACGGCGCCCTACTCGAAGCCACGGGAGTTGGGCGAAGGGAGGGAGGAGCGCGATGCGCCGTGGGGCGAGGTATCGCGGCCGGACTCCGGACCGGCGAGCCGTGCGTCGAATTGGGCGCGTGGGTTTCCTGGTGCTGGTGCTTGGCGTAATGCTCGCGTGCGGCCCGTTGCCCGACGCATCCACGGAACCGCCGGACCCGGAACGGGCGGCGACGCGACCCGTGGTCAGGTCCGTGACCGAAAGGCCAGGCATGGCGCCAACGGCCACGCCGGCGGCCGTGGCGTCGGCGGTGACGCACGCGCCCGCTGGCGCCACGCGTGGTGCGACGTCGACGCCCACGCCAACGCCTGGTTCCGATTACGTGGAACCACCGAGGATCGTCACAATTCAGTCCGACACTCTGCCCCCACCCGAGCCGCTCCCGACTGCCTGTTTGCCGCTCTTCGCCCACGCCGTTCGCTGGCTGCGGGACGACTTTGTCGAGTGGAGCGCTGACGGATCGGTGATTCTGTTCAGCCGGGGGCCCCTGCTGTATGCCGCGACGCCGGACGGCACACGCGCGTGGCAGGTGGCCGATGCCAGCAGCGGCCCGGATAGCTCGGAAGCCGTTGGCCCGCTGATTCCGTTCGATCTCTCGCCCGACGGGGCCGAGGTCGTGTATGCCACGTGCCAGTTTCCCAAGCGGGAGGGCGTTCGCAGTCCGCCTGAAACCGCCTTCGCCTACGAGCTGGCGGTGCGGCAGCTGGACGGCACCGGCGAACGACGTCTGACGCGCAATGGCCGTTTCGACGGCCTGCCGGCGTGGTCGCCGGATGGCGAGTGGATTGCGTTTTGGGACGAGGCGTTACTGGTGCTGATCCCCGCCGATGGCACGGGCCGAGCGAGGTGGTCGAAGCCATTTTCGGACCCGGTGCGGCATGCGCCGGTGTGGGCGCCGGACGGTCGGTCCCTGGCTGTTGCGCACGTTCTCGGCGAGGGCGGCGTGGCCATTGACGTGCTCGACGTGGACGGCAACCGCCGGGCGCGGCTGACCGAGCGGGCCGCCAGCGCGGCCTCGTGGTCGCCGGACGGCGCACGCCTGGCCTTTGTCCAGCACGACGGGTTGTGGCTGGCCCTATACACCATCGCAGCCGATGGCAGCGACGCACGACGGCTGGCGCCCGTCACGGAATGGTTCCCGGCATCGCATACGCACAGGCCGCCCCCGGCCTGGTGGATTCCGCGGGTGGCGTGGTCGCCGGACGGCTCCAGGATTCTGCTGGTCGTCCAGCCCGGGCGACTGTGGTCCGCCGACTTGGCCAGCGCGCCATCCGGGCCTAGCGCCGTTGTGGTGGTGACCGTGGGGGGCGTTGAGCAGGGACGGATGGAGTTGCTGGCGCCGGACTACGCTCCCAACTGGGGCCGTCGGGACGCGGCGTGGTCGCCCGACGGGTCTCGGATTGTCGTCGTGGCGCTGTGGCGTGAGCTGTCGCACTGGTATGGACCAACAGGAACCGTGAGCGTCTTCACGGTGGCGGCGGACGGGAGCGATCCACAGACGGTGGCCGGACGAGGCTACGGCCGTCGATTACTGGCTCGGCACGCGCGCCAACCGTATAACCCGGCCGACCTCCGCATCTGCCGGGGGAACGCCAGCGTCAATGCGTCGCTCAATCCTGGCCTGGTGAATGACTGCGCCGCGCTCCTGGCGCTGCACGAGGACCTGCCCGACGCCGTCGAGCTGAATTGGACGCGCGAGCGTCCCCTGCGCGAGTGGGACGGCGTAACGATCGGCGGTTCCCCGCCGCGGATTCGCGAATTGCGCCTCACCGGAGTTCGGCTGGACCGACGGGCTGCGCGGTCCCTGATCTGGCTGACGGACCTGCGCGTGCTTGACCTGTCGCGGAGCGAGGTGGGGTCAATCTGGAGTGAACTTGGCGAACTGCGGAACCTGGAAGAACTGCGGTTGGCCGGGGCCGATGCGCAGGGAGGGATCCCGGCGGAACTGGGGCAGCTGACCAACCTGCGGGTCTTGGACCTGTCCTTTAACGAGCTGACGGAGTCAATCCCGGCGGATCTGGGGCAGTTGGTCAACCTACGGGTCTTGGACCTGTCCTGGAACGAGTTGACGGAGTCGATTCCGGCGGAGCTGGGGCAATTAACGAACCTGACCCACCTGAACTTGTCGTCCAACGGATTGAAGGGGCCGATTCCGGCGGAGTTGGGGCAATTGACGAACCTGACTGACCTGAACCTGTCGTCCAACGGATTGAATGGGGCGATTCCGGCAGAATTGAGCCAGCTGGGTGAGCTTCGCGAGGTGCGCCTGGCGTGGAACCGGTGGACGGGATGCCTGCCGTCCAAACTGCCGGTGGTGCACCGGGAGCAGCTGAGGCTGCCGGAGTGCAAGGCAGCGGCATGAGGTGGTCGCGACGACATCGGGAGATGCGGCGCGGCCGGGCCCGGGTGTGTCGGCCCTGGGTGCGCGGCGGCGGGCTGCGAGTTTGATGGAGGTAGATGTTGCGCGGAAGACGGGCGGGTCGGGGACGCCGATTCCACGAAGAGGAGGGGGCGCGACGGGGGGTGGGAACCGGGTTCGGGTGGACGCCGACGGCACACGACCGGACGACGGGCGGGTCAGAGACCCGCCCCTACGAAGCGG
>JAPPKM010000034.1 GCA_028874315.1 Chloroflexota bacterium
CCGTCGTGCCGCGCATCCAGTGATACGCGAAACGACCAAGCGACGGGCGGAAGATCGCGCGGTGCCGCCGGTACTTGACCAGCAGGTCTTTCGCCTGGCTGATCGAATTCACGAGCTAACGGCTTCCTCGTGCCTCGGGGGAATCGCGTCTTCCCACAGCATGTTGGGAATCCCGTCCTCGACCCTGTATCGATAGCCGCAAACTGTACAGACGAGAAAGTCGCCCTTGATGCACAAGACGCCGTCATCGCGCGGATGATCGTCGTTCACGCAGCGCAGGATCGACAGAAAGTCGTCTGGAATGAGCGGCGGCGCGGACGTCGCGTCCGAATCAGCCATTAGTGTCGCCTGCTCCCTTCCCTTGGAAGCTAGAGCATGAAATGTAGCGTGTCAAAGCTAATCAACAGCGCGGCAAACGCGCCAATCGCAAGGAGTCGTATCAGGGGCACGCCCCGCGTGGACGGCCAGATGCGGCCGCTCAGGCCGACCCACGCCCAAAGCGCGGCGAATTGCAGCAGCAGCAGCAATGCGGCCACCCAAACCAGAAACCCCGGATACGCCAGAAAACTCTCCACAAGTCTCAGCGACCAGAAATCCAATCCCAGACCGTTCTCAGGACGCACGGGAACTGCATCGATGCCAAATCGTAGCCAGGGCGTGCGGCCCAGAGAGTCCGCCAGCCAGTCCGTGCGGTCCGGCGCGAGCAGATTGACCGCGTCAGCGCGTAGCAGCCACGCATGAGCCAGTAACGGCGAAAACTGGTACGCGTACAACACCGCCGCGAAGTCGCCTTCCGGCTGAATGGAGGACCAGGGCTGGTAGTCGGCGCCACCGTAGACCGCACCGTTGTGCGGTACCGCACCGGCCACCTGCTGCTGGAAGAGATCGAGGTAACTAATGAAATCCTTGGCAACACCCATGAACTGCACGCTGGCGCTGATGAGAACCACGACCGCAAGTGCCGCGCCGGGAATCCAGCTTCGCGCCCGTTCGATCGCACGCTCGAACAGGGGCGCTCCCACGATGACGAGCAGCGGAAGCGTCGGTACGAGGTAGCGCGGCCCCCACGCATTGCCGCCGTACCAGACCTGCTTCCGACTGTAGAGCAGGGCATAGGCGACTGGAATCGCAACGAACACGAGCGAGCGCCAGCCATGGCGCCGCACGAACCACGGCAGTACAGGGAGCGTCACCAGCAAAATAGGGTTGTACCAGAGCACGCCCTTGCCCCAGCTTGTAATCAGACCGCCGAGGCCCAACCCAAACGGTAGTTCCAGCCAGCCGCGCTGGAGGCCGCCGATGAGCTCATGGACATAAAGGAGACGGAAATCGAACAGCGTGGCCGCGGCTACCAATCCGGGCAGCAGAACCCCCAGAAACGGCGCAAGGAAAACGAGCACCGGACGCACGGACTCTCGCACGGCCTGGCGCCAAGTGCTCCCGGCCTTGGCATGTACCACGAGTCCGGCCAGCAACAAAGGCACAGCTATCACGCTGACGTACTTCGTCAGAACCGCCGCGAACGCCACCAACCCGGCGAGCAGCACGTAGCGCTGCCGTCGAGTCGAGTCGAAGACCAGCAGGAGCCAGACCGACCCAAGCAGGAGGGTCGTGACGATCGGTTCGGAAAAGTCGAACTTGGCGTACGGCCAGGCCATGGTTCCGACGGCATAGACCAGCGCGCCGACCACCGCCACGCGCTCGCTATACGAAAGCCGGCGCAGGATTCGGAAGACCAGCACCACGCCCAGCGCGGTGGCGAACGCGTTGGCGGCCGCCACCCAGATGCGCCGGAAAAATTCGCGATTCTGCCGCTCCGACCAGACGCGGCCCACGCCGGGCCCGTCCAGCCAGGTCCCGTCCTGCGTTCGTACGGCAAGACCGTCCACGTAGAAGTTGCCGTCCGGCAGCACGTAGGCAATTCGCGCTGACGCCAGATTGCGAGGCGTGTCGAATTGCCAAGTCGCCGCGTAGTAGTAGGCACGTGAGTTGCCGATATGACGAGCCACCGGCGGCGGCTGATCGTGTTTGATCACGGCACGTACGTCGCCCCGGTCATATGCCCACTCGGCAGTCTCGATTCCGACGCGAATAGGATGCTCGGTAGTCCCGCCCGCGGTGTCGGCGAGCCGAAGTCGCGCAATCTCGGTTCCCTGTGCGAACTCGGCGCTGAGTCCGCTGTGGGACACCAGGATCAGGGCGTCGTAGACCCCGGGCGTGATATCGAGATCAAGTTCCCGCTGCACGTCCGATCCCGGTGTGCCACCCAACGGCGGATAGCTGACGAGCAGTACGTCATGGGCGTCGAGTGGAATCCGATCACGCTGAGGAGCTCTTTGGGCCAGCGGCTCTGCGAACGCCACGATCGGAGCAAATGCCGTGGGTAGACCCACGCCCCAGCGAGCGAAGTTCCTGTTCTGGTCACGCAGATAGGCATGGCCGCGATCGACCATCACGCTCTTGGCCATCTCAAACGCAAACGTGCCGTCGGCGCTGTAACCCGAGCCGTTACGCGCGGGCCCCATGCTCAAGGCATACAACGCAAATGCGAACACAAACAGGAGCAGGGCCGGGCGCGCGCGACCCCAACGCATCAGCCGACGCGTTCGCGTCATGTGGCAGCCCGTCTTCGGGTGCGGCTAGTCATCGACGAGCTCGTCCACCAGCGCATTCAGCCGATTCCGAAACGCGGCAGTGCTGAAGCGCCGGCTCGAGTGGCGGGCCCGACCAGCCATCGTGGTTCGTAGTTCGCGATTTCGCACCAAGTCCCAGGTCCGAGCGCGCAGTTCCGCGGCCGTCATCCATAGATATCCGTCGTGGCCGTCGCGCACGACCTCCGGCGGTCCGCCCTGGTTCAGCACCACCGGAACCACATCGTTGGCCATAGCCTCGACCACGGAGATTCCAAAATGCTCGAACTTGATCGGGTCGCGCGCGGCGCGTTCCCCAAATCCCGCGGCGTGCCAGTAGATCTGCGCCTCGCCATAGAACCGTTGCAGGTCGTCGAACGGGGCATCGACGGCGAACTCGATCGGAAAGCCCCGTGCTCGCCGGCGCAGGTCATCCGTGTACGCCACGTCAACGTCCCGCCGGCTCTGGTGGCCGACTAGCCGCAGGGTCCAGCCTTCCAGTCCCTCCCGGCACATGTGCTTGAACTGTTCGACCAGCACCCCGTGCTTCTTTTCGTGCGAGCCGCGAAAGAAACGGCCAACGCTCAGGATCGTCTGAGACTTTGGCCGCGGCTTGGCCCAGCTCGTGTCCACGGGCGGATAGAGCAGCGGCCCGGTGCGTTGCCAATAGGTCTCCATCCACGTGCGGCTGTACTCCGAGATTGGACAAATCCGATCGTACGTGTCGAGATTGGCCAGCGAATGCTCTTCTGGCAACCACTCGAGTCGCCACCCCAGGTCCGGCAGCGCGCGACGGAAGATCAGCTCGTAGAGAAAGTGCCGAGGATGGCGGACCCGCACGTCGGTTACGGCCAGCCCAATCTCGCGATTGTCCGCCTCGGTCACTTCACTCGCAGGGTTGATCGTCGGCGACGTAAAAGTGAGTTCGGCAGTGCCATTGTTCACATATCGGCGGTCCAAATTGATTCGCCAGGTTTCGAAATCGCCGGGACGCGGCGTGAATGTGTGTTCGGCAATGACCTGTCCGTCCGCCAGGCATCGGACCGGCAGGCTTTTGTGAGGCCGGAAATTTCCCGCCACGACATCGATGTGCACCGGTCTCTTACCTCGCGGCACGCGCAGCCGAACGCGGGCGTGGTCGGTCGTGTAGCGGAACCACCCGCGACCGAGCTCCTGCACGTCGTAGAAGCCGTCGCTCCACTCCGGCACCAGGAGCTGTCGCTTCAGGAAACGGCCGATGGTCTGCCGTAGCCGCACGGTCCAGGTGCGGTCAATCGGCGACGGGAAGAGCACGAGCATCAAGCTATGGCGCGCCGCAGACGGCTGATTGGTCATGAACGACGCGTTGACGAATAGGTCGTATTCGCGAGTGATTTCGGCGAAGCGGTTTGGAGGCAGCGCCGGAATCACCCGAATCCCAATCTGATCGAGACTGATGTGCAGGGCGTCCGCCAGCGCATCCCGATCGATCGGACGGTGCGTAATGAGCTCGGTCTCGAAGCGATCCGCCAGCACGCGGGCGGCCATCACGGCGTGACGCTCGCCGCCGCCCTTCTCATGCAACCAGCGGTTGTAGACCGCCGCTTTCACGATGATTCAAAGAACGGCCGCAGCTCACGCCCGTCCAGCGGCGCCAGGCGGGCTTCAACGCTGCGCAACCTCCACGTTCGCGGCCCGGCGATAGCGGCGTCACCGAGCGCGCGGGCACGTGCCGCCACGCGGCGCGCCGCCTCCACGTCGCGCAGCGCCAACGCGTTCCGAAAGTCGCCCGTCGCGAACTTGAACGCCGCTGCCGCGTGCCGCGTCACCCACAGCCGCGGCGCGTTCTTCCCGAGCATCCGCAGCTTTCCAAACTCGACGCTGCGTACGAACCCGGGCGACCACTCCCGGCTGAGCGCGGCGTGTTCGTGGCGGACGACAGATGCCGGTTCGTACCAGAAACGCCAACCGCGCCGCCGGGCGCGCCAGGCCAGATCGGCATCCTCGTAGTACATGAAGATGCCGTCATCCAGGTAGTTGAGCGACTCAAGCATGGACCGGCGGTAGAGCACGGCCGCGCCCTTGGCCGCGAACACCTCGCTCGGCTTACCGTACGTTGAATTGTCCCAGGCCGACCAGGGCACGCCAGCCAGCAGGTGCGTGCCGCGATCACGCATCGAACCGTCAGGCAGCGGCATGATGCCGGCGCATTCGATCGCAGGTCGCGCCAGTCGCTCCACCAACTCGGCATTCAGCTCAAGTTGAAGCGTTGTGCGCTCGGTCGGCACCTGCGTCTCAACCAGCAGCTTGCCGCCGGCGTAAACGCAGAGCGAAACCGGCGCCCGTCCGTCGCCCGTGGCCAAGTCCACTCGCAGCGTGGCGGCCCGGCGGCCTACGGGCACCGCAAGCTCGGCTTTGGCCTCAGTCCAGCGAAACGGATGGCCATACTCGTTGAGTTCCACGCCGTGCGCACCGCCGGTCACGTCGGCGGCGCCGTAACCTGTCTCGGCGCCATAGAACCGCACCCCGAGCTCCCGCGCGTCGGGCAGTGGCGGAGAAAACGTCGGGACTGTCAGTCGCAGCGGAATACGGTCGTGCTGGTGCAGCAACTTGGCCCCGACCCCACCGGCAAGCGGGTCGCCATCAAGGCGCGAGACCAGCGGATGTAACCAGTCCGGCTCGACCTCGGTGTCCGGATTAAGGAGACCCACGTAAGGCTCAGTTGCCCCACGGAGCGCCCTGTTGTTACCCCGCGAGAAGCCCAGGTTGGCGCCGTTCTCGACGAGTTCGACTTCTGGAAACGCCTGTTCGACGCTGGCGGGAGAGCCGTCGCTCGATGCGTTATCGACCACGGTCACTCGGAGGTCGGGATAGCGGGTTGCCAGCAACCGCTCAAGGCAGCGCTCGATCCGTCCGGCGCCGTTGTAGTTCAAAACGACGATTCGAACGGGCGGATGCTCCCTGGTCATTCCACCCGGATGGAACTTACGGCGATACCCAGCGGTCGGGTGTCCGTATCCAGGCCGACCTTCGCGGGCACCAACGCGTCGTCGACTTCAATAGCGAGTTCGTGGGTCGTCGGCCGCGTCACCGGATCCAGCGGAACCACCACATCCTCAAAGTCCATGCCGTGAAGCTGGAACGTGGCAATGTGAAGCCCGTTCAGGCGCACGCGACCCTCGGCTTGTGCCCGTCCATGCAGCGGGCGACAGGCCGACAAGACCAACGATCCTTGACCGACATCCTGGCGGAGGTAGGCCACCGCACGCTCGCTGGTCCAACGCACGCGCGGCGGCCAGTTCTCGGCTGGGAACCAGCCTTCGCCCAGCCACTCAGCTTCGCGCGCGCCCATGGCCAGTTCTTCCGGGGGCGCTGTCCAGAACGGCCCGGCGGCATCCGTGAGCATGTCGGGTTGGGCAATTGGCGCCGACGTTGGTTGCAACTCGCCGTCCGGTGGGGCAAGAGCCACGCGCCACTGCGACGGGAGGACCGCCACGCCCCGCTGAGAGGCCGCAGCCTTGCCCACGAAAAGCGTGATGGCGTCGGGCCAAATGTGGTAAGGATGCAGCCGATCCTCGTTCGGCCAGACTCCCAGCGACAGCTGGTAGCTGCCAGGCCCCAGCGGTAACGGGCCGAGCGAGCATTCCACGTGCGTGCGCCCTGGCTGTATCGCGCTCGGACCCAGCGATGCGTCCGTCGAGGTCTCGTGCATAAGCAGCCCGTCGCTACGGCGGACGGCGCAGCCAACAGTGACGTCGTCCAGGTAGGCGTCGGATTCAAGCTCCAACTGCAGGCGCACGACACCACCAGGCAGGAAGGCATAACTCTCAGCGCCGGTCGCTTCGTCAGTGGCCGTCGCCGCCCTGATGCGGAGTTGGTCGCCGCCGAGGTCTGGCGCCGCTTCCTTCCGCTCGGCGGCCGTCGAGGCGGCGTCGCCGCGCATGTGCTGGAGGTACTGCTGGATCACGTCCCGCGGATCACCCAGCGCCTGAATCTTGCCGCGGTCGATCCAGAGCACGCGATCGCAGAACCGACGCACCTGAATCGGGTCGTGGGACACGAAGACCAGCGTGCGGCCACGGGCCTTGATCTCGGCCAACGCCTCGTAGCACTTGGCCGTAAAGCGCGCGTCCCCAACCGCCAGTACCTCATCGATCAGCAGGATGTCCGGATCGACGTTGATCGCAATGGAGAATCCAAGCCGCATGAACATGCCGGACGAGTAGTGGCGAACCGGTGTATCGATGAAGCGTTCGAGCTCGGCAAAGGCCACGATGCGGTCATAAAGGTGCCGCATCTCGTTGCGCTCGATACCCAGGAACGAGCCATTCAGGAAGATGTTCTCGCGGCCGGTCAGATCCGGATGCATGCCGGCACCGAGCTCGAGCAACCCGAAGACCTTGCCGCGCGCTTCCACGTCGCCGGCCGTCGGTTCGATCGTGCGCGCCAGCAGCTTGAGAATCGTGGTCTTGCCCGATCCGTTCGGTCCGATGATTCCCAGCGTCTCGCCTTCCGCGATCTCCAAGTCAACCCCGTCGAGCGCCCAGAATTCTTCGTGCTCGATCCGTCGGCGGCCCAGCAGCGCCAGCGCCATGCCCTGCCACGTGCGCGCGGCCTCATGCCGGATCCTGAAGCGTTTGCGGACTCCGCGAAGTTCGATGGCGGCAGGCATCTAGATCCTGGTTTCGCCGTGTCGACCTAGACTAGCCAAGTGCCGACACTGATCGGTTTGCAACCGACAACAAAATGCGAGCAACGCCCGATGATGCAGAGCTTCGAGACGAAGGAGGTCCGATCCCAGCCGATGTTGGCCATCCGCGCCACGAGCGCAATGGACAATCTCAGCGAACTCATGGGATCGCTGTTCGGCGAGGTGTACGGGCACATCCTGCAGAGCGGACAGCATTCCGCCGGAATGCCCTTCTCCCGTTACCACTCGATGGACGGGAAAACGGTCGACCTCGAATGTGGGATGCCGGTGCCCTCGCCCATCGAGGGCAAGGGCCGCGTCGAGGCCGGGGAGTTGCCGGCCGGAACCGTGGCGACGGTTACGCACGTGGGACCATACGACGACCTCCCGCAATCGTGGTCGGCGCTGACGGCGTGGATGGAATCGCAAGGCCTCCAGCCCGCGGGCGCGCCTTGGGAGGTCTACATCACCGATCCTGGCGCCGAGCCGGACCAGTCGAAATGGCGCACCGACATATTCTTCCCCGTGCGCTGACGGTCGCCCGTGACCGAGGGCGCGACGCAGTCCGGCCCGGGAGCTGAAGCGTCCTAGTCGCTGCGACGCTTCAGGTGGCCTCGTATGAGTTCGCGGCACGCCCAACCCGGCATTCGCCATGTGCGCTAGAGCTCTTCGGCGAAGCGACTGGCCAGTCGCCGGAACATCCACCATCCAACACCCAGTAACGTCAGCGCGGTCACAATGGTCACCAGTGTGTGCCGAATCGGCGGGAATCCCCACATGAACGCGTAGCGGTAGTCCGTCACAAGTGTCGCCATTGGATTGAGCATGAACACCCAGCGGTGAATGTCCAGTCCGAGGACCGTCTGATTCGGAACGATGGACATCGCGTAGAAGATAGGCGTCAGGAAGAACCACGCCAGCAACCCCACTTCAACAATATGCTCGGTGTCGCGGAAGAAAACGTTCACGGTAGCCAGCACAAGCCCCAGCCCCAGGACGAAGACCAGGTGCAGCAGCATCACCAGCGGCACCGCCAGCATGGTTCGGGTCACTCCAACGCCGAATGGCAACGCCACCAGCCAGAAGACCACGTAGGCGAGCACAAAGTTGATAAAGCTGGCCAACACTGCGCTGAGCGGCAGCAATTCGCGCGGAAAGTAGACCTTCTTTATAAGCAAAGCGTTCGACGTGACGCTGCGCATCGCGGTCGTCAAGGCGTGCTGAGTGAACAGCCAGGGAACCAGCGCGCTCAGCAGGAAGAACGGGTATCGCTCGATCGGGTCGGTTTTGGCCAAAACCTGGAAGACCAGCGTGAATACCCCCATCATCAGGAGGGGGTTGAGCAAGGCCCAGGCGAACCCAAGCACCGAGCCGCGGTAGCGAACCTTGAGATCGCGTACGACCAAGTTCTGCAGCAGGTCGGCGTAGGCCAGCAGTTCGCGCGCGGCGGCTACGACGTGTCGGGCCGGGGCGAATCGCCCCTTTGCAACAATGGTGCCCATAGAAAAGGCCCCTCGAGACAGGGGCCGTCCATTCTAGCGCGAGAGGTCAGCCGTCAACCGCCAGTCCGGCACCGTGCTACGCTGCGGAGTCCGACAGGCGTTGGAGCCTGCACAGCGCATGGAAATCACGTGGATCGGGGGCAGTTGCTTTCGATTCCGCGGACGCGACGGCGCGCTCGTGACCGACCCGCAGACTTCCGGCCGGACCCGCAAATCCGCATTTCCAAAGGCCGACCTTGTCGCCATCACCGACCACGACTTGCCACCAGGTGCTGAACGCCTCGTCCTCCCAAACCACGCCGGACGCGACCCCTATGTGGCCGCCGGCCCCGGGGAGTACGACGTGTCGGGCGTTTACCTTCACGGGATCGCTGGCCCCGCGACACCCAACGGTCGCCGCGGCCCCACGCTCTACGCCCTGGACATCGACCGCGTGACCGTAGCCTTGATTCCCAGCCTTGCCGCCGAGATGACCAACGACATGCTGGAGGAATTGGGAGCCGCCCAGATCCTCGTCGTCAACGCCGACGACGGCGTTGAGCGAGTGGTCAATCTCGTCAATCGCATCGAACCCAATATCGTGGTCCCGTACGGCCAGTCCGCCAACGGCAGAGTCCCGTGGATCGACGCGGCCAAGGCGCTCAGTGAAAGCGAACCCGACCCCGAAACCTCCGTAAACATCACGGTCTCGAGCCTCCCCGAGCCGGTATCGACGCGCGTGCTGGCGCCGCGCGCCGCCTGATGTCCGGCACCCGCAAGCGCGACGGTCGCACCCTGTCAATTCACGCCCGGACCGCATGACCGGCGACATGTCGCGCAAGTTCATTTTTGTCACGGGCGGCGTGCTCAGCGGCGTTGGCAAGGGTGTCAGCGTTGCCAGCATCGGTCGCCTCCTCAAGAGCCGCTCGCTCAAGGTCTCGGTCATGAAGCTGGACCCGTACATCAACGTGGATCCCGGCACCATGAGCCCCCTCCAGCAC
This sequence comes from Chloroflexota bacterium, assembly GCA_028874315.1. GTDB lineage: Bacteria > Chloroflexota > UBA11872 > UBA11872 > UBA11872 > UBA11872. Next base: position 9,782 of record JAPPKM010000034.1, read on the forward strand.
GGCGAGGTTTTCGTGACCGTAGACGGCGCCGAGACCGATCTGGACTTGGGACACTACGAGCGGTTCATCGACGAAAACCTCCGCGCGGTCAGCAACCTCACGACAGGCGGCGTCTACGACCGCGTGATCAGTCGCGAACGACGCGGCGACTTCCTGGGCGGAACCATCCAGGTGATTCCCCATATCACCGACGAGATAAAGGCACGCATCCACGACGTTGGCAAGACCCACGATGCCGATGTCGTGATCGTGGAAGTCGGCGGAACCGTCGGCGACATCGAGAACATCCCATTCGTCGAAGCGCTCAGGCAGATGCGCCGTGAAGTTGGCGGCGATAACGTGCTCTACGTCCACGTGACGCTGGTGCCCAGGATCGGCGCTACCGGCGAGCTGAAAACCAAACCGACGCAGCACAGCGTCACGCAGCTACGCGGACTCGGCATCCATCCAGACGTAGTTATCTGCCGCTCCGACGCGCCGTTGCCCCTCGAGCTACGCGAAAAGATCGCCTTGTTCGCGGACATCGACGCGCGCGCGGTGATCTCCAACATTGATGTCGACACCATCTATGAAGTGCCCCTGGCCCTTGAAGCTTCAGGCCTGGGCGCCTTCATCGCCGAACGACTGCAATTGCCCCACGTCCGGCCCGATCTCAACGAGTGGCGTGGGATCGTCGCCGCGTTACGCGAACCTCGACCGCAGCTCGAAGTCGCCATTGTTGGCAAGTACGTCTCGCTTCCCGACTCCTACCTCAGCGTGATCGAAGCGGTTCGGCATTCCGGCATCGCGCTCGGCATCGATCCGGTAATCCGCTGGATCGATTCCGAAGACCTCGAAGACCGTGATCCCGCCGACCTTCTGGACGGCACAGCCGCCGTCATCGTTCCAGGTGGATTCGGTCCCCGCGGCATCGAAGGCAAAATTCAGGCCGCGCACTACGCCCGGGTGAACAAGGTTCCCTATCTTGGACTCTGTCTGGGCATGCAGATCGCCGTCATCGAGTTCGCGCGCAAGGTCCTGGGGACGGACGACTGCGACAGCATCGAGTTCAACCCCGACACCAGGCATCCGGTTATCCACCCGATGCCCGAGTACTACGATGTCTCCGAGATGGGCGGTTCGATGCGGCTGGGACTCTGGCCGTGCGAACTCGTGGAGGGCACGCAGGTTCGCGCAGCCTACGGCCAGCCCTCGATCAAGGAGCGCCACCGTCACCGCATGGAATTCAACAACAAGTACCGCCGGCTGCTGCGTGCCGAAGGCATGACGTTCAGCGGGCTGTCGCCGGACAGCAAACTGGTTGAGATCATTGAGTTCGAGGGTCATCCTTGGTTCGTCGGATCCCAATTCCACCCCGAGTTCGCATCGCGGCCCAATCGCCCCCACCCTCTCTTTACCGGCTTGCTTCGGGCGGCCATCCGTCACGCCGAGGGCCGCCACGCGGTACCCACGCTGGAATCAACGCCCGAAGCCGTTAGCTAACCGTCGAAATCCCGAAAATGGGCAAACTCACCAGATACCCGGCTGTCACCACGCGCCGCAGGAGGTTCGCATGAGCACCGTCGCCGTACTCGGCGCCCAATGGGGCGACGAAGGCAAGGGCAAGGTCGTCGACCGCTTCGCCCAACACGCGGAGATGGTGGTTCGTTTCCAGGGCGGCAACAACGCCGGTCACACCGTCATCAACGACCAGGGCACCTTTGCCCTCCACCTGGCGCCCTCGGGAATCTTCAATCCGCAAGTCACCAACATTTTGGGCCCGGGCACCGTCGTTAATGCCGCGGCCTTGCTGGACGAACTCGAGGACCTCCGGTCCCGCGCGAATCTCTCCTTCGACCGCTTTTGGATCGCCGAGCGCGCTCACGCCGTCATGCCGTACCACGTGGCCTTGGACGCTGCCGAAGAAGCGCAGCGTGGCGACCTGGCGCAGGGCACCACGCTACGCGGCATCGGACCGGCCTACGCCGACAAAGCGGCACGCTCCGGGGTGCGCATGGGCGACCTGCTCGACGCCGACTACCTGCAGGAATGGCTACCCCTGATTCTGGAACCCAAGAATCGGCTGCTCGAACACGGCTATGGTGTCGCCCCCCAGGATCCGCAGGCGTTAATTGACCAGGCCCTTGAGTGGGGCGAAGCCCTTGCGCCGCACATCGTCGACACCCTGCCGATCGTGGGCGCCGCGCTGAACGAGGACCGCCGCATCCTGCTGGAAGGCCAGCTCGGCGTCATGCGCGACCTGGACTGGGGACACTACCCCTACGTCACCTCGTCTAGCCCGTCGGCCGGCGGCGCCTGCGTCGGCGCCGGAATCCCGCCGCGCGAACTGGATCAGGTCTGGGGCGTCGCCAAAGCGTTTAGCTCGTCGGTTGGCGAAGGACCCTTCCCGACCGAGCTCTTCGACGCGACCGCCGAACACTTGCGGGAAGTTGCTGGCGGCGAGTACGGAGCCTCCACCGGGCGACCACGGCGCTGTGGCTGGTTCGACGCCGTAGCCGTGCGCACCGCGGCCGCCCTCAGCGGCATCGACTGCATGGCCCTAACCAAAGTCGACGCCCTCGACGGTCTGGAGCGAATCAAGGTAGCCGTGGCGTACGAACTTGACGGCGAACGCACCGAACTGGCGCCAGACACACGAAAGTTCGATCGCGCCCGCCCGATCTATGAGGAGTTTCCCGGCTGGATGTTCCCGACCGAAGGCATCAGCGACTTGGACGACCTTCCACCCAACGCTCGCAGCTACGTCGAAGCCATCAGCCAGATCACCGGCATCCCCCTCGGCCTGATTGGCACCGGCCGCCACCGTGACGACGCCATCATCCTCCGGGACCCCTTTGGTGCCGCATAGCCTGGCTCGCGTCGTTCGGTAGGCTGGCCGACCGGCTCCAGGAGAAGATCCAATGGCTACGGTGTCCGAGGGTGTGCAAGCGCCGGACTTCAATCTGCCTTCCACCAGCGATGATGACGTCTCGCTGGTCGCTCGGCGTGGGCGGACCAGCCTGGTCTTGCTGTTTCTTGACGACGCGACCGGTGGCACTGACACGCAGATCGCAGCCTCATTCCGTGATGCCAGCGAAATCTTCCGAGCGCAGCGGGCCACGGTCATCGCCATCGCCAAGAATGACCTGAATAACCTCAAGGAGTTTCAGTCGGCCAATACGCTGCCCTTCGAGCTCCTTGGCGACGACGGATCCGTAGCCGCCACCTACGGTGTCCGCGTGCGACAGGGATTCGGTCCCTTCTCGCGCGAGCGCTTCCGTCGCAGCACATTCCTCCTGGACGGCATGGGAGTCGTGCGCCGCATCTTCCGCGACGTCGATCCCGAAGAACACGTCAACGAGGTTCTGGCTGCGCTCGACATGGGCCTGTAGCAAGCTCCAGCTCCTCCTTCGAGAAGCCACAGGCAGGTAAGTCCGCAGCGGCCCGCTATAATCGCCTAGCCTTTAATCCAGTCCAGCGAGGCGGAAAGGCTGCATCTCGCGGCGCGCCATGTCTGGCGGACTAGGGGCCTTTCGGGCCCTTTCTTTTTGCCCGGTACGCCATGGGAGGCAGCGTGGCGTTGATCGCCGAGTCCGGCCGCTTGGTAATGTCGGCCGACGACCTGCGTCGCACCCTGACCCGCATCGCGCACGAGATCGTCGAACGCAACCGAGGCGCGTCCAACCTGGTCTTCGTGGGTGTCCCGCGCCCAGGCCCCATCCTGGCCCGTCGCCTTGCTGAAGCCGTTGCATCGTTCGAGGATGTGAACGTGCCCACCGGAGCGGTCGACATCTCGCTCTACCGCGACGATCTCGTCAGCCGGGCCGCAACGCCCCCAATGCACCCCACCGACATCCCGGTCGACGTCACTGATCGCGACGTCGTGCTCGTGGACGACGTGCTCCACACCGGCCGCTCGGCCCGCGCGGCCTTGGACGCCCTCACCGACTTTGGGCGACCGAGCACCATCCAGTTGGCCGTCGTTGTGGATCGCGGACACCGCGAACTTCCAATCCGCGCCGACTACGCGGGCACGAACATCCCCACCGCGCTTTACGAGAACGTGGACGTTCGGTTGGAGGAGCTCGACGGCGAGGACTCGGTTCGGGTGGTCACCAAGCCGGAGGTTGCCAATGCCGCTGCACCGTAGGCACCTGATCGACGTCGCCGACTTTTCGCGCGACGAGTTCGATACGGTCCTCGACACCGCCGCATCCATGCGGCAGGTGCTCGATCGGCCTATCCGGCGCGTGCCAACCCTGCGCGGCAAGTCGATCGTCAACATGTTCTTTGAGCCGAGCACCCGCACCAGGGTGTCGTTCGAACTGGCCGGCAAGTCGCTGAGCGCCGATGTCGTCAACGTTGCCGCTTCGGGCAGCAGCGTCGAAAAAGGCGAGTCTCTGGTCGATACCTTCCACACCATCCAGGCGCTCGGCGCCGACATGGTCATCATTCGCCACGCCTGCGCGGGCGTACCTGACCTGGCCGCCCGCCACCTGGACTGCGGCGTGGTGAACGCTGGTGACGGCCTGCGAGGCCATCCAAGCCAGGCGCTGCTGGACCTCTTTACCGTCCGCGAGCATGCCGGCGACCTGGAAGGTCTGAAGATGGTCATTGTGGGCGACATGCTCCACAGCCGGGTCGCTCGCTCCGACATCTGGGCCTTTGCCCGCATGGGCGCACACGTCTACCTCAGCGGCCCCCCCACCGTGCTCCCGCCCGACTTTGGCGACCTGCTGAACGGCGACGGCATGGTGCGGGTGGAGTACGACCTGGACAGAGCGATCGAGGGCGCTGACGTGGTGATGGCCCTGCGCATCCAAAAGGAGCGAATGGCTGGCGGCTTGCTGCCCGACCTGCGCGAATACGCGCGACGTTGGGGCATCACACCCGCCCGTCTTCGTCGCGCCGATCGCCAGGTCTTGCTTATGCACCCCGGACCTATGAACCAGGGCATCGAGATTTCATCCGACGTCGCCTACGGCGAGCAGTCGGTAATCACCGAACAGGTCACTAACGGGGTGGCGGTACGCATGGCCATCCTCTATCTCCTTTTGACAGGAGCGCACTGATGAGCCCCTACTCCGCCGCGCCACCGCGCGAGATTCTTGCCGGCGTCTACCAGTGGACCGTGGCCTGGCACCGTTACCCGCTGGAGTCCTATCTCGTCGACACCGATGACGGCGTCATCGCCATTGATCCGCAAGACTTGTCGCCCACCGCCCTGCAGGGCGTACTGTCCCGCGTCCGTCACGTCATCCTCACCAACCACTTCCACGAGCGTGCCGCCGCGATCTGGCGGCATCGGTTCGACGCCCCGGTCTGGGCGCCCGCCGGCGATGTCGGAGATCTGGAGACCCTAACCCCGGATCATGTTTTTTCAGACGACACCGAGCTGCCTGGCGGGCTGCAAGCCATCGGGCTGGGCGGTATCAGCGCCGGCGAGCATGCGCTGTTCTCAAGCGAAAACCGCGGCGTACTCTTCGTTGGTGACGCGCTGGGAACCACCAGCTATTGGACCCACGGCGAGGGCGAACTGGGGGCCCATCCGCGCATGCGCCCGCCGGCGCCGCTCCGGAAACTTCTTGATCTGAACTTCACCAGCATCGCCGTCGGCCATGGCGAGCCAATCCTGGATCAGGCCAAGGTCGCCCTGGCCGCCTACCTGGAGTCCGCTGGTGACCGATAACGGACCGCTCGTTATCCGCGGCGGGCGCGTGCTCGATCCATCCCAACGTCTCGACAGAATCGCCGACGTTGTGATCGAAAATGGCCTTGTGGCCGCCATCGATCCCCCCGACGGCCAGCTTCCCCTGGGCAGTCCCACGGTGGTCGATGCCAGTGGGCTCGTCGTCACGCCGGGGTTCGTGGACATCCACGCCCACTTGCGGGTGCCCGGATTCGAGTACAAGGAGGACACGGCCAGCGGAACTCGAGCGGCGGCGGCCGGCGGCTTTACCACCGTTTGCGCGATGCCCAACACCGACCCGGTCATCGACTCGCGCAGCGTGCTGGAATACGTGCTGGAGCAGGCGGCCGCCGAGGCCGTCGTGCGCGTCCACGTCCTGGCCGCCATCAGCATGGGTCAGGCTGGCGAGCAACTTGTGGAAATGGGTGACCTCAGCGATGCCGGCGCCATCGGGTTCACCGACGACGGCATTCCGGTCGCGAGCGCGAAGCTGATGCGCCACGCGCTCGAATACGCCGCACAGCTCGGGCGACCCATCAGCAATCATGCCGAGGACCGCGCGTTGACCGCCGGCACGACCATGCACGAGGGCAAAATCTCCACGCGGCTGGGCCTGCCGGGCACACCGCGCCAGGCCGAGGAAATCATGCTGGCGCGCGATCTGCTCCTGGCCGAGTTGACGGGCGGGCGCTACCACTGCATCCACGTCACCTCGGGCGGGTCTGTCGATTTCATCCGTCGGGCCAAGGACCGTGGCGCCGACGTCACCGCCGAAGTATCGCCGCACCATCTGACGCTCACCGACGACCTTGTGGCTGGTCGAACCGAGCCCGTCAGCGCCGCGCTGGCTCCCTACGATGCGAACACTAAGGTCGCTCCGCCCCTCCGCGAGCAACGTGACTGCGACGCGCTGCTCGCGGCGCTGCGCGACGGAACGATCGACTGCATCGCAACCGACCACGCCCCGCACGCCCTGCACGACAAGGACCTGGAATTCGCCAACGCCGCCGTTGGCTTCACCGGCCTTGAGACCGCGCTGCCGCTGGTCCTGACCCTGGTCCACGACGGACGCCTGGACCTCGTCGAAGCCGTGCGCTGCCTCACTGTCGAACCCGCTCGCTGCTACGAGCTCCCCGGGGGAACGCTCCAACCCGGCCAGCCAGCCGACGTCACCGTCTTCGATCCCGACGAAGAATTCGTCGTCGAACCGTCGCTGCTGCTATCCAAGGGTAAGAACACGCCGCTGGCCGGCATGCCAATGCACGGCGTGGTGCATCGAACATTCGTCGACGGCGTTGAAGTCTTCAACCGCGCGTCACTGGAGCCGGTAGGCGCGCGTGCCGGCTAGCGACTACGCCGTCCTAGCTCTCGAGACCGGCGACACGTTCTTCGGCTTCGCCTTCGGCGCGGAGGCACCCGGCGCTGGCGAAGTCGTCTTCAACACCAGCATGACCGGCTACCAGGAAATCTCCACCGACGCCTCGTACCGCGGGCAAATCGTCGTCATGACGTATCCGCTCATCGACAACTACGGGGTCAACCCCGACGACGTGGAGTCGCGCCGCCCCTGGATTTCCGGGTTGGCCGTCCGCGAACTGGCCCCGACCCACAGCAACTGGCGCCAGCAGAGCAACATGCACACCTTCCTGGCTCAGCACGGAATCGCGGGCATTCAGGGCATCGACACACGCGCCCTCACGCGGACGCTCCGAATCAAGGGCCACAAACGCGGCGTGCTGCGCCGCGCCCCGGTGAGTGTCGCCAACGGAATGGACCCCTTCACCTGGGTCCGTGGCCGGGCTCCCACCGCCAAGTCCTGGGCGGCCGAGCAGGTACAGGCGGCCAAGCGCGTGCTTCCCTACAGCGAGCAGCGCTACGTGGCGGAGGTCACCACCCCCGACCGCCAGGTGGCTGGCCCCGTGCGCTGGGCGCCCTGGCCCACGCCGCCGCAACGCGCCGGCTCGCCCCGCATCGCGCTGCTGGACGTTGGGGTCAAGACCAACATCGTGCGCTCTCTCGTCAGCCGCGGCTGCCATGTGGATGTGCTGCCCTACGGCGCCAGCGCGCACGAAGTGGAGGCCACCGAACCCGACGGCGTTGTCGTCTGCAACGGCCCCGGCGACCCCGAGCAGGCCGATCGAGCCATCGATACCGTCCGCGATCTGATCGGCACACTACCGCTGATGGGCGTCTGCCTGGGCCACCAAATCCTCGGCCTGGCAATCGGCGCCACCACCAGCCGCCTGCCTTACGGCCACCGCGGCGCCAACCAGCCAATCAAGGATCTGGATACGGGCCGCGCCCACATCACGTCACAGAATCACGGATTCCAGGTGGATGCGGCGTCAATTCCTCCAGGCAGCGGCTTCCGGGTCAGCCACGTCAACCTGAACGACGGGTCGGTCGAAGGCCT
>JAPPKM010000094.1 GCA_028874315.1 Chloroflexota bacterium
TGTGCCTGGCCATGAACCCGGACAAGCTGGTGAACGACCAGGTCTGCGCCTCGTCGAGCAACCGCAACTTCAAGGGCCGCCAGGGCAGCCCGCTGGGCCGGACTCTGCTGATGAGCCCGGCCATGGTGGCCGCAGCCGCGGTGGCCGGCGAGGTGACCGACGTGCGCGCGCTGGCCGCCGGCTAAGGGGGCGACCAATGTCTGACGACGGACGCATCACCCACGTCGCCGGAACCGGCGTTCCCGTGCGCGGCAACGACATCGACACCGACCGGATCATCCCGGCCCGCTATCTGCGCGAGATCACGTTCGAAACGTTGGGCCCGCACGCCTTCGAAGACGAACGCCGGCAGCTCAACGGCAAGCACCCGTTCGACGACCCTCGCTTCACTGGCGCCGGTGTGCTGGTCGTCAATCGCAATTTCGGCTCCGGCTCCAGCCGCGAACACGCGCCGCAAGCGCTCATGCGTCGCGGCATCAAGGCCATCGTGGGCGAGAGCTTCGCCGAGATCTTCTTCGGTAACTGCACCACCATCGGCATTCCCTGCCTCACCTTGCCCGCCACCCAGATCGAGTCGCTCCAGAGCCTGATCGAAGAGGCGCCCGAGACGGCGCTGGCGATTGACGTCGGCAGCGGAGCGATCTCGGCCGGGCAAGCCACCTACCAGGCCGAGCTGCCGGCCTCCGTCCGGGAGGCCTTTGTCAGCGGGGAGTGGGACGCGCTCTCGTCACTGCTCGAATCCGACGAGGCGATCGGCGCCGTCCACGACCGGCTGCCCTACATCAGCGGCTGGTCCGGTCGGTGAACAACTGGCGCATCGTTGTCACTCCCGGCGACGGCATCGGGCCGGAGGTGATGGCGGCCGGCGTCGAGGTGCTGGACCACACCGCTGCACGCTTCGGTGTCGGGGTCACGCAGTTGGAGCGCCCGCTCGGCGGCAACAGCATCGACCGCTTCGGCGAGCCCTGCACCGACGAGGTGTTTCAGGACGCCCTCGACGCGGACGCCGTGTTGCTCGCGGCGGTCGGCGGTCCGAAGTGGGAGGACCCGCACGCCGAGTTCACCCCGGAGGAAGGCGTGTTGCGGCTGCGCAAGGGTCTGGAACTCTACGCCAACGTTCGACCCATTCGGGTGTACGACGCGCTGGTCGACCAGTCGCCCCTCCGTCCCGAGGTGGTTCGCGGGACCGACATGGTCATCCTGCGCGAGCTCATCGGCGGGCTGTACTTCGGCCAGCCCAAGGAAATGCGCTTTATCGGCGGCGAGCGCGGCGCCGTGGACACCCTGGCCTATCGCGAAAGCGAAGTCCGCCGCATCGTCGAGCGCGCCTTCGAATGGGCGGCCGGCCGGCGACGCAAGGTGCTATCGGTGGACAAGTTCAACGTACTGGTTACCGGACGCTTCTGGCGCGAGATTGCCAACGACGTGGCGGCTCAGCACCCGGACATCGAGTACGACACCATGCTGGCCGACGCCTTCGCCGCGGCCCTGGTGCGCCAGCCGACCGAATACGACGTCATCGTGACCGAAAACACCTTCGGAGACCTGCTCAGCGATGAGGCCGGCGTCTTCACCGGTTCGCTGGGCATGCTGCCCTCCGCCAGTTTGGGCGATCAGGGGCGAGCGCTCTACGAGCCTGTCCACGGCAGCGCGCCGGATATCGCCGGCCAGGGCATTGCCAACCCGTTGGGTACAATCCTCAGCGTGGCGATGCTGTTTCGCCACACGTTCGACCAGCCGCAGGCGGCCGCGGCAATCGAGACGGCCGTCGAACACACGCTCAACGACGGGTTCCGAACGCCCGATATCGGCGAGGAGGGTGCGCGCCTCGTGGACACAACGTCCATGACCGCGGCGGTCATTGCCCGCATCGAGGGCCCCGCCGCCGGCTAACAGCCATTTTCATCGTCTCGCGGGAGGCCGGCGAGCCGACCCGCGCGTAACCGAACCAGTTCCCGCAGACACCTGGCCGATTCCCATGCAACTTTCGCTGTACGACACGACCCTGCGCGACGGCGCGCAGACCGAAGGCATCTCGTTTTCAACCGAGGACAAGCTGCGCATCGCCCAGCGGCTCGACGCCTATGGCGTCCATTACATCGAGGGCGGCTTCCCCGGATCCAACCCCAAGGACCGGGACTTCTTCCGGCGCGCCGCCGAAATCCCCTGGCGGCAGGCCCGCATCAGCGCCTTCGGCGCCACGCGCTACAAGGATCGCGACGTAGCCGACGACCCCACCGTCGCCGCACTCCTGGCTTGCGAAACCCCCGCCGTCACCATCGTGGCCAAGTTCTCGCGCTTCCAGGTCGAGACGGTCCTGGAAACCAGTACCGACGAAAACCTGGCGATGATTCGCGACACGGTCGCGCACCTGAAAGCCGCCGGGCGCGAAGTGATCGTCGACGCCGAGCACTTCTACGACGGCTTCATCCAGAACCCGATCTATTCGAACGCCTGCGTCGAAGCCGCCGCGGAGGCTGGTGCCGACTGGATCATCTGCTGCGATACCAACGGCGGAGCCTTGCCGGCCCAGGTCACCGAGGCCACCCGAGCGGCGCGCGCCTGGACGACCGTCCCGATCGGCGTCCACATGCACAACGATGCCGACCTGGCCGCGGCCAACACGCTGGCCGGCGTCACGGCCGGCGCCTCGCAGATTCAGGGCACCGTCAACGGCTTCGGCGAGCGCTGCGGCAACGCCAACCTCACGACGCTCATCCCTACCCTGCAGCTCAAGCTCGGCCACCAATGCGTGACCGAGGAGCAACTGCGGCAGACGACGGAGCTCTCCCGCTACGTCGGCGAGCTTGCCAACACCCCGCCCAGCGCCTTCATGCCGTATGTCGGCCTCAGCGCCTTCGCGCACAAGGCCGGCTACCACGGCAGCGGCATGCGCAAGCACGCCCAGGCCTATCAACACATCGACCCGGCAATGGTCGGCAACGAGCGCCGCATCCTCATTTCCGAACTGGCCGGCCGCAGCAACATCGCCGAACGTGCCCGCGGCCTGGGCTTGAGCACCGACGACGCCGGCGTCAGCGAGGCGCTGGCCAAGGTCAAGGACCTCGAAGAACGCGGGTACCAGTTTGAGGGCGCCGAGGCCTCCTTCGAGCTACTCCTTCGCCGTCTGCGCGCCGATTACCGCTCGCCGTTCGAGTTCGTCGACTTCCTGGTGCTGGCCGAAACCCGCGGCGGCCGCGAGATGCTCTCCGAGGCCATGGTCAAGATCCGCGTCGGCGAAGAGATGTTCCACACCGCCGCCGAAGGCAACGGCCCGGTCAGCGCGCTGGACCATGCCGCTCGCAAGGCCCTGGAACGCTTCTTTCCGGCGCTGCAGGAAGTGCACCTGGTCGACTACAAGGTCCGCATCCTCGACTCCGCCTCGGCCACCGACGCCAGCGTGCGCGTCCTCATCCAGTCCACCGACGGCTCGCGCGAATGGGGCACCGTGGGCAGCTCCACCAACATCATCGAAGCCTCCTGGCTGGCCCTCAAGGACAGCTACGAGTACGCCCTACTGGAGAACGGCACGAACTGATGCCCGCGCCCCGGGGCTAGAATGACGCTGCGGATCCAACGTTCATAGTCGGGCGGGTCAGGAGTCCACGGCGTGACGCCGGACTTGATCGGAATTCTCAGCGTGGGCGTTGCGCTGGCGGCGCTGATCGCCGGCATGTGGGTGCAGCTGAGCCGCCGCATGGATCGGCTCGAAGACCGTCAAGCTGCCCTCGAAGCACATGTCGCCAAATTGACAGCGCAGTTCGCTGGGTTCGAAGGACAGTTTTCCGGGCTGGAAGCGAGATTCGCAACGCTGGAAGTGCAGTTTGCCGAAATGAAGGTGCAACTCGCCGCCCTGGAATCGCGCCTTTCGGTTGTGGAGTCCCAGATCGCCGCGTTGCAGACTCAGGTTGCCACCTTGCAGACGCAAGTCGCCGAATTGCAGGCCCGGGGCGCGGCAGTCGAACAGCGCCTGGCCTCGCTCGAGCGCGGCCAGGCCCGCCTCGAAGGTGTCCTGGAGGGACTGATCGTCGGCCTGCGCAACGGACCGCAACATAGCGAGGCGGCTGCCTAGTCCGCCGAGCACCTGCACGACCCGCCGCTGGCCGGTCGTGCCGCGAACCGGTTAAGCCAGCCGGATCAACTCCGTCGTCACCTGCGTAATCGCCCGCAACTGGTCGTGCGGCATGTACTCGCGCACCGAGTGCACGTCGATATACCCCATGCCCAGGCACACGGAGGTAATCCCCTTCTCGTTGAACTCGTGCGCGTCGCTGCCGCCGCCCGTGCTCACGTGTTGCGGCTCGATCCCGGCGGCTGCAATTGCCGCGTCCGCCAGTTCCACCGCTGGAATTCCTTCGTCCAGCTGGTACGCCGTGTAAAACGTGTGCGTCTCGATATCCACCTCGCCGCCAAAGTCCGCTGCAGCCTGCTCCGCCGCGCCCACGATGTCCGCCACCTGCAGCTCCAGCCGCTCCTCGGAGAGGCTGCGAGTCTCCACCGTCACGTTGGCCTCCGGCGCCACAATGTTGTACGCCTCGCCGCCGGAGATGATTCCCACGTTGGCCGTGGTGATCTCGTCCACCCGACCCAGCGGCATCCGGTCGATCGCGCGCGCCGCCATGCCGATCGCGCTTACGCCCAACTCCGGCTCCACCCCGGCGTGGGCTGCCCTGCCCCGAAACGTGAAGTTGAAGCGCCGCTGCCCCGGCGCCCGCATCACCACGTTGCCCACCGGTCCGCCCGCGTCCAGCACGTAACAGCGACGCCCAACCACGTCATTGGCGTCAAACGCCTTCGAACCGATGTGCCCCACGTCTTCCCCGGTCGTAAACAGCAGTTCCACCGGCCCGTGCGGCTCGCCCGACTCGTGGTAGGCCCGCACTGCTTCCATAATCGCCGCCACTCCAGCCTTATCATCCGCGCCCAGGACCGACGACCCATCCGAGTACACCCCGTCGTCCTTCACCACCGGCGTCATCTCCGGCGTCGGCCGCACCGTGTCCATGTGCGCGTTCAGGATGATCGGCTCGCCGTCCTTCCCCCGCGCCGGCCACTCGCCGATCAGGTTCCCGTGCGGATCCGACCGCCACGTAATCCCCAGCCCCTCCATCCGCGGCTTGATCACCGCCACCACCCGCTCCTCGTCCCCGTAATAGCTGTCCACGGACAACAAAGCCACAAACGTGTCCAGCAAACGCTCAAACTCGATCTCAATCGGACGGGTGGTCGTGCTCATGGGCCGGGTTGCCTCCGGGAGTCTGAATTGAGCGCATTCTTACGCATTTCGGGAAACCCCCACGCATCCCCGCCCGCCACCCAGGCCCTGACCCTCGCCAGGCAGCAAGCGGAAAACATGTCCCGGGCCGTTAAATTCAACGAGCGGCCCACCTAATGGACCGCTCGTTATTCGTAGCGTTTTCGGGCGCGGTTAGGGCCGTACCCGGGTGTCACGCGACGTTACCCGGCGCTCACCTCACATACGGCAGCGCTCGAAAAGCCACGATCAGCATCACCCATATGTATCACCCCCTCAGCGTTTCGGATTCCGCGGCCCAACGCCGCTTTCCGGTATGCGTCCATTATGCACCAATGAATGCCAGCCGCCACCATTCGTCCCAAACGCCCACCTCAGGCACTACTGGCCCTCGCCGCCCAAAACGCCTACCGTTCGCAGCTATGACGTGCTCCAGCAACCTCCCCGGCTCGCTCCTGGCCCCCGCCGACCCGCCATGAGCAACGATCTGAGAAACGTTGACGTCGCCGTCGTCGGCGGCGGCATCATTGGCTGCGCCATCGCCCTCGCCGCCCGACGCCACAATCTCTCCGTTGCCATCCTCGAGCGCGCGGCCATCTGCGGCGAGGCCTCATCCGCCGCCGGCGGCCTCATCTGCGCCCAGTACGACGCCGACCACGACACCCCCCTCTTCCGCCTGCGGCTCGACGGCCGCAACGCCTTCCCCGAATTCGCCAGCCTTCTGGAAGAACTCACCGGCCTCTCCGTCGGCTACTCCGCGGGCCCCACCCTCGGCCTCGCCCGCACCGACGATCAGCGCCAACACCTCCGCGCCCGCGTCGCCTGGCAGCAAAAGGCCGGGCTCCAGGTCGAATTCCTCGAACCCGACGAAGCCCGCCGTCGCGAACCCCTCCTCCCACCCGACCTCACCGCCGCCGCCTGCTACCCCGACGGCCAGGTCGACGCTCAGCGCTGGCCGCCGATCGTCCACCGCGCCCTGCTGGCCGCCGGCGTCGAGGTCCACGAAGCTACCGACGTCACCGCCGTCGCCGCCGGCCCCAACCCAACCGTCCAGACCGTCCGCGGCGACCTCCACGCCGACCAGATCGTCCTCGCCACCGGCGCCTGGCTGCGCGACCTCCGGCCCCACGCCCCCATCGTCCCCTCCAGGGGCCACATGCTCGCCTTCCATGCACCCAACCTAGACCTCCGCCACATCCTCCACGTCCCCGGCGCCAGCCTCGTCCAGCGGGCCGACGGACGCCTCCTCATCGGCGCCACCAAGGAACGCGCGGGCTTCGATCGACGCCTCCGCGCCGGCGCCGTCCAGCAAATGCTCAACATCGCCCTGAACACCGTGCCCGCCCTGGTCGACTGCCCCCTGGCCTCAGTCTGGACCGGCTTCCGACCCGAACCCGAGGACGGCCTTCCCCTCATCGGCCGCGACCCTCGCAGCGGCCTCTTCCTCGCCACCGGCCACCACACCCACGGCATCACCATGAGCTGGCACACCGGCCAGATCGTCGCCCGCCTCCTCACCGGCCAGGACCCCGCCTACCCCATCCACCCCTTCAGTCCCCAGCGCCTCACCGCCAGTTGACCGCCGCCTAAATCCGCGCCCCCAGCTCCTCCAGCCGCCGCGTCACCCCGTCCAGCGCCTCCTCCGCGCTCACCTCGTCCAGGATGATCGCCGCGTCCACCTCCTTGATAAACGCCCCCCACGCCGCCCGGCTCAGCCGCACGTACTCCGCCTTCTCCATCAGCTCCACCACCATCCGCGCCTCGTCCTCCCGGTACCAGGGAAACCCTTGCTGCAACGTCTCCGCCGAAACCCGCCGCGCCGGCACATTCGTCGGAGCCTGCGCGTGTCGTTCCAGCGCCCGCATCGCGTCGTAGACCACCCGCGGATCGTTCCGGCCCGACCCCATCCCCAGCATCAGCCACACCGTCGCCGGCGCCCGTCCGCTCCCGAAATCCGGAAACGGATACAGCACGTTCTCGCTTGGCACCGTGCTGCCGATCAGGTTCCCGAACCACCGCCCCGACACCGCAAACGGCGTCAGCCCAACCAGCCCATCGTCAATCAGGTCATACGCATCCACATTCCGCCGCCGCTGATCCGCCGAAATTCCGTACCCCGTCGCCAGCTCATGAAACGTTTCAAGGACCGACTGCGCCTCAACCGACCGCAGCACCTCGAACGACCCCTCGGCATCCGGCAACGCCCCCAGCTTCGACTGCAGGAACACAAAACTCGGCGCGTCATTCCATAGCTGATCCGGCGCCATCCATAGCGGCTCCACGTTCAGCCCAACCCCAACCGTTGCCCGCGGCCCCGCCACGCCCGGCGCCCGGTGCATCGCCACCGCGCCTTGCACAAACGCCTCCCCGTCCCACGCCTCCCGCAGCGGCACGTCGAACCCCGCCGTCTCAGCCAGCGTCTGATTCATCACCGTCGCCCACGGCGCCGCCGCCACCGGCAACGCGTACTGAACCCCGTCGATTTGGCCCGCCTCCAGGATCCCCGGCCAATAGTCGTTCGGATCGAACGACCCGTCGCTCACCAGCCAATCGTCCAGCGGCTCCAACATTCCATTCGTCACCAGGTGCTCCAGGTCCCAGCGCTCCAGCGCCACCAGGTCCGCCCGCGCCGCGCCCGAGCCGTCATCCAGCAGCTCCGTGTAACTCCAGCCATACCCCAGCGTCGATGCCATCGGCTCATCCGAATACCGGTACCGGTTCCGCGTCTCCGCCCGCACCCCCGAGCGCGCCGAGATCAGAATCTGCTCGACTCCCACGTTCGACCCGCCAAATGTCGGCAACGCCACCGAAATCGGATACTCCGCGCCCGCCGGTGGCAAGCCGCCTTCGCCGCCCGGCGCCCGTTCCGACACCGCCATCGCGGCCGCCGTCACCGTTCGCCCCTGGCTCGGCAACACCGGCGGCTCCACCTTCACCACCTCCGCTTCCCCGCAAGCTGCCACCAATACCCCCGCGCCCGCCGCCACCAGCGCCCGCAACACCGCCCGCCGCGTCAAACCCGATCGATTCACGTCAATCCGCCTGTCACGTCCCAACCCAATCCTCCGTCACCCCGCGGTCCCAAGTTGGCGCGCCGAGGGTCGTCACGTAAAGGGCGAGGGAGGAAAAGGGGCCGCCGGGATGGTAGGAGTTTGGCGGCGGTTGCCGGGGGGCTGGCGGCAGGGGAATGGGGCGCCTTCGTGCGCGTAAGAGTTTTTTCCAAAAAACTCTTGAGGTGATTTGGGGTGGTTTTTTGGTGGGTCCTGAGGGTGGTTGGGGAGGGGTGATTTGGCCGGCGGGCGGGGGCGGGGGACTCCGCTGAAGGCGAGGAGAGAGCTGAGAGAAGTGAGCGGTGAGAGGGGGAGGGACGGGGCGGGGACGCCGGAGGCTGCCTCTCCCCTTGGAGAGGGTGAGGAGCGGCGGGCGGCGTGGGGTGGGTTGCTGCTGTTTGAACGTGGTTGCCGGGGGTGGCAGCCACCCTCACCCCAGCCCTCTCCCTCAAGGGCGAGGGTGAAAAGAGCGGCGTGGCGGGACGAGGCGGGGGTGGGAATTGGTGGGGGGTGAAGGGGGGAGCTGCCGAGAGACAGCTTGGGCGGGTTCTTGGGGCGAATTCGCGAGGTTTTGGGGCGACAGGCAGGGGACTAGAAGCTGGCGTGGCGGTGGTGTGGGTGGGCGCCGAGCTGGGTGGCGACAGGGTTGGGCGACGGATGGGCTTGTGGGTGGCCGTCCGGGGACGCGGGCGTGGCCGGGCGAGGCCGCCAATGGGTGTGGCTGTTGGAAGAATGAGGCGCGACAGGACGCAGTACAGGAGGTATGGCAGGCGGGCGAGGAGCATGTGACCGAGAAGCTCCGCGGGGCAGGCTATGGGCATGTATTGTACACGAAGTGATTACGACAGTCAAGGCCGGGGGCGTGGGTGGCGGTCTATTGGATTGTGTTCGGGGCTGGGATGGTGTGCATTGCGGGGCGTGGCTCGGCCCGAGGAAGTGTTCAGCGTGTTTTTGGCGGAGTGTTCAGCTTTTGCCCGGATGTGTTCACTCTTCGGCGCAATGTGTCCACTTTTTCCGCCAATTTGGCCGAAATGTGTCCACTCGGCGCGCGAGTGTGTCCACTTGATCCGCGGAGGTGTCCGCCCGGGCGCTTGACGCATTCGAGGAGCCGCGGGGATTCGCATTGGTCTCGCAAGGGCGAAGGAGGAAGAGGGGCGCCCGGCGGGTGGAGTGCCAGGGGCTTGCTGTGGGGTGGTTTGGGGTTGGCTGGGTATGATTGTTGACAGGATTCTTTGGGCGGCAGTGCGGTCCTTGAGCGGGCGCGATGGGAGCGCCGTGAGAGGGGACATGGGATGACGACCGCACCGGTCCACGAGCCGCCGTTGACCAGATCCGACCTGCGGGACGAACTGGATCGGACGCTGAAGCACTACGCCACGAAGGCTGACGTCGCCAACCTGAAGGTCTGGATCGTCGGTCTGTTGCTGGTGGTAGTGCTGAACGTGGTTGGTACCGCCGGGGCTATCTTGGCGGCTTTTTTGGCACGTTAGGCCGCGGGGGCACCCTCAGCGGGAGGGAAAGTCGGGGAGTCGGAGAAGAGAAGACCCCTCACCGCATTCCGGCGGGAACGCCGGAGGCTGCCTCTCCCCCAGGAGAGGGATTAAGGCGGGCAGTCAACGTGGGGTGGGTTGCTGCTGCTTGAGCGTGGGTGCTGGGGGTAGCAGCCACCCTCACCCTGCCCACTCCCTCAAGGGCGAGGGTGAGAAGGGAATCCCCGGGGATGGGATGCGCAGGGGTGTTGGTGGTGTGTGACATGGGTTGCCCGGCGGACCCCTCACCGATTTCGGCCGAAGACGCCCGAATCTGCCTCTCCCCTTGGAGAGGGTGAAGAGGGGCGGTCCCGGCGGAAGGTGCTTGACTTCGGCCTGGCTGCTTCACCGAGGCAGCCACCCTCACCCCAGCCCTCTCCCTCAATGGCGAGGGAGAAAGATCGGCGCCTCGCAAGAGGAGTTTGACCCTGGCCAAAGCTGTGTCGTGGCCGGGGTGGGTGCCCGGGGGACCCCCCGCCGAATGCCGCGGACGGCTTCTGCCTCTCCCCCAGGAGAGGGTGAAGAGCCGCCGCGATTTCGAGGCGAGGGGCGGATTGCAAAGGTCTCGATGACGGTGGGATCAGCGGTGAATCTCTCCAGATATTGGACAGTCGACCCTCTCAACGCTCGTCGTGCGAGGCGCTCCTGGCGCCGTTGGCGGCTCGTCCAGTGGAGAATCCAACAATGGCGCCAATGGAGACCTTGACCATCCAGTCGGCAACATCGGCCAGGTTTTCCTGAGGGGCCGTGATGCTCTCAGGCGGGATGTTTGAAAGCCATACAAGAAGACCGAGACCGACGCCGGCGACGGCTAGCAAGGCCAGGAAGACCCAGCCAGCGGGGACGTCTTGCTGATTCACGCAGGCGGCGCGTGCTTAGACGCGGTCGCCGGTCCGGCGTCTATGGCCGCTCCAACGGGGCGGCGGCGGGATAAAGCCAAGGATGCCGGCGACCGCCACGATGAAGGCGATGAGCCCAAGCGACATCAGGGTGATCGCGAATATGGATGCGAAGAGGTCCACGCCGCCTGCTTTCGCACGCTGGTCAGATTGCCTGCATAGAAAGCTTACCAACGCGCGCACGCCGGTAAGCCTCGAGCACCTGTCTCATCGACGCCTCGTCAGTGCATCGGGCGGGGGAAGCAGGAGTGAGCTGAGAGAAGTGAGCGGTGAGAGAAGAGCGGGGACGGGAAGGGGATGGAAGAGGACCCAAGGCCCGGGTTGCAAGGCGGACGGGGTGGCTCGGTGCGCCGGTGGTGGTGGTTGCTGCTGGGTCCCGGCCGCGGACGCCGGGATGACGTTCGGGGAGGCGCGGGGGGATTGGGCGGGTTCGGAAGAGCCGATGGACGCGGACGGTCAGGCGATGAAGGGGTTGGGGTGCTGGCTGCATGAGCGGTTTGGGGCGGTGCGGGTGAGGTGGGCGCGACGGTTGATTCCGTGACTTACGGGGTATGGCGGGTGCTTACCAGTCGTAGTCGACGGGCATGGCTAAGAAAGGCGTGGGATGGGCGGGATTGGCTGGTGTTTGTGCGACGGCCTCTATCGTTTCGTTCGTCTTCTTTTCATAAAGGCCTGGTTCTGCCTCACGACGCCAGTTACGTCCATTCTGTATTTCGCCATCCTTTCGCTGACGCCGTACTTCCCAGCGATGTCTCTTGCGTGTGAGCCTTTACGGACTTCTGCCAGGAGCAACGGCCGGGGCAGCAGGAGGCATCCGGACAGCCAGGCGGCCTCTTCTTCCTGAGTCGGATCACAAGATAGGAACGTGACGTCACCAACCCTCTCAATCCGGCTCAAGTCATGATCGAGGAGTGTGTGCGCTAGTTCGTGTGCGATATCGCTCGTCTGACGGGACTTCGCGGAGACGGGGTTGTATACGACGACCGTCCGATCGGCCGACGGCCTGAGGGTGCATGCAGAAAAGGCACCGGGCTGAAGGTCTTCGAGCTCCCTGAATCGCTGTTTCGGAATCAACTCGTCGCCGGCTCGGACCTCTATGCCCATCAGGTCGGCAAGAGCGCCCAGAGCAACGGGCTCGGCGGCACCGATTCCAAGCTCCGATCGCACGCGTCGGGCGATTCGTTCGGCATCGGACTTAAACCCTCGTCGCAGGGCCACCGGCATCCTCCTCCACAAGTGCTTCGTTCAGGTCGCTCAGCAAATCACCTAAGGCCTTCGCTGCCTTCGGCCTAAACGTCTTGGCCGCCCGCAGATGCACCGCAGCGACAGCCTGGGGGCGCGCCAGAGCCTTATAGAGGTCGACGACGATGCCCGAGATACGCTCTGCGGCCTCAGGGGGGAGATCGCGATCTGCGCGAAGGTGGTCTGCGATTACGTCGGTCGTGGCGGTCGCCTTCTCTTGGATCTCAAAGAACTGCCTGATGTCCGCACCGCACCACTCAACGAGCCGCTTGAACTTGGGAAGGTCCGGGACATGTCCTTTCTCAACGCGAGCCAGCGTATTGAAGGGAATTCCAGTGTCACGGGCCGCCTTCCGGAGGCTCATTCCCCGGCGGGAACGCTCGGCCAAGACGAGCTGACCCAGGTCGCTGAGACTAAGCTTCTCTGCTTCCATCGCGCCTCCTGTTCGCATAACGGTACACTGTCCCAAAAATGCCTTGACAAGGGCCGCATCGCCCCCTACGATCCATGTTGAGTACCTGAGTTGGTACTGTCAACCTCTAATGGGACAACAGGGGGAATCTGACCCATGAATGGTGCGACGCAAATCTACGTGAGCGGCCGGGAGTACAAGGTCCCAGGTGACGTTGTGGGGTACGAACAGATCGTCAAGATCTGGAACGAACTGCACGAGGCCGAGGGCAAGTACATCATCGGAACTCCCGGCATCGACTATGAGAACGACCTCAAGGGCGAGGACGGTGTTCTCCTGCCTGGCAAGGTCGTTGAAGTCAAGGACGGCACGAGCTTCTCAGTGGACCCAGAACATGTCTCCTGAGGACCGTCTAGCCGCGTTTGGCGAGCAAGTCGGGTTCATGGTCAGTACGGAGTCCGAGGTTGTGAGGGCGGCTGGCGTTCATTGTCTTCTCAGGGACGGAGATGTTGGCACTTGCACGATTGAGACGTCTTACGACCCGTCGAGCGGGAAACCGACATCACGGCTTGGCGGAGCGGACCATGCCGTGCGGATTACAACTGACGCAGCGCAGGACGGCCTCGTGTATCACGCGGATGGGACACCCATAGGGAATCACATCGGCGGCGACGGCAGAACCTGGTCGATCGTTTCTATTAAGAAGGGTAGCCAAGTCAGCCCGGAGGAGGACTCGTCTGCAGGCGACCTTATCCACCGCTATGCGAAACAGATCGTCGGGGCAGTGTCGGCGGCCGGATATTCCGATACTGCTTTTCTCACAGCGCCGAATCCGTTCAAAATACTCAACACGTTTGAAGCGCGGACGGCGATTGGCCCGGTTCAAAACCGCATTCGCGGTCAGAGTATTGCGATTATCGGTCTAGGGGGAACGGGCGCGTATGTTCTTGACCTTGTTGCAAAGACACCTGTTGAGGAAATCCATCTTCTAGATTCCGACTACGTTGAGTGGCATAACTTCATGCGGGCGCCTGGCGCACCTACCGCCGATGAGATTGAGTCCGTTCGGAACAAGAACCTGCGCAAGGTGGATTACTACCACGCAAAGTACTCGTCCCTCCGGACGGGCATCATCCCGCACGCTGTTCGAGTGGACAGCCCGTCAGTGTTCCACGAGTTTATACGTGACCACCCTGTCGACTTTGCATTCGTGTGCATAGACCAACTGACGGACGGCGACTCTGCACGTCAGGATGCCGTCTACCGTGCGCTCACCGAGGCAGAGGTTCCGTTCATAGATTCAGGCGTGAGCATTACGGTGGATGACGGCGCCGTTCGAGGCACTATCACGACAAGCGCCTATGACTCAGGATCCCTGGCGTGGGAGCATGCGATTCCTAACGCTCGAGTCAAGGGTGATGTCGTGGGTTATCGGAACGTTCAGTTGCCTGAAGTCAACGCGTCGGCGGCTTCGCTAGCCGTCATGGAGTGGCGGCGGTATACGAATCAGTATGTTGATGAGTCCGAGTCTTTCCTCCATAAGTTTCGGCTCGAGAAGCCGCGGATCATCGCACTGCGGAGTGACCCAAGGAAGTGAAACGCGAGAGTCTGACTCCCAGATTTGTCGAGGTGCTGCCCGATACCAGCGCAATCAAAGCCGGAGAGATCTGGATCACTCACAAGCATAGGACCGTCAACCTGCGTTGTCCCTGCGGCTGCGGCGAACTGACGGTCCTCTCGCTCCACCCGAGCCGGTGGCACGTCTACTTCGATGGAAAATCTGTCACCCTTGACAGTCCCACGGGTGGGTCCGTGTGGGCTATTTCCGGCTGCGGTAGCCACTACTTGATTCGAAACAATATCGTGGTCTGGTTGGATGACATCGATCCAGATCTCAGTCGCAAGTACGCCACAACAGAGCTTCATCGCATGCTTCAGTCAACACGAGAGGGACACTCTATCCGGCTATTCATACGGCGCTGGTATCACCGACTGATCACATGGCTTTGGTGGAGATAATGAACGTACGTAAGGTTCTTGTTCTATGAATCTGGTGTTTTGACCCACACTTCAGAAGCATCTACTTCGAGCTCCTTAAGCAATTTTAATGCGGCTGACCTCAATGACGCAGCGCTGCGATGAACCTCTATTGATATCGGACCATTCGGTATTGTCATTGAGCTTCGAAACGGATTTCCTCCTGGGTGAACCGGGGTCGTGCTTAGCACGTAACGCTTGGCGCTGCTGGATATTGGCAAATGGCTCCTGGTGAGTCTTCCGCTGGACCAGAGCCAGTCAACGACACGAAATAGGATGTCGCGCCATTTGTCTATGCCATGCACATTGCCGCTGGGAAGCCTAATGTGAGAAGGCGGGGGTGTCTTGGATGGTGGGTTGTATGCCGAGAGGGATACCCATGGTAGCTCTGGCTCAGTCTCCACTGGTGGCTTTGGTGGAAGTACAGGTGGAGGATGGGGCTCTAACTCGGTGATGGGAGCATTGGCGGGCTTCGGCTGACCACTGGCCAAGTTTGGCCGCCAAAAAAGAAGGAGTGCCAAAGCGCATTCCGAGGGGGAGAGGTCTGCCATGGCAATGTCTAACCGACGGCGATCTTCCAGTGGCTTGGGGCTGAAGACATCGTACAGTTCCCAATAGTTGCCGTCGGTGAGTCCAGCACACTGGATGCCCCCGGCATTACAGTAGGTGAGCATCTGCATTTGATGCTTCTCCAAAGGCTCACCTAGCTTCTTGGCCTCGATGCACGCTACCGGTTTATCGTCACTTCCCAACAGCGCATAGTCCGCTCGGCCGCCGCCGACACTGAATTCGGCCTTGACCAAGGACGGATCCGCCGTGTCCCATCCCAAGGCAGTGAGCATTGGATCCACCAAGGCCATTCGTGTTCTTGTCTCGTTTTCCCTTAGCTCATCGCTGTACTGCTTCAGGCGTTCTTGAAGGCTCGCAATCACATCAATTAGATCGTCAAGTGGCATTTTGTTACCTAACTCTGGCGGTACTTGTGGGGAGCTCGTCTGGTTAGCGAGCTTACCGTATCTACGTGTCTGTGCTCTACGAAGGGATGGCACACAGAAGGTTTGGGCGAATAAGGCAGTCACGCGGGTGGAGACGATGGCCTCGAGCGAAAGGTGAAGAGACGAGCACCGCCTGGGCCAATAGGCGCTGAAGAGATGTGGTTCGATGCGGGCCTCGGACGGACTGCGACCCAGCTCACCACGAACGGATTAGCGGCCCTGACGGCTCCGTCGACAAGCTCTCGGCAGGCTCTCAGGGGAGCCGAGAGATCGATGGCTCGGAGTGCAGGGAGGTCGGAGCGGCCGGGTGCGCCGGGGACGTGGGCTGCTGCTGGATCCCCGCGTGCGCGGGGATGACGATTGGGGGGATTCCGGAGGGACTAAGCGCCTGTAAGGCACGGTGGTCGGGGTGGCTTTGTTGCGCCGGGAACGACTATGGCGCTGGGTCCCCGCCTGCGCGGGGATGACGTAGGGCTGGGGGTTCGGGTGCGTGGGGACTAGGTGAGGTCGGAGTAGAGATCGCGCCAGGTGGGGTTGGTTTGTTCGATTAGGCGGAGTTTCCAGGCGCGGTTCCAGTGTTTGAGGCGTTTTTCGCGTTGGATGGCTTTGGCCATGGTGGGATGGGTTTCGTACCAGACGAGTCGGTGGATCTGGTGTTCCCGGGTGAAGGCGGAGCCGCTGTCGGTCTTGTGGCGCGCGACTCGCTTCCGGAGGTTGGCGGTGACGCCGATGTACAGGGTGCCGTTGCGTTGGCTGGCGAGGATGTAGACGGTTGGGGTTTTGGCGGGGGGCATGGGGGGATGGTAGAGCGGTCGGAGTCTGGGGATCGAGGGCTCGGGGTGCGGGGAAGTCGGGGTGGCTGCGGTGCGCTGGGATTGGTCATGGTGCTGGGTCCCCGCCTGCGCGGGGATGACGGTATGGGGCGGGTGCGTGGGGATGTGGGGCCGATTCGGAGGGTGCTATGGCCTGCGAGGCAGGGAGGTCGGGGTGGCTTTGTTGCGCCGGGATTGATCGTGGTGCTGGGTCCCCGCCTGCGCGGGGATGACGTAGGGCTTGGCTGGGTGGGGATGACGTTGCGGGGGATTTGGAGGGAACAAGCGCCTGCGAGGCACGGTGGTCGGGGTGGCTGGG
>JAPPKM010000070.1 GCA_028874315.1 Chloroflexota bacterium
GACCGGGCGCGACTTCGCCAGCAATTTCGACTGCTGCCTGCCCAGTCGCGGAACCACGCACGACACGCCCATGTGGCTCGGTCCGGCAGTCTTCGACGTTCTCAGGCACGACCGGGTTCTCGATCTGGTCGAGTCCATCATCGGCCCCGAGATCACATCCAACCCGGTTCAACATGTGCGAATCAAGCCGCCCGAACACGCACTCCCGGAGGGTGCCGATCACGTCTTGGTGCGTGCGACCAATTGGCACCAGGACAACGCCGCGGTTGATCCCGTTGCTGACGAAACCGACATGCTCACCGTCTGGATCTCGCTCTCGGAGGCAACGATCGAGAACGGCTGCCTGCGCGTCATTCCGGGAAGCCATCGGGACGCCTTGCGAATCCACTGCGCACCCCCGCACGTCGCCATCCCCGATGTGCTTCTGGAAGTGGATCAGATTAGGCCCGTGCCAACGCAACCCGGCGACGTGATCCTTATGACTAGGTACACCTGCCATGATTCGCTCCCCAACCTCACCGACCGCTGCCGTTGGAGCCTGGACCTGCGGTACAACCCCACCGGCCAGCCGAGCGGTCGTCCGGCGTTCCCCGATTTCGTGGCACGGAGTCGCCGCGATCCCGCCAGCGAGCTTCGAGACCCGCAGGCATGGGCGCAGCTTTGGTATGACGCCCGGGCTCGGCTGGCCGCCCATCCCGACGACTTCATCATCCGCTGGCGCGGTACCGAGCCCGTCTGCGCCTAGGCCGAATCTTCGATACGTCGGCGGATCAACGGCCCCGCATGGGCTCCATCATCGATCGTCCGGAGCAAGCGCTGTGGCTACCGCCGCCCCGATTCGGAGTCGTGACCCGGCCTGGTAGCGGGAAACGCGAACGGAGTCGGGGTTGCATCTGCGTCCCCGGCGCCACCGCAAGCGACTGACCCGGCCGACAGCAGAGAGATCCCGAGCAGAGCCAGAAACCGCCGGCGCTTCCAGCTGTTCGGCACAGGCATCCCTTGCGAGTCGTCTCGCCTCATGTCCGTGCTATTCGCCCTGAACTCGGCGGCGACGACACCTCGGCAACGGCTTGATACGACTGGTACCGCCTCGCTCACAAACACCCGACCCGTTATGTGCTCGACCGTCGATCATCGAAGGTTGAGCTGAGTGGCTAGCGACCTCCCGAGCAGTTCGCAACGCAGGCGTCGTGTCCCGGCTTGGTGCCCGGAAACGCGAAGGGCGTTGGAGTCGCCAATGCGCCATCGCCGCCACCGCACGCGACTGACCCGACCGAACCCAGGGACACCCCCAGCAAGACCAGAAACCGCCGACGCTGCACGACGTTCGACTCGGCGACCGATCGTGAGGCACTCTTCCCGCTGTGCATGAGATTCGTCTCTGAACTATCCAGCCGTCGCAGCAATTGTAGCGAGGCCATTCAATGACCGCGCGTGGACGTTCAGTTGCTGGTCGGCGCTGGGCCGCATCGAAGAGGCCAAACGCACCGGCCGCCGGTGCGGCCTTCGCCGCCGCCCGGGATGACTGGCGGCCAGCCGCGCCTTTTTTTGGCTTCCTGGTGCTTTCGAGCGCGCAGCAAGCCGCACGAAAACACGGCCCGCTCGGTAGAATGACCGCGACGAGTATCAGGGGTTCCAAAGATGGCTAAAGAGAGAGTCTTGATTACTGGTGCGAGTGGCTTGGTTGGTGGACTCACGGTCGACGCCCTGAGTGGCCGGTACGAATTTACCGCACTTAACAGGCGCCCTGTTTCGGAAATCCCGTGCATCCAGGCTGACATCTCAGACTTGGGATCAATCCGACCTGCATTCAAGAACGTGGACAAAGTGCTTCATCTTGCAGCGTATACGGATGACATTCACTGCACATGCGGAACTCGCGCTTGTGACGACTGCTGGGATCGGACGATGGCGATCACCGTAAATGGCACAGTCAACGTCTTTAGGGCTGCACAAGAAGCCGGTGTTTCCAGAGTCGTGTTTATGAGTACCGGCGGCACGATGAACGGATATGAGCGGGACGAGAATTCACCGTATGCCCTGATATCGGAAGGTCGATTCGAGGAGATTCCCGAGGCCTGGCCCATGGTGACATCCGACTGGGCTGCTCGCCCTACGAGCCCGTATCACGTCGGCAAGCTGTTTGGCGAAGCTTGCGCGCGTTACTTCGCTGACAACTACGATATGTCTGTCGTCGTTATCCGCCTTGGAAACGTCTCGGCCTCCGATCGCCCCGTAACACGTCGGCAGTTCTCGGGGTACTTGAGCCATTCTGACACCACGCAAATGATCGATAAATGCCTCAGCGCCCCGGACGCTCTGCGGTACCGCATATTTGATGCTATTTCCGAAAACCGCTGGCGCTGGCGAGACACGGCTCCGGCAAAGCAAGAACTTGGGTGGATTCCAACCAGCTCATCCGATGTCTTCAACTACCTGGAGTATGACGAGTAGAGAACGAAGCGTTACGTCTCCAACCCTGCGAGTCTGACCGGTGTGAATCGTGGATGGTGAAATGCGTCCTGCGTCTGTGCAGTCCTTCCATGGCCTTTCGGTAGAGCTCGGCCGTTAGGCGCGCTGGGATTGCCACCGCTTCCAGTCCGCGGCGGACATTCCCTCGCGCTGGCGGAGGATCGCTCGGGGCACTTCACTGCGGACGACTTCGGTGGAAATGATCTTGAGACTGCGATCGGGCAGGGGAAGCTCGACAGGGAGGTTGCGCCGGCGTTCGGACTCCCGGATGGCAATGGCGATCTCCAGGGCTTCCCTGGCGTCTTCGCCGCTGCAACGGGGTGCGTCTCCGGTTTCCATGCAGTCCATAAGGTTGTAGATCGCGTTCACGCCGCCGCTCCGGCGTCTGTGCGGCGGTGGAAAGAAGCGGCGGCCGAATGCTCCCAGGCCTTTCTGGCTGGCAAAGTTGTCAGCACCTGTTTCTTTGGTCCACAGATCGATCTCGCGGCCGTCGTGGAGGATCCGGATGGCGCCATTCGAACCCACAATGTCATGCGAGTTCTCGGAGGGGCCGTTGGCAAACGCTCGCACGTAACCGCGGACGTGGCCGGGATAGGAAATCACGGCGCTGCCGGCGAAGTCATTGTCCGGATGCGCTGCGTCGATTTCGGCCTCGCCCACCAGGTACCTAGCTCGACCGGGCATGAACATCGTTTGGGTCGTGATCAGGTGGCTTCCGTTGTGCGAGAGACCGCACTGGGCTCTCGACTGGACGAACAGCAGGTCGCCGATGACCCCGTCGTTGAGCAGCTCGAGGGCCTGCCGGTAGTCGGCCCGCCAGCGACGGGTGCAGTTGACGGCGAGCACGATGCCGGCCCTTGCACAGGTGGCGATGGCTTCATCGGCCTCGGCAAGCGAAAGCGTGATTGGCTTGTCGGCCCAGATGGCTCTTACGCCATAGCCGCCGTTGGCAATTGCCGTAAGGATTGCTCCGCGAGGTTTGGCCGACGTGCATACGCTGACGATGTCCGGCCGCGTTTCTTCGAGCATCTGCCGATAATCGGCATATAGCGCGTCGAAACCCCAACGCTGCCGGGCGGATTCTCGTTGTTCTTCCCAGGTGTCGGCCATGCCAACGATTTCGACCTCTGGAACGGCCCGGTAGCACGCGATGTGGGAATAGGGCAGGTGGTTGCCGTCGTATTTCTCAATTTCGTCATCGATGGTGCTCGCAATGCGGCCAAGGCCAATGACGGCAACCTTCAACCTGGCCATTTGCCGACCCTCATCCCTTATCCCTTGCTCGCGGATTCACGCGCGGTCTCGATCGCGCGCGGCAGCGGGTGATCCAGTACCTCGCGAGACACGATGCCAAGACTTCGATCCTCGATCGGAAGGTCGACTCGGCCTCCCCCTTGTCGGTGCGATTCTCGGACGGCGATCGCTATTTCAAGAGCCTCGCGCGCATCCTCCCCCGGGCACCGCGAGTCTTCGCCAGTCTCAATGCAGTGCAACAGGTCATAGAGTGCATGAACCCCGGTGGCTCGCGGCGTTTGCGCAGGTCGGAACATGTGACGTGCCGGCGCTGGCCGCCGTTCACCCGGGAGACTCTTCTCAAACACCCATAAGTCGGCGACCAGACCGTCCTCGGTGAACCGGAACATCCCCTCGGTGCCGGTGATGTCGTAGGTCATCTCCAGCCCGCCGGTACGCATGCCGCGAAAGACTCCGCGTACGCCGTTCTTGCACACGAAATACCCGTTGCCGGCAAAGTCGTCGTCGCCGCTAACCGCTTCGTCGGACACCGCTTCGCCGGCTACCCAGGCAACCGGGGCGTCGGTGAACATCGTCAGGCGGGTAATCAGGTGACTGCCGTTTTGCGAAAGGTCGCAGGCAAGGTTTCCCGACACGTGCAGCACATCGCCGATATATCCCGCGTCGATCATCTCGCGGGCCTGCACGAAGCTGTCCCGCCAGCGATGCGTGCAATTCACGGCCAGTGTGATATTCGCGTTACGGACGGCCTCGATGATTTCGTCGGCATCGGCGAGGGAATACGTGAGTGGTTTCTCGGCCCATATTGCCTTTACTCCGTAGTTCCCGTTCGCAATCTCCAGGATGATGTCCTTGCGCGGTTTCATTGACGTGCACACGCTGACGATCTGCGGACGGGTGTTGTCCAGCATCTCGCGATAATCTTCGAATAGTGCGTCGATTCCCCATTTGATCCGGGCCGCCTCACGCTGCTCGGCCCACGTGTCGCACAGGCCGACGATTTCGATCTCCGGCACCTCGGCCATGCACCCGATGTGGGCGTGTGGCAATGGCCAGCCGTCGTACTTGTGCCGTTCTTCGTCCCACGTGCTGGCTACGCGCCCAAGGCCGATCACGGCGGCCCGCGTCATTGGAATCGGTCGTTCACGCATGTGTTTCGGAGCCACCGCAATCCGAGAGGCGCAACGAATGAGCCATTGTTGGCGTCAACCAGGCTTTCGGCAACTGGGCCTAGCAGCCCGGATGCCCTGGAATGCACGAATCGTGGACGCTGTCCTTGTCGCTGGTGCCGGGAAACGAGTAGGGCGTTGGAAGCTGCTGCGTGTCGATTGCCTGACCACCACCATCACCGCCGCCATCGCCACCACATGCCGCCAGCCCCGCGGAAGTCAGGGACAAGCCAAGCAAGACCAGGAACCGCCGACGCCGCCAGGCTTTCGATTCATGGACCGACGGTGGCTCAACTCTCCTGCTGGCCATGAGCTTTGCCCCTGAACAATCCGACCATCGTAGCAATTGTAGCCCGAGGGAAAGTCGCCAATGCTGGATTGGCGGTTGAGCCGGCTCGGCGAAGCGCACCGACTCTGTGGCGCCAATCGGGCTTGGATCCGCACGTGCGCAGTAAGCGGCATCTGTGCCATCCCGCGAAGCCCAGATCGTTCGGGGCTGAACTGCCCCATGCTATATTTCCGCAGGGCCACGCTGGGCTCTTTTTGAGCTTGTACCGGTCCCGCTAAACGAGGAGAGATCGGCAATGAGCCAGGTCATGACCCCCAGTACCGAGACAGGCAACCACTTCCTTACTTCCAAGCAACTACAGCAGTTTGAGCATGACGGCTACCTCCGCGTCGAAGGCGTAATCGATCCGGAAGCCTTCATCGACCCGCTCTTTGCCGACTACGCATTGGTGCTTGATCGACTGGCGAACGAACTACACGACCGTGGCGAGATTGACTCCACCTTCGACGATCTGCCATTTGGCGACCGCATGATTCGCGTCTACCAGGCCTCTGGGCGCGACCACGCTCGGTATTTCGACTGCAGCCTGCCCAATCGGAACGTCAAGCCGGACACCCACATGTGGCTGGGTCCATCGGTCTTTCACCTCCTCACGCATCCGGGGGTCCTGGACGTCGTCGAGTCGGTCATCGGCCCGGAGATAACGTCCAACCCGGTCCAGCACGTGCGCATCAAGCCACCCGAGAAAGCGCTCCCGGACGGCGCAACCGACGTCCTGGTCAGGGCCAACCCCTGGCATCAGGACAACGGAGTGGTCGACCCGATTGCCGACGAAACGCACATGCTCACCGTGTGGATCTCACTCTCGGCGGCAACGCCCGAAAATGGCTGTCTGAGAGTGATCCCGGGGAGTCACCGGGGCGCGCTGCGAACCCACTGCTTGAACCCGGTCGCGATTCCCGACGCGCTCCTGGAACTTGATCGGGTCACGCCGGTGCCAACCGAGCCTGGCGACGTGATTATCTTCAACAAGTACACCTGTCATGGCTCGGGCCCCAATGTCAGCGACCACTTCCGCGTGAGCCTAGACCTGCGCTACAACCCGACCGGTCAGCCAACCGGCCGCCCGGCGTTCCCGGACTTCGTGGCGCGAAGCCGCCACGATCCCAGCAGCGTACTTACGGATCCGGCGGCCTGGGCTCAGCTCTGGTACGACGCCCGAACGCGACTGGCCGAAAAAGGCGAGAACTTCGCTTTTCGCTGGCGAGGCGACGAGCCCGTCTGCGCCTAGGCGGCGCTGTCAAACCGCCGTCCGATGCGACGGCCGGGCGGCTCAGGCCAACCCGATAGCGCGCAACAGGGTTTCCTGGACCAGGAATTCGTGCTCCAGCGTGCGATCGGCCGGCTTCTCGCCTCGGATGGTGGCCAGCAGCGATGCCAGGCCGGGGAAGTACCGCCTCGCCGGCGGCACCGGCACCGTCTGCCAGCCCTTGGCGTACCCGTCCCGATCCTCGTCCAGGCAGAGCCGTATCTCGGGCCGGACACTGCTGCCGCGCCGCGTCTCGAACGGCTCCAGGATCACGCTGCCGCGGGTTCCGTAGACCTCGAATCGCCGCGATTCCCACGAGTCGAGCTCCATGTTCGTGGACTCGAGGCTGACCATGGCCTCCGGATACTCGAAGATCGCAGCCGTGTTGTTGAAGTACCACGACGGATCGGTTGTCCACTCGTTCTCCGCAAAGGACGAAAAGCTCTCGGCATCGTGCCGCTGGAACCGGGTCACCCGCTCCGGCCGCCCCAGGATCGATACAATGATGTCGACGAGGTGGCCGCCCATGATGAAGAGGATGCCGCCGGCCCGCACGCCGGGTGACTCCCACAGCTTCCACCGATCCGCGCTTCCCGGAGCGGCGGACAGGCGGCCTCGAATCGAGAAGATGTCGCCAAGTCGCCCAGACGTTGCCCAGTCCACGACAAAGTTGAAGCCGGGGTCGTAGCGGTACATGTAGCTCAACTGAACATTCAGCTTTCGCGCAGCTGCGATGTCCAGCACTTCCCGGAATTCCGCGAGGTCATTTCCCGCCGGCTTATCCAGCCAGACGTGTTTGCCGTGCTCTACCACCTCGCGAGCGAAGCGGAGGTTGTCGAAAATCTCGCCCTCGACGGCAATCGCAACGATGCTCTCGTCCTCAAGCATCTCGTCCTTGGATGAAAACCAATGAACGCCCTCGTACTCCGTCTGGCCCCCTAGTCGCTCGATGTTGCCCTTGTCTGGCTCATAAACGCCGACAAATTCGACTTCATCTGTCTCACGAAGCACGCGCGACTTGTCGTGTGCGTGATCGTGGGCGATTCCGAACTGCGCCATTCGCATGTTCGGATCATGCGTGATGTCGAGCAGTACTGTCGAGTGACCGAACATTTAGCATCCTGAGTACCTGTGCGAGCCTCTGCAGCCTTGCCGACGTCAGCCCGATGGCCGCAGCGTCAGCGTGGTACGGATGGTTGGCCGGACGTCCTCACGTTCCAGGCAGATCCGCTGATAGCGACCCGCCAGCCAGTCACCGAATTGGTTCGCGTAGTGCGGACTGCCTGGTTGGCCCGACGGTCCAGCCGCGTCCAGCGACCACATTTGAGCCGGGGCCTCCGCAAGATCCACCAGCAGCCGGTAGTTCGCGCCGCTCCGCGAGACGTAGTCCGGCGCGGAACCGGTATTCGACACCACAAAGCCATTCCCGCTCACCGCGCCACCCCCGCGGTCCAGCAACGATCCCAGGTCGCCACGACCGGACAGAAGGTGCTGCAGCGGCAACCTGTGGAGACACCCCCAACGCCATGTCGACATGTCATCGCCAAGCCGCTCCGCGAGCTCGTCCAGAGCACGTCCCATCGCGGTCCGCACCGCCACGTCGCGCGCTTCCGGTGATGCAAACCACTCCACGTCGTCATCCGCCAGCAGGCGTATCGACAAACTGCCGATCCCTCCCGCCACGAACGCAGCCGGATCGCCGACCGCCAGCGCCGACGCATCCGCTGCGAATCGTTCCGCCGCCACCGACTCGTCCCAGTGGAACTGGAACGCCTCAAAGATCGCCGCCGCGGCGCTCTCCGTCTCGACGCGCCGGTCCCACGCCCGTAACTCCGCAGCCGCCGTCCTCGCCCGCGCATCGCCCCCGTCCAGGATCCGCACCAGTGCCGGCGTCGCATCCACCGCCCGCAGCGCCAGCACGTCGTACTGCATCGAGGCCATGTGTTCTCGACTGTGAACCTTGCGCGATTCGATCATCTGGCGGATTCGTCGCGCCCGGTATCCCGTCGGCGACATGTTGGCCAGTGGATACGGGAACCCCGCCCCCGCCGGCAGATTATTCGCCGTCGCCACCCAGCCACGCTCCGGCTCGCGCACCGACGGCATCCCCTCAAACGGAATCATCCCCTGCCACCCATCGGCCGGATCCCACCCGCGCCGATAGCCGCGTTCCTCCCGGGCCCGTATGGGCACGTGGCCCGTCGCCCGGTACCCAAAGCCCCCGTCCACGTCCCCGTAGACCATGCTGAGCGTCGGCGACGCCCATCCCCGCAGGGCTTCCTCAAACTCGTCCCACGACTCCGCCGCGTTGAGCTCCAGGATTGACGTCGGCCAACCGCACGGCAGCGCCCCGACCCACCGCAGCGAAACCGGTCCCGTCCCGCGCGCGAAGTCCGGCAGGATCTCGTCGACAATCGGTCCGTTCCGCGACGACCGCACCACCGCCTCGCGCACACCCTCGCCGCGCACCCGGATGGCTTCCACCCGCTCGCGAGCCGGCTCCCACCGACCGTCGTAGAGAAACGCGCCGGGGTGCGCCGCATCGGTGCACTCTTGGTAGAGGTCGCGCTGCGAACTGATGTTGTTCGTTATCCCCCAGGCCACTCGCAGGTTTCGACCGATCAGGATTCCCGGCGCCCCCGCATACCCGGCCCCGGCGACGTTGTACCGCCCACCTATCAGGTGAGCCTGGTACCAGCAGTTCGGCGCACCGAACGCGATATGTGGATCGCTCGCCACCATCGCCGCGCCCGACGCGCTGCGGCGCGGCCCGATTACCCAGTTGTTACTTCCTGTACCGTCATCGATCCCACCCATTGGCTGTTCGCCAGCGCCATTCCCGTCGCTCGCGTACTCGCCCGGATGCAGGATCGTCTCGTCAATCGCTTCCGCCGTCAGGAAGGCCTGGTACAGCCCGCCCTCGCCCAGCGCCCGCTTCGCAAGCTCCGGCACCGCGATCACCGGAAACCGCCCTGTCAGATACCAGCGAAACTCACCCAGCAGCGCAATCGAATCCAGCGGCCGCCACGGTTCCGGCCGGTAGTCCAGCAGGTCGAACTCGACCGGCGGCGTGTTCTGGCAGGCCTCGATGAACGCGTTCACTCCCGCCGAGAACGCCTCGTACCTCTCCGCCGTATCCGCCTGCAGCCGCGCCGTCTCCTCCTCCGCGATTCGATGCAGCCCAACCGTCCGCGCCAGCAGGTCATCGTCATACGCCTCTGGCCCCAGCACTTCGGACAGCCGTCCCATCGCCTGCCGCCGCAGATAATCCATCTGAAACAACCGGTCCTGCGCCATCGCATAGCCGTAACCAACAAACAGATCCGGCTCAGTCTCAGCGAAAATGTGCGGCACGCCGCAGGCGTCCCGCTGGATTTCCACCGCCGCCCCTACAGGCCCAGCGGTCGACCCGTCGATCACCGCCAAACGACGCTTGGTTTCCCTGTCCCACCAGGTCTCAAACTCGCCTGCCGCCAGCCCCGCCGCGGCGCAAACGTCCGTAATCGACGCTCCACGCCCCAGCCGGCGCAGCATTTCCAGCGAGTCGATGGCGATGGCTCTACTCCCACGCGTAGCCGTACAGGCGCGACCGCTCGAGGTAAAACCGCACCGCGCATTCGTCCAGCAGACACCGCGTCCCGCCGGTCCAGCGCGCCATCGCCGACGTGCTATCCCCGTGCCACGGGATGTAATCGTCCTTGCCGAACCCTTCCACCACCTTCCCGTCCGGACTCAGCAACTCCGCCTGCAACGTCCCCGCAGTCACCGTCGAGGTTGCCGCGTTCAGAATCAACTGCTTCCCACCCACCGGCAACGGATGCGTCGTCAACGTCCCCACCACGTCCCCGCCCGGACCGGATACCGCCGCCCAATACCGGTTGACGGCCCAGCTGGCCCGGCATATGGCGGAGAAAAACGGCCAGATGCTGGGACTCTTGGATGCCGGGTCGCCGTGCAGCCCTTCCGTCGCCGAGAAGTACATGTAGTGCCGGCCGTTGTGTTCAATCAGATTGTGCGAGGGCCACAGCATCCCGCCGCCGTAGTCGCCCAGCGCGCCCGTTGACACCGCCGGCAGCCGAACCCGCCGGTCCCAGATACGCCCGTCCGCGCTCCCGCCCAGGTGCAGCTCCATCGTCTGCGTGCGATTCAGATAGATCCCGATCACCCCCAGGTACCCGCTCCGCACCGGCGTCACGCACAGCTCCATGATCTGGATGTCTTGCGGGTCGTAGATGTCGGGTTGAATGATGGTCTCGAAAGGGCTCCATTCCGACCCGTCCGGACTCGTTCGGCGCGCCATCACCCGCCGGCCTTCCGCAAACACGTCGTACGGCACTAGGCCGCCCGGATGCGCCGGCTCGCCCAGCTTGTGCGTCGCCATGTAGGTCCCGTCGGGCTCGCGAAAGATATATGTCGTATCCGCCGTGTGCTTTGGATTCTCGTAGGGAATCACCAGCCGCACGCCGGGTACCGCCACTTCCAGCACCGGACCCTCGCTCACCGTCCAGTGGATCCCGTCGGGCGAGAAGTACCGGTACATCCCGCGCTCGTGCTTCTGCCCCGGTCCTGGAGGCGGCAGCCCGCGGATGAATCCCGGCCCGCCGCCCACCGTGTTGTTCGGGTCGCGCATCACAAACATCTCGTAGCGCTGGTCCGGCTCGGCCTCTGGATCGATCAGCACCGAGCTGTAATTGGCGGGCCCGCCCGAATCGAAGTCCAGCAGGATATTCGTGCGCGGATATCCCGGCTGCGGACACAGGTCGAGTTCGGGGCGCGTCCACTCCACCCCGTCGTCAGACACCAGGTGGGTCACGCGCCGGTAGTTCTCAAAGTAGCCCGTCGTCAGCGGCGTGGAAGCCTGCCAGCCCTTCCATAGCCCGTCGATCGGGTCAAGCGTGAATGTTCCGTGGGCGAATACCGAGCCGTTATCCCACGGCCTGGCCGGCGTAACCAACGGATTGTTGGGATCCAACTCGCCCGGCTCCAGCCGCCAGGCCAGCATCTCCTGGTGGGCGATGTCCTCGCCAAGGATCATCGAGAGACAGTCGGTACGTCGCCTGACGCCGGTTGGAAAAGAAAACGCCATAGCACCCTTGTGCGTTTCGCCGCGGCGTCCAGGCGACGGCGCGCGAATCTAGCAGACGCGATCGCCGTCCCTTGCCGGCCGTTGGCTGGCGTATGATCTATCGCACTGGGCATGAGCTGTGCCGGAATTGACCATTCGTTCTCGCGTGTAAGCGCTAGACCCATCAATTCAGCGGCTTTGGGAGCCCGCGTGCTGTTCCTTGAGGACCGGCCGTTAGGGTTTCCACCAACTCCGAGTGGTTGGGCTGGGGACTAGGTCACGACACGCTACGATACGGTGGCTTTCTCGACAGATCAGTTGCGATCTGGAGTGGGCAATGCATCGCGACTTGGCAACCGAGCATTCGTCAGTGGCCGCGCACGCACAGCCGCCCAGTTACCGTGCAACTAATCGCAGTCGTTGGCGATTGCTTCGTGACTCCAGCAACCGATGCCCCATTGCCACGGAAGGACGGCTCACGAGTCGTCGTTGTGCTCGGAACGACGTGACGAGAGCGGACCGCGTGCCCACAGGGAATAAGACTCGCTCGCAGGTGTTGTCCAATCCACTCGCCAAATGGTTAGGTGTCGCATCATGAACCAGGTCCTCGCCAAATTCAGTTCGCTGGTCACGGCCCGACCCTGGATCACCCTCCTCGTCGTCTTCATCGTCACCGTTGCCCTCGGCGCCGGCGGCGCGGTTCGCGCCCCGCTCCCGTCGACGGCGGAGACGCTGCCCGATGACAGCCCGGTTGCCGACGCAATCGACGAGATCAATCAGCTCTTCGGCGACCACGGTGAAATCAGCGCTGTCACCCTCCTGTTCCGCGGCGACGCACTCACCCCCGCCGGGCTGGGCCAAATGGACGCCCTGGTCAATGACATCGCCAGCGACCCGGGCGTGCAACAGCTGTTGGCCCCCGAAAACCCGGTCTTTGCCCCCTCCTCCCTGATCAAGTTCGCGCTTCAGATCCAGAGCCTGGAGGCGGTTACGCAGGCCCAGATCGACGCGGTGCGCGTACTTCCGGAAGTCCAGCCGCTGCTTGCCCTCATGACCGGAACCGATACGGACGGCACCAAGATTGCGATCGGCAACATTCGCCTCCTTGACACCGGCGACGAGAACCTGGCGGCGGCTGAACGGAAGATCAACCAGCTGGCCGCCGATTCCAAGGGCCCGCTGCGCGCCAGCAGCATCTCCTTCATCGTGATCGAGGACGGATACAAGGCCGGCATCGAGGAGGGGATGGCGCCGCTGATCGGCGTGGCCTTCCTGCTGATCGCGTTGCTGCTGCTGCTCTTTACGCGCGCGCTGTCGGATATGTGGCTGACGCTGGCCGGACTCCTCACCTCAATCATCTGGATCATCGGCGCCGAAGGCTGGCTCGGCCCGAACGCGCTGGGTCTGATCGGCCCGCCGAACTCGCTGACCTCGCTGGTGCCGATCATCGTGATCGGGCTGACCGTGGACTATGCAATCCAGACCATCTCGCACTACCGCGAGCAGCGGGTCGAAGGTCAGGACGTGCTCACGGCCATTCGCCGGGGGCTTAGCCACGTCACGGTTCCGCTGCTCCTGGCCGCCGTCACCACCATCGTGGGCATGCTGGCCAGCCTGTTCTCACCCATCGGCATCGTTCGCGACTTCGGCGTCGTCGCCGGCATGGGCGTCGGCATGAGCCTGATCGTCATGCTCACGCTGGTCCCGGCCAGTCGGACGATCATCGACCGGCGGCGCGAGGCCCGCGGCAAGCTGAAGCCCGCCCGCCCAATCGTCAACGCGTTGCCGGGCATTCAGGGATTGGCTGGGCTGATCGGTCGCAGCGTGACCCGCTGGCCCCTGCCCTACATCCTCGTCGTGCTCGCCGTCACCGTCGGGCTCGGGATTGCCGCTACCGGGCTCAAGTCGGAATTCAGCATCAAGGACATCCTCCCAAGGGGCGGAGACATTCACGCGGACATGGACACCCTTGAGGCGGCCGTCGGTGGCTCGGCCGAGGTGACCAGCGTACTCATCAAGGCCGAGGCGACGCAGACCCGCACGCTCCTCAATGTGCAGGACCTCACAGACGCGTTTGCGGACGAGACTCGTCGTCCGCCGACCGCGGCAGGTCCCATCCAGGCCTCGTACGAATTGCTGGTGCGTGACTGGACCACCCAGAGTGGTCTGCCCGGCGACAAGTACGACCCCGAGATCGCGGCGCTGTTCCGCGAAGCCTCGGCCGGGGTGCGGCTCGATCCGCAGCTGATGCAGGAAGTCCTTGACCGGATCGAGGCCAGGGATCCGGCCCTCTCACGCCTCCTGGTCAACAACCCGCAGGGCATCGACGCCATATTGCTCCAGTTCCAGAGTTACGGGGGCGATACGCAGGCAACCAAAGTGCTCCAGGGCGAAATCGAGGCGATCTGGGCCGGTGACGACGAGGCAATCACGGCGACTTCCGAGAGCATCATCTCGATCACCGTCACCGATTCGGTAACCGCGCGCCAGACCGAGGCCATCGCCACCACGGTCGCGGCGGCCTTGTCCGTCCTGGCCCTCTTCTTCTGGGTGACGCTTCGCCAGCCGGCGTTGGCGATCGTCGCGGTCGGACCGATCGTGCTCGTGCTGATCTGCGTGCTCGGGACCATGGCGCTCCTGGGCATCCCCTACACGATCATCACGTCAATCATCACCGCCCTGTCGATCGGCATCGGCGTGGACTACACCATCCACGTGATTCACAGATACCGGGAGGAGTTTGCCCGACTGCGCAACCCGGAGGAGGCTGCGGTGCGGACCCTGGCCACCACCGGGTCGGCACTCTTGGGCTCGGCGATGACCACCGCGCTCGGTCTGGGCGTCCTGGCCGCCTCGCCGCTGGCCGGATCGCAGCAGTTCGGGATCACCGCGGCGATCACGATCGCCTATTCGCTGATCGTGGCCATCGTGCTGGTGCCGCCCGCCATGACCATCTGGGGCGCCTACCAGAACATGCGGCTGCGCTCGATGGTGGAGCGCGAGTGGTCCGACCTCGACGTCGCGATCGAGGACGTGTATCGGCGGCACGAAGAGGAACAAGGTTCGGCCTGACCGGTGCCGGAGAGCGGCTCAGCTCGCGGTCGTTCGCTTCCGGAAATCGCTCGATCGACGGTAAATGGCCGGCCGCCTCCTAAGCGCCGGGTGAGCGTTGCTGGCGCGGTTTTGCTCGGTTACGGTAGAGCCATGCCAAACGGGCCGCACGTTCACACCCGGCCCGTGAACTGCTTCCAGAACTAGACGTGCAACTCCCGTTTTCGAACGAGTTCTCGCAACTCCGAAATCTATCCAGCGGCCTGAAGGCTGCGTATCG
The DNA here is from genome assembly GCA_028874315.1 of Chloroflexota bacterium. Classification (GTDB taxonomy): domain Bacteria; phylum Chloroflexota; class UBA11872; order UBA11872; family UBA11872; genus UBA11872. The sequence goes on from JAPPKM010000070.1 coordinate 14,890, forward strand.
CGGATCGGACCCCCGGCGTCGCGTGTCCCATTTCGATGGATGGACTCGCAGAGCGTCTGGAAAGGACGCCGGCGCGTCGGGCTACGACCACGCTCAGACCGTTAGGGAGTACTACGACCTGTGCAGCGAGTTCATGGTGTTCGGTTGGGGCGCATCGCTCCACTTCGCGCCGCTGTCGCCCACGGAAAGCCTCGAGGAATCCAAGATCCGGCACCAGCGGCTGATGATTGCCAGGCTGGAGTTGCGCAAGGGCATGACGGTGATCGATGTCGGGTGCGGGATCGGCGGTCCCATGCGCCGGGTCATCCGTGAGGCTGAGGTCCGGGTCATCGGGGTCAATAGCAGCAAAGTCCAGCTGAACAAGGCGAAGGTCCTGAACGCCGAGGCGGGGCTCGATCACATGGTCGACTATCTGCCCTGCAGCTTCATGGACATGGGAGCAATCGCGGACGCCACCTGCGACAGGGCCTACGCGATCGAGTCGACCTGCCATGCGCCGGATAAGGTGGGCGCCTTCGCCGAGATCTACCGCGTGCTGAAACCCGGCGCCCTCTTCTGGGGCCAGGAAATGTGCCTGACGGATCGCTTCGATCCCGACGACGACCGGCACCGCACCATCAAGCAGGAGCTCATGCACGGCATTGCTCTCAAGGACATCGCGACGATGGGCGAGGTGAACTCAGCCCTCCAAATGGCCGGCTTTCAGGTCATCGAGGGCAGGGACCGGGCAGTCGTCGAAGACGGTCCGACAACCCCGTGGTATCAGCCCATGCTGACCCAGGGGGGCACGGTGGGCAACGCAATCCGCAGGCTACCGGTCGGCCGCAAAGCCCTCGTCGCGACATCCAGGCTGGCCGAGTCGCTGGGGTTTTTTCCCAGGGGCTCCGCGGACGTCATCCGGCTGATGGATCGCACAGCCAACGCCTACGTCGCGGGCGGCCAGACCGGTATCTTCACGCCCCTGTACTGTTTCCTGGCGCGTAAGCCCGGCTAAATCCGCTCGGTACCGATCGGCCCGTTACTCGCGGGCGCCTCAGACGTTGAGTTCGCGCCGCTGTTCGGCAATGCGGAACTTCAGCTTCTTGCTCGGCTTCATCGACGGCAGCGGGTTGAACCCAAGCTTGAAATTCGGCGGCGACACCTCGAGCGTGAAGTGGTGCGCGACCAAAAGCACATTGACGGCCAGCTGCAGTTCCATCCACCCCACGCCTAGGCACCGGTGCGTGCCCAGCCCGTAGGGGGCATACCCGGAACTGCGGTGCTCGTTGCGCGGAGGCAGATAGCGGTCGATATCGAATTTCAAGGGGTCGGGAAACACGTCGCTCATGTAATGCGCCGCCGTCTGCGCAATGTAGACCTGTGACCCGATGGGTATGCGGTAGCCCTCGACCACGCACGTATTCATCACGGTGCGCAAGGACACCGGGACAATCGGATACACCCGCAGGCATTCCATCAGGAACCGGTGCGTGACGTCGATCGCTTGCGGTCTGAAGGCCCCTGCATCCGGATCGCCGTCGGCGAACAAGGCGTCGGCTTCGGCGCGGATTTCCTTGTAGAGATCCGGCTGTGACGCCATGGCGTACAGCACGAAGCTGAACGCATCGCCAAGGTAGACGCTGGCA
>JAPPKM010000067.1 GCA_028874315.1 Chloroflexota bacterium
AGGCCGTACCGGAAACGTTGGTCGAAGCCGCCTCAATCGACGGCGCCGGCAAGCTACGTCGGTTCTGGCACGTCACGGTTCCCATGATCAGCCCGGTGATCTTCTTCAACCTCGTCCTCGGAATCATCGGCTCGTTCCAGGTCTTCGCATCCGCCTATATCGCGACCAACGGCGGCCCCAAACACGCCACGCTATTCTACGTCCTCTGGATGTACCGCCACGCATTCGAGAATTTCCGCATGGGCTACGCCGCCACCCTCGGCTGGGTGCTCCTGGGCGTGATCCTGATCTTCACGCTGATCCAGTTCGTCGTCAGCCGCCGTTGGGTCTACTACGAAGGCGAAGGAGCCTAGACCTGTGCGCCGGGTCAGCCAGATTTCTTTCCAGGCCGCCGACGCCAGTACCAGGCAGCGCACGCTCCGTGCCTATGTATGGATCGTCCTCGGTCGCCTCGTCGGTTACGCAGCGCTCTTGCTGGTGGCCGTGATTTCGCTGCTCCCCCTGGCATGGATGGTCTCGACCTCTTTGAAGGCCTTCGGCCGCGAGTTCCTCTTTCCACCCCAGTGGATCCCAAACCCTGTCGTGTTCGGCAACTATCTCACGGCGTTTGAGACTTCGAATCTGGCGCGTTATTTCGGAAATACCTTGATGATTGCAGTCCTTGCCACGCTCGGAACCGTAATAAGTTCGTCGCTGGTCGCCTTTGGCTTCGCCAGGCTTGAATTCTTTGGCAAGCGCGTGTTGTTCATCATCTTGCTTTCCACGCTGATGCTGCCTGGCATCGTGACCCTGGTCCCCACATTCGTCCTCTTCAAGACCCTCGGTTGGATCGATACACCGTTGCCGCTGATCGTTCCCTGGTGGTTCGGCGGAGGCGCGTTTGGTGGCGCGTTCTTCGTCTTCCTGATCCGTCAGTTCATGCTTCAGCTCCCGCGCGAACTGGACGAGGCGGCCCTTGTGGATGGGGCCTCCTATTTCCGCATCTACTGGCGGATCATGCTCCCACTTTCCAAGCCCGCGCTGGCCGCTTCGGCCATCTTCTCCTTCATCCATCACTGGAATGACTTCCTTAATCCCCTGATCTTCCTGAACAGCGAGGAGTGGCGCACGCTGGCGCTCTACCTGCGCTTCTTTCTGTACACCGAGGCCGGGGGCGGCGCCGGACTCACCCGCTGGAACCTGATGATGGCCGCATCCGTCGTCATGCTCGTTCCCGTTCTTGTCATTTTCTTCTCGGCTCAGCGCTACTTCATTCGCGGCGTCGCGCTGACCGGAATCGCCGGGCGATAAGCCCTATGGACTTTCGTACTGCAACCGGCAGACCCGATCGTGCGTCCATCGTTGGGCGACGGCCTGCCTGAGAACAGGAGCGACTGATGGCAACTGAAGCCGCCGACAAGCGCATCACCGGCTACCCGAACGACCCGCCGCGAGAGCGCAAGGCGCTGAATCTCACGACCTACGAGTACGAGTTCCCCTTCAACTACCCCAATGTTGTCGTGGATCGCGTCTGGGTCGGCGGCGAACGCCACGGCATCGAACTCTTCCCGATCAAGACCACGGACGGCTCGACCGCCACCACCCAGACCCCGTCCGACTGGATCGTCATCGACGAAGACCATCCGATGGTCCAGGTTGCCGTCATCGGCAGCGCCTGCACCCCGCCGGGATCCATCCTGGTTGAGTGCGACACGATCGACAACTTCAGACACGACGGCGAGAACGAGCGCGCCGTGTCCGCGCGCTTCCGCGTCGACAACCTCTGGGGCATGCACCTGCGCGCCGACCTGCTGCAGCAAGGCGGTTCCTACCACGCGCTGCCGGTCGCCGGCATGAGCTGCGCGGTGTTCGATATCCCGCCCTCGGTCAGGGTGCGCGTTGCCGGCATGGGCGCCATTCCCGCCTGGTCCGAGGACGGCTATCCGGACGACGTCCACTACTCCATCCGCTACATCCGCACCACGGTCGCCGAGGACTACTAACCCGACCGTGGTGCCGTAGCCGCCCGCGGCAGCGCCTCTGGCGCCCGCGCGGTAAGCTCACGCGTCGAGTGCAGCGTCGAACTGATCGGCGCCGCGCAGCGATCCCCGATCAAGGATCCGTATGGCGCTAGCCGAACATCCAGCGACGCAAGTCCAGAAGCGTCGTACCCGCCTCTTTGGCTGGACGTGGCGCGAGACGCAGGGGTTCCTCTTCGTCCTGCCCTGGCTGTTCGGTTTTCTCGTTTTTATTGCCGGGCCGTTCTTTTTCTCCTTCTTCGTTAGCCTCACCGAATGGCGGTTCGTCGGCGACCTGAAGTGGCTGGGCCTGGAGAATTACGCGCGGCTCCTCTCCGCCGACGACCAACGCTTCGTCCAGGCGGTGTACAACACCACCTACTACGTCGTGTTCCACGTGCCCGGTGTTTTGATCATCTCGTTCGCGATCGCTGGGCTGCTCAACCGCAAAGTCCGAGGGATCGCCATCTACCGGACCTGCTTTTACCTTCCCTCCATCACGACGGGTGTGGCCACGGCCGTGCTCTGGTTCTGGGTCCTGCAGCCCAACGGTCTTCTTAACAACTTCATTAACATCTTTTTGGGACCCTTTGGCATTCGCGGGCCCAACTGGCTGGGCTCGACGACCTGGGCAATGCCGGGGCTGATCATCATGAGCTTCTGGACGGTTGGAACAACGATGATCATCTTCCTCGCCGGCTTCCAGGGCATTCCTCAACACCTCTACGAAGCCGCCGAGATTGACGGCGCCGGCTGGTGGGGCAAGGTTCGTAACGTCACGCTTCCCATGATGACGCCGCAGATCTTCCTAACCTCGGTGCTTGGCGTCATTGGCTCGTTCCAGGTCTTTACCGCGGCCCTGATCATCACCGAGGGCGGGCCGGCCGACGCCACACTTTTCGTCCTCCTACACCTCTATCAGATCGGATTCACGGCCTTCAACATGGGCTACGCGTCGGCTATCGCCTGGGTGCTCTTTCTGATCATCCTGTTCTTCACAATCGTGCAGTTCATCAGCGCAAGTCGCTGGGTCTACTACGAGGGTCAACGCGCCTAATAGCAACCCGCCGTCCGCAAGTCGAGAGGCTGGCGTCGTAGGTCTTCGCCGGCAACGGGAGCGAGCCTGACATGCGGCACTTCGGGACCTCGTCGGACCGTCGGACCGCGATCAAGCGACTTCGGCAGGCCAAGCGGCTCGGAGCCGAGTGGCTGCTGGCCCGCGTGGATCCCGACGGCAGGGTTGGCCCGCTCGACGAGGGCTTTCGGTTCTATCGCCTGCCGTGGACCCTCACGGTGTCCGGTCACACACAGGCTGCCACGGCCGTCTGCGGCTGGATTCGCGAGCACATGCTCACGTCGGATGGCGATTTTGATCGTGGCCACCGGAAGCTCTACGACGCCTACGCCTACCGCAACGCCACCCTGATCTACGGCGCCCACATGGCCCGGCAGTTCGACCTCAGTTCACGCGGTCTGGCCTTCATCCTCACCATGCAGGACCAGCACTCCGGCGGGTTCGCCAACGACCGAGCGCCCGACGGAACCCTGGGCGACGTGATGGACTTGCCCTACACCTGCGGCTGTGGTCTCGCCTGCCTGGCCCTTGGCCGACTTGACGAGGCCCGACGGGTCTACCGCTTTCTGGAGCGGGTCTGGAACGCGCAGACCGAAATGCCCGAGCGCATGTACTACTCCTTCTCGCGAGGCCGGCAGTCCGTGATCACCAGCTACGACAACAGCGACCAGTTCTGGCACGTCGTCGAGTCACAGGAACCGCGCGCGCAGCGCTGGACCGTGGGTGGGTTGTCGGCCGCGTTTCTCTGCCGGCTGTACATGGTCGATCCGAACCCCGCCTACCTGTCGCTGGCGCGCGACTTCCAGCAGTTCTCTATCCAGAGCACCCCGCGCCAGTTCGAGTTCCCCCAGGTCTGCAAAAGCGGCTGGGGCGCCTCGTTGCTCTATCAGGTCACCGGCGAGGAGCCATACGCCGCATGGGCCGCCAGGCTGGCCCACTGGTTCGCCGACACCCAGGCCGCTGATGGCTCCTGGGTCTTCGATGTCGACCCGACCGAAGGCCGCACCCTGGAGTTGACCGCCGAGTTCGTGGCGCACGTGGACACCATCATCGGCTGCCTGGCGAGCCGTCCGTGACCACCACAACCAGCGCGGTGCTCGTCGCCCAGGAAGCGTTCGAGTTACGCGACTTCCCGATCCCTGAGATCGGCGGAGACGACGGCTTGCTTCAGTTGGAACTCGCCGGCGTCTGCGGCAGCGACGTGTTGCACTGGGGCGGACACTCCGCCGTGAGCCGCAACCTGCCCGCCATCCTCGGCCACGAAATCGTCGGCAGGATCGAGCAGGTCGGACCGAACGCCGCGAAACGCTGGGGCGTGGCCGCTGGCGACCGGGTGATCGTGGAAGCCAGCTTCGGCTGCGGTCTGTGCGACCTGTGTCTTCGGGGCAGTTACCAGATGTGCTCGGCCGGCCAGGGGTACGGCGGCCGCATATCGGCATCGGTTCTCCCCCACCTCTGGGGCGCCTACGGCCAGCACCTCTACCTGCCGCCGCGCGCCCGCGTCCACCGGATCGGCGATGCCATCTCACCCGAAGTCGGGGTGGTGATCGGCGCCGTCCTTGCCAATGGCGTGCGTTGGGTCCAGACCCTCGGCGGAGCCGCGATCGGCGACACCGTCGTCGTATTCGGACCCGGCCCGCAGGGCCTCGCAGCCGTGATTGCCGCCCATGCCGCTGGCGCCGCGCGAATCATTGTGGTCGGGCAAACCGGCGACGAGGCGCGCCTGGTCTTCGCCCGCGACTGCGGCGCAACCGACACGTTGGCCTTTGGCCAAGACACCGTCGACGCCGTCGCCGACTTGACCGGCGGACGCCTCGCCGACGTCGTGATCGACGTCACCGGCAGCGCGGCTTCGCCCGCAGTCGCGGCCGAGTCCGTACGCCCGTTGGGCACCTTTGTCATGGCCGGCTCCACGGCCGCTGCCAGCGTCACGCTCCCCTGGAACGAACTGGTACGCAAGGAAGTCCGCGCCCAGGGCGTCAACAGCCACGACTTCGCCGCCGTCCGCGCCGCCATCGCCCTGGCCGCCTCCGGCCGCTACCCTCTCGAGCGCATGGTCACCCATCGCTTCCCGCTCAGATCCACCGGCGATGCTCTAAGCCTGATCCGCAACGCCGCAGCCTGCGACGGCGTGATCAAAGCCGTGATCGACCCGTTCGATCAGGGAGGCTGGCAGCCGATCCGCTCCGCGGAAACGAGCTAAGCCGAAGGAGTCCGCATGCCACGTGAAGTCGTTTCAACGGACGGCCGGTCATTTGGATATCGGGACTGCGTTCTTCCCGAGCTTGGCCCACTCGACGTGCGCGTTCGCGTGGACTTCGCCGCACCAAAACACGGCACCGAGCTTCACTCCCTGACGGGGAACCCACAACACCGCAAGCAGTGGGACGAAGAACTGCGCATGTATCTCCCACGGGACGAACCCCTCCCACTGACCGAGCGTCCGGTCGGAAACATGGTGGTCGGCTCCGTGACTGACGTGGGATCGGAAGTCGCCGCCTTCTCGCCGGGGGACCGCGTCTTCGGGTACGGATCGATCCGCGAGCAACATCAGTTGCCGGAAGACGCGTGGAGACCCCTGGGCGGCCTGTCCGAATCCGACGCCGTATGCTCCGATCCGGCCCATGTGGCGCTGGTGGCCGTGCGCGACGGCAACGTGCGCATCGGCGACGCGGTGGCGGTGTTCGGCATGGGCGCGATTGGCCTCATAACCGTCCAGATCGCCGCCTGTAGCGGCGCGACCACCGTGATCGCGGTCGACCCGGTTAAGAGCCGCCGAGCAAGAGCCACAGCCCTTGGCGCCGACCTGGTCGTGGACCCGAGCGCCCAGGACGCCGGATTACGGATCAAGCGCGCGACCGGCAGCCACGGAGTGGATGTGGCCATCGAAACCTCCGGCAACGCCGCCGCCCTGCACGAAGCCATCCGCGCCATTCGCCAGTGCGGCACCATCGTGCACGTGCCCTACGGCCCGAAGGACGCCTCCACGCTGCACCTGGACGAGGAGTTCCACGTCAACCGGCCGACCATCATTGGCAGCCAGGCCGTCTGGCGGAACCCGGATCGTGCCTACCCGCTCTGGGATGAAGAACGAGCTCGCGTCACGGCCATTGAGCTGTTTCGACGCGGGCTGGTCACCTCCGAAGGCATCGTCACACCCATCGTCGATTTCGGTGACGCCGCCCAGGCGTTGACCGACGGCCTCTCCGACCCCGACCACGCAATCAAAATCGGCGTGCGCTTCCCATAGTTCGCGCGGGCTGACGCTTCCCCGGCTGTGGGCGTCAACTCGGTCTCATCGCTGCGGCCGGGTTCCTTCGAGTGGCGCCGACCTCAAACCGTCTCACGCTTGACGCCCAATAAGTTTCGTGGCCTAATCTTTAGCGACTTAGACATTCTAGTTAGAACCATCCTGGTTCTGGCCTGATCGGGGGGCGATATGAAGGCCAACATCACGCGACGCCGAGTGCTAATTGGCGCAACCGGAGCGATCAGCGCACTCGCGCTGGCGGCCTGCGGCGAAACACAGGTCGTGACCAAGGAAGTCCCCGTTGAAAAGGTCGTGATCAAAGAAGTCCCGGTCGAGAAGATCGTTACGCAGCAGGTCGAGCGAGTCGTGACCCGGGACGTCGTGAACGTCGTCCGGCAGGAAGTTCCGGTCGAGAAGGTGGTGGAGGTCAAGCAGGTCGTCGAGGTCCCGGTCGAAAAGGTTGTTGAAAAGGTCGTCACCAAGGAAGTCGAGAGAATCGTCGAGAAGGTCGTCGAGGTCGCACCGGCGGCACCGCCAGTGAGGTTCGTCTTTCACTCCGACCACACCTCCGGTCCGCGCGGCGCCGCCATGGGCTGGGCGCTGGACAACTTCGCCAGGGAGTTCCCCAACATCGACGTGAAGTTCGTCCTCTCGCCGGACGCGAACCAGGAAATGATCGCCATCATGATCGCCGCGGGTACGCAGCCCGAGGCGGTGCTGATGCCGGGCTGGTTCGCGGCTCAGTTCCTGACCGACGGCGCGTTCACGGTTATTGACGACGTACTGCAGAAGCACGACGACTTCGATCCCACCGACTGGTATTGGTGCCCAGACGAATCCAGCGTGAACCTGGTCAACGAACGCCCCTTCCCGCACCGCGACGGGTTGCGAGGGCCGTTCCACGGCCTGCCCTATCAGGGCAACTTGAACGTCCTGTCGGCCAATCTGGCGTTAATGGAGAGCGCGGGCGTCGAGTTTCCTACGCCCGGCAACTGGGGCATCCAGACCGAGATGGCTGACGCCTTGCGGCGCATCACCGACCCCGAGACGGAAACCTTTGGCTTGTGGGACTCCGGGACGCTTGTGAGTAGCAATGCCATCTCGTGGGGCTGGGCGCTGGCCGACGAAGACAACCTGATGTACTACAACAAGGACGCCACGCGCTGGACCGTGTTTGATTCCGGCGCGGACGTTGGGTTGCGGATGCTCCGGGACTTTGTGCTCGAAGAGGGCGTGGTACCGTCGCGCGCACGGTACCGGGAGATCAGAGGCGATGCCGGCGAACCGTTCTCGAACGGGAAGATTGGGTTCTTCCACTGGGGCGGCGGCGTGGGCGGACCCATCAACCGCATCAAGGATCGCTTCCCGTGGGCCTTGATCCCTCTGCCGGAAGGACCGCGCGGCCCGCAGCCACAGAAGTTCAGCGACGAGCCGCACTTGATCACCCAGATGGCCGACCTGCGCGGCAACACCGAAGCCGTGGTCGAGTGGCTCTTGTACCTGGCGGGACCGAAGACCCAATCGCGTGTGGCGATTGACCGAGGCTCTGTTACCTGGCGCAAGGATGTGGTGCGCTCACCCGAATACGCGGCGGGACCGCCCGAGAATCACGTGCAGCAACTGCACTACCTGGAAAGCGACAACCCCGCCTACCAGCAGCGCATGCATCCGGCGTGGCAGGAAATGGTGGCGCAGTCCGGGTACGCCAGCAATAGCAAGGTCATGTTGGGCGAGGTGTCCGTGGAACAGGGCATCGAGGAAATGCTGGGGATTCTCGACCGGTACATGGAAGAGCACCACGACCGCTTCCTGGAGCTCAAGGGCTGGGCTGAAAGCCAGCCGAACCCGGTCACCCCCTAGCGACCGCTGTATCGACGCGCCGAATCGGACGCCACCGGCCAGCCCCAACAGTGGGGTTGGCCGGTGCGCGCTAGACGGGGATTGAGGCTGTAGCCATGCTGCGCGTACTCGGTGGACCGTCGGAAATGCAGGTCCAGGAGGCAACCTTTTTCGCCTTCGACGACGTATGCATCCCCTTCCGCACCAACTTCCAACTGCACCTCATCCACGGCAAGCGGACCCCGGGCTGGCGCGATGGCCCGACTGTGGTCGTCCCCAGAGGCCCGCCCGGCTCGCATGACGAGGGCGTCCACTACTACGGCAGCACCATCCGCGTGGGCGACGAGTTCCACATGTGGTACATCGGACGCGTCGGCCGTAATCCGAATTGGGCCAACTACGAGGGTTTCGACGGGCGCTTGTGCTACGCGCACAGCCGCGACGGCATCCACTGGACCAAGCCGGAACTCGGACTGGTCGAATACCAGGGGTCCAGGGCCAACAACATTGTGGATTTCCCCCGTCACATCGACATGTTCATGGCCCCGATCATTCACGATCCCGAGGATCCCGATCCCAACCGCCGGTTCAAGATCACCTTCAGTCACCGAACCGGGCCCTCTGGTGACCGCCGCGGCGGATTGTCGGTGGCCTACAGCCCGGACGGGCTGCATTGGACGACCAGCCCCAACAACCCGCGTGGCAGCGTCGCCTTCGAGCACTCGGGCCTGATCAAGTGGAACGGCTGCTACTTCGCGAACGGTCACAGCGTTGGCCACCCGGGTCCTGGCCGCAAGATGGAGACGTACGCCTCCTACGACTTCGAGCACTGGACCGAAGGCAGCGCGCTGAGCATGACGCGCAGCCCGCGGCTGGAAGGACCGGACCTGGAGGATCGGCAGAACATCTGGGAGGAAATCCACCTGGGCGCGGGGTTGCACTCCTGGGGCAACGTGATCCTGGCCATCTACGGCCAATGGCACGGCTACCCCTACGGCGACCGGCGCTACGTCACGATCGATCTTGGCCTGGCCATCAGCCACGACGCGATCCACTTTCATGAGCCAATCCCGGACTTTCGGTTCATTCCCTCGCGCGAGGAGCGCGACACGCGGCTGGGGGCGGGACCCGCGCTGCAGCAGGGGCAGGGCATGGAGAACGTGGGCGATAAGACCCTCTACTGGTACTCCATCTGGCGTGGCGACGGCCAGGTGCGTTTGGCCCAGTGGGAACGCGACCGCCTGGGCTACGTGCAGCCCTACGCGGCGGGCACGCGGGCGCAGTTCATCACGTGTCCGTTTAGCGTCCCGACAGCTGGGGCACCAGTCCACCTGAACGTATCGGGCCTGGGCGAGTTTGCGTCGGCGCGGGTCGAAGTGGTGGACCATCATTTTCGGCCGCTGCCGGGCTTCTCCGGTGACGATGCGGCCACACTTCGAGAATCGGGGCTTCGCGTGCCGGTTCGTTGGGCGAACCACGACTCGTTGCCAGCAACCGACACGCCGCTGCGCCTGAAATTGGAAGTTGGACCAGTCAGTCGCGACTGTCCGCGGCCTGACGACGTAAAGATCTATGCGGCCTATGTGGGTTTACGGTCTGGGTGACACAGCTCAATGGGGCGCACGTCGGCGCTGAGTAGGCCTTGAGGTTGTAGCCATGCTGCGCGTGCACGGCGGGCCGTCAGAGATGCAGGTCCAGGAGGCCACGTTCTTCGCGTTCGACGACGTCTGCATCCCCTTCCGCACGAACTTCCAGCTTCACCTCATCCATGGGAAGCGAACCCCCGGCTGGCGCGATGGGCCGACGGTCGTGGTACCCAATGGCGAGCCCGGCGCGCACGACGAGCAGGTCCATTACTACGGGAGCGCCGTCCGCGTGGGTGACGAGTTTCGCTTGTGGTACGTCGGCCGCGTGGGTTGTAACCCGACGTGGGTCGGCGGCTACCAGGGCTACGACGGGCGTCTCTGCTACGCGGTCAGCCGCGACGGTATCCACTGGACCAAGCCGGAACTCGGACTGGTCGAATACCGGGGCTCAACGGCCAACAACCTGGTGGACTTCCCTCAGCACATCGACCTCGGGTGGGCCCCGATCATCCACGACCCTGACGACCCTGATCCTGACCGGCGGTTCAAACTCGCCTTCACCCACCGGACCGGCCCTTCGGGAAATCGTCGAGGTGGCCTGTGCGTGGCATACAGCCCCGACGGCTTGCACTGGACGCTCAGCCCCAACAATCCAGTCGGCAGCGTCGCCTTCGAGCACTCGGGCCTGATCAAGTGGAACGGCTGCTATTACGTGAACGGCCACAGCGTTGGGCATCCGGGACCCGGCCGCAAGATGGAGACCTATGCCTCGTACGACTTCGAGCACTGGACCGAGGGCAGCGCGCTCAGCCTGACGCGCAGTCCGCGCATCGAAGGTCCCGATCTCGAAGACCGTCAGAACATCTGGGAAGAAATCCACATGGGCGCGGGGCTGCACTCCTGGGGCAACGTGATCCTGGCCATCTACGGGCAGTGGCACGGGTACCCATACAGCGACCGGCGCTACGTCACGATCGACCTGGGACTGGCCATCAGTCACGACGCGCTCCACTTCCACGAACCGATTCCCGGTTTTCGCTTCATTCCTTCCTCCGAGGAACGCGACACGCGCCTGGGGGCCGGACCCGCGCTCCAGCAGGGACAGGGCATGGAAAACGTCGGCGACAAGACCCTCTACTGGTATTCCGTCTGGCGCGGCGACGGGCAGGTCCGGCTTGCCCAGTGGGAGCGGGACCGCCTGGGCTACGTGCAGCCCTACGCTGCGGGTACTCGGGCGCAGTTCATCACCTGTCCCTTCAGAGCCGAGACGGATGGACTGCCAGTGCACTTGAACGTGTCGGGCCTGGGTGAGTTCGCATCGGCGCAGGTAGAAGTGGTGGACCTTCAGTTCCGGCCGCTACCCGGCTACTCCGGCGATGCTGCGGCCACGCTGTGCGAATCCGGGTTGCGCGTGCCCGTCCGATGGGCCAACCACGACTTCCTGCCGGCGACCGACAAGCCGCTGCGCCTGAAAGTGAACGTCGGCCCCGTCAGTCGCGACTGCCCGCGGCCCGACGATGTCAAGATCTACGCAGCGTACGTGGGTTCCGCATCAGGCCAGTAGCGGCGTCCATACGTCGTTGGCTCGGGCGATCAGCTAACTCGCTTAGTCGCCCGCCAGCACCCAGTCCAGGTTGAACCGAGCCGCGCTGATCTTCTCGTGGTAGCGCTGCTGGCCGCCTTCCCAGATACAGAGAATCGTATTGTCTGGCAACACCGAAAGGTCCGAATAGCCAGCCAGATCGCTGGTTACGGTTCGCGATACGGGCCAGGTCCGTCCGTCGTCTCGGCTAACCCGAACGGTCAAGTTTCTGCGGCCCGGTCCTCGTGGATTGCTGAATAGCAGCACGTTCTCGCCGCCGTCGTCCGTGCTCGAGTACCGAACGAGCCCGGAGTGGCAGCACGGCGTGACCTGCTCCTCGTGCTGCCCGTGGGCGTCGAAGCTCTCCCCGCTGTCCGAACTGCGCGCAAACCAGCGCAGTCCGTTGTAGTAGGGCCGGTTTTTTCGGTAATTCACGTAGATTCCGCCGTCTTCCGTCTCTTCCAGGACGAGTTCGTCCGAACCCGCGGGTAGAACGGCGCCCGCGTGCCAGGTCTCGCCATGGTCGTCGCTGTAAACCAGGCCGCCCCGAACCCCTGGGGCCTGCCCCTCCTCGCCGGCCTTGAAGAGAAACGCCGCGATCACGTGTCGCCCGGCGCGCGGTCCCCGCGCCAGCTGCACGCCGCGCGACGAGTTGTTCACCCAGGCAACCCAGCCTTCCGCATTGGGCGTTGGACGAACGAAATACGGCTCGGACCAGCTTTGGCCCTCGTCCGAACTTCGCACCATCCAGAACCCGCCGCCCATTTCGGCATAGGGAGCGAAGTAGCCCAGCCCGTTGCCCTCCGCCTGCGGCAGCTTCCAATACGTCACGAACACATCGTTCGTGAAGCGGTCCGCAAGGATCGGTCCAAGGAACGTATTGATTCCCGCTTCCGCGAACAGCACCTGCTGCCGCGTCCAGTTTCTGCCGCCGTCCTCGCTACGCGTCACCAGGACATTCGTCGCGTGGCCGCCATCGGCCAGGGATCCCACACGCTGTTGGCAGACCGCAATGACCGTGCCGCGAGGCGTAACCAGGATTCCCGGTATGCGAACCCCAAATCCGTCAATCACGTGATGGCCCCAGCCGGCATCGACGATCACGGGCCGTTCGGTCAGGAGACGCCGCTGAGCGGCAGTCAGGCCCGACAGGTGGAGCATGACCTCCTTCTGTCCGAGCTGTCCCAGGTAGATCTGCGCTGTCAGGCTTTCGCTCGCCTGCCAATGGGCGACCACGTCCTGATTGAGCGTCTCGCCAACTCCCGGCAGGAATACGTCCACCGTCTCGTACAACTCAGCTGGCACAGTTCGGCTCCTTCATCAGACCAGGAAGCACGCAGCCTGATACGGCAGGCGTTTGCTGGTGCGCACAGCGATTTGGATACAGAGACACGCAGATGACAAATGAGCTAGGGGCACGAGCAGCACCTGGGGCAGGTCGTCCGGTGTTTGCACAGCGCTTCGCCACCGTGCCCGACGCTATGGCGCCGCGCCACCGCTGGTCGGCGTCGCTTTAGACAGTTGATTGGTCGCGTAGCTCTCCTGAAGCTTCTGCCGATCGGCATCGCTCATTCCGGGGCCGTACCTACCGTGCCGCATCATCTGCCGCTCGTCTTTCATGTACTCGAATTCATCGCTTTCAGCACACCCCGCAACCACCGTAGCCATCAACAACGCAAGTGCCGCGCCCGCAACAAACCTAGTCAACTTCTTTGACGAGCGCATAAAGTCACCCTCCACAGTACAGTCGTTGGCCGTCTGCTTGACAGCCGCGACGTCGGATACGGGTAGGTGACTGCGGCCTTCGCCTACATGCCTGACAGAAAGCGACGCAGTCCGCGAGGCTCTTAGGCTCTCAACGGCCGTGCCGACAGGGCTCTCCAACTGGCTATGCAAACAGCCACTCCTGGTTAAAGCGAGCGACCGTGAGTTTTTCGCTGTCACGAACCTCGCCAACGGTATATATGCAGAGCACCGTCCCGTCCTCGGTCACAGCCAGGTCGGAGTATCGACACGGTCTCTCGTCAATGAGTTTCGAAACCGGCCAGGTACGTCCCCCGTCGCGGCTCACGTAGATTGTCATGTCCGCACCGCCGGGGATCCGGTGATTCACGCCCGTGGGGTGCGAGAAGAGCAGCGCGTCCGGATGGTTGTTGGCAGCCGCTCCATGCCGGGCCAGGCCTACGTGCACGGGCCGGCCGCTCAGGTCCTCATGCTCGCCGAGCTCATAGAATCCCTGGCCGCCGTCCCGGCTTCGCGCGAACGTCCGTCCATCCCGTCGGCAGGTGTTTCGCCGATAGCTGACGTAGATCTCGCCGCCCGCGGTCTCCACCAGCGAAACCTCGTCCGATCCCTCGGGGAGCACGGCGCCAACCGTCCACGTCTCGCCATGGTCGTCGCTGTACAGCAATCCGCCGCGCACGCCCGGCACCTCTCCAGGTTCGCCCTCCTTGTAGAGAAACCCCGGAACCACCAGCCGCCCGCGATGCGGCCCTACCGCGAGCTGAACCCCGTGCACGCTGTTATTTGGCCAGCCGGTCCACCCATCCGGATTCGGCCTCGGGTCGACCTGCCGTGCCTCTGACCAGGTCACGCCATCATCAGGGCTCTGCACGATCCAGAACCCGCCGCCCTTCTCGGCATACGTGCTGAAGTACCCGAGGTCATCGACAACCCCCGCCGGCATGTCCCAACCGACGACGAAGAGCGTGCCCGAGATGCGGTCCTCGACGATGGCGCCGAGAAACGTGTATTGACCCTGCTTCGCATAGATCACCCGCTGCCGAGACCACGTCTTGCCGGCGTCCGCGCTGCGCGACACAAGGACATCGTTCTCGTGACCGCCGTCACCCATGCCCCCGTGGCGCCGTTGGCAGACGGCGACCACGCTCCCGGCATCCGTGGCGATCAGTCCTGGCAGATGGACGCCGAATCCATCGAAGTCGTGATATTGCAGGTTGGTGAAGTCCATCGTGATCTTCGCTCGCGCCAGTTTTTTTCGTTCGGCGCGATCCGTCCCAATGACCGCCACGAGCACCGAATTGGGATCACGAGTGCTGGTATAGAAGTTGGCCGTCACGCCAAAAGTGTGCAGAGCGTCAGTTCGGCGTTCGGTCTGCTCGGACAGGCCTTCCTTGGCGGAAAGCTCGGCCGGCGCTGCGTTTCGTTCCCAGTGATACGCCGGCGCTTGGGTCAGCGTGTCGCCCTGACCGGGCAAGAACACATCCACGTTCTCAAAGTATGGGGCGTTCATCCGGCATCACACTTTCTGGCGGCGAGGATTGCGCAGCAGACGGGCGCGAGCAGCCGTGCCTGCTGGCGAACGCTAGATCCGCTGCCGCTGGCCCCTCGCATCCTAACGATGACTCGGGGCCAGCGACGGCGGCGTGCTGCTCGCTAGCGACTCACGCGACCCGCATCCAGGTCCGCCTTGTACTTGGCCATCTGCTCGCTCACATCTCTTTCGGCGATCTCGACCGTCTCGTCGACCGATATGTCGCCGGCAAACAGCTTCTGAACCGGTCGCACCCACATGCCCTCGACTTCGCCGCGCCCAGAGGGCGATCCGGGTACGTAGATGCCGCCCGGCCGCATCAGGCACTTCTCGTAAATCAGATACATCTCTTCCATGCGCTCTGGCGGCGGCGCGACGGCGGCGGGATCATTCTGGACACCGCGCCGGCAGGGGTAAAAGCCCCGGTCAATGCCGTTGCGACCCTGAACCTCAGGACCCGCCATGAAGACCGCGAAATCGACCACCTGCTCTTCGGTGCCTGTAAGCGTGGCCGTGGAGGCCACGATATGCGGCTGGTCGACGTACTCGTTGTCGCCCGTTGACGCTGGGTGCGGCCCACGCGGTTTCGGGGCCTGCGCCCACCGGAACCGATCCCCAATCCGGGTCAGGTTAAAGCCCGTGCTGCGGCCCCGTCCGTGGTCGAAGCCCTGCAACCCCGCATTGAACGGGTTGCCGTATTCGCCGCCAATCTCCTGCCGCATCTCCGATCTGAACTGCACATCGTAGGTGTGGATGTAGTCATAGGCTCTCTGGAGCGACTCTCTCCCGGCGCCTTGGAAGTTGCCCAGGACCAGGTGCCCCTCCGGACCCACGATGTACTTCTGGAGCCCGTTAAAGCCCCAACACTGGTGCTGCATGCCAAGGATGCCGGAGTTGAGTCCCCAGACCCCTGTCTCCTGATCACGGACCTTCATGGCGCCCTCAAGCATGTCGTCGTACGACCAGCCATCCGTGGGCTCCGGAACGCCCGCGGCATTCAGGAGATCGACGTTGTAGATGAATGCCGCGATTCCAGCGCCCTGGTAGGGCATGCCGTACTGCGGCCCTCGCATCGTGTCGTCGTAGGGCAGCGGGCCGGGCAGTTCTTTGTTGTCCGTGTACACCTCGCCTGAGAAGTGGTACTCGTCGGGCGTGAAGTCAGGGTTCTTGGCTAGAAGATCGTTGATCTGCAGCCACGTTCCGGTGTCAACCCACTGCTGGAACACCCGGTCGCTCAGCAGACTGATCTCGGAAAGAGTGCCGGCGACCGCCTGAATATTGATTTTTTCAGTGAATTGATCCGGCTGCGCAATGAACTTGACGATCGTGTTCGGCTTGATCTGGTTGTAGCGATCAATCGCCCACTGCGTCGACTTGCCTCGAGGACCGGACGTATGGTCCGTCTCAAAATTGAACTTCACCGTGCGGGCCGCTGGTGGTGCCTCAACGACCTTCTCGACGACCTGGGTGACGACCCGGTCCACCTGGACTTCCTTGATTTGCGTCTGCGTCACTATCTTCTGGACCTGGACTTCCTTGATCTGCGTCTGCGTCACAATCTTCTCGACCGGGACTTCCTTGATCACTTCCTGGGTAACGATCTTCTCCACCTCGACCACCTGGGTCTCGCCACAGGCCGCCA
>JAPPKM010000009.1 GCA_028874315.1 Chloroflexota bacterium
CATCGGCGAGCACGCCCCCGTGGAGGGGCACGTCGCTGAAGGTGTTGGTGACCTCGTGGGTCGAGGTATTGACCGTCAGGACCTCACCGGCGGCCATCTTGCTGACGAGCAGGGTGCCGTCCTGGCGGGCCTTCCCGAGGAAAACGCCCTCGGCCTCGCTGCCGAGCGGAATACGATTAGTCACGGTGAGCGCGTCGACGTCGAGGGTGATGAGTTCGGCGCTGCCGGCGTTGAGGGTGCCCAGCCAGAGGTGGCGGCCGTCGAAGAAGTTGTTGTCGTCGTTCCAGGCCCAGGCGGCGAGGCCGTCCAGGTCGCCGGTGCGGGAGATTTCCTCGGTGACGATGTCGATGGCGGTGACGTGCGGCGAGCTGTTGCTGAAGACCAGGATTTCGCCCGCGTCGCCGACGGGAGCCTCGGCGACATCGCCCGCCGTGCCGCCGGGTGCACTCTCCGGGCCGCTCTCGCCACAGGCCGCGGCCAGCAGAGCCACCCCAAGGCCACCCATGCCGGCCAGCAATCGTCGTCGCGGTAGCTGCGGGGTACTCATGGTCACGATCCCTTCATATCCGGGTGGCCGTTCGTCCAAGGACGCGGTCGGGCGGCTCACACTCGTGACTCCGGCCCGCAGAGCCCAGCCCAACTGCATCGCGTGCGGCGCAATGGTTTTTCGTCAGCGCGTTCACCTGAATTCACGCTGCCCACATCGCGAATCCAAAGCGTGCGGAAGTATACCCCCGGATTTGTCGCGAACCCACAGCCGCCGCGGCGATTCCATTCGCCGAGCCCTGGCGGCAAGCGGCGACTATCGGCGAGTCGGACTGGCCCGCATCAACCTCGCAAGGCAGAATCCCGCCAGCCGCGCGGCGCCCAAGCCGCACTGACATAGGCAGCCGCTTCATGAGTGAAAAACTGCGAGTTGCGGTGATTACCGAACCGACCGCCTGGCATCTGGGCGCACTAATCGATGCACTCCACAACGAAGAAGTCGGCGAGGTGGCCATCGGCGACGTCACCGGCGGCACGTTCGACGAGGTCCGCCAGGGCGGCGCCGGCAAGGTGTCTGCCACGTATACGGACCTGGACGAACTGTATCGCGACTTCCAGCCGCAGGTCGCGCTCGTGACCATGGAGCCGTGGCGCATGCCGCCTGTCATCACCCAGGCGTTGGAAGCCGGCGCGCACGTGTTCCACGAAAAGCCGGGCTACGTGGATATTGACGATTACCGGGCGATCTACCGGTTGGCGAAGAGCCGGAATCTGCATCTCTCCATTGCCTATATCTCACGCGCCTACCCCATCGTTCAGGAAGCGCGGCGTCTGATCGCGGACGGCTTTCTTGGCGACCTGCTGTCGTTCCAGGCCTGGTTCGTTGCCGACCAGGAGCGCACGATTCAGAACCCGGCGGCCCGTCCGCAATACGACGTCGCCGCTGGCGGATGGTTTTTCTCGAAGGAGCTGGGCGGCGGCGGACACCTGACGATTCTCGGATGCCACTACCTTGACCTGATTCGGCACATCGCCGGGTCCGACTTCAAGTCGGTCAGCGCGTTCTGCCGCAATGTGGGCGGCGAGGCAATCACGGTCGAGGACGCGGCGGTGGTCAACCTGGAGTTCCAGAACGGCATGGTCGGCAACCTGAACTCCGGCTACTACACCAGCAGCGCCGAATACGGCTCGTCCCGGCATAACGGCCTCATCATCTGGGGACGCGACGGGTGGCTGAAGTTCAACCCGAACGGCGAAGCCAACCAGGAACCCATGCAATGGGCGTCGTACAGCGGTGTCCAGGCCAGCGCGCCGCTTAAGTCCTGGACGTTCGACAAGGCCGGCGCGCTGAACAATCCCTACCGCGTCCTGACCGGCGAATTCTTCCGCGCCTGCCTGGGCGAAGGTCCGCCGCCCATCGAGCCGGAAGCGGGCATGTGGGTGAACGAAGTGACGACCGCCGCCTACGCGTCGTCCGATTCAGGTCAGATGCTTTCAGTTTCGATCCCGGAGGCATAGACCTAGCAGGGAAGTGCTCGTGAACGCGATCCCGGCGCATGTCGCAGACGTCCAACCGGGGCGAGGGTTATGAGCGCGGCTCCGCTGCGGGTCATTTCGGTTGGATTGGGCATTCGTGCGCGACAACACTTGAGTGCGCAGATGGCACTGCCGGACAGATTCAAGGTCGTCGGACTCGTCGATATCGTTCCGGAGGCGTTCGCGGGCGCGCTCGACGTCAGCGGCCTACCCGCCTCGGCCTGCTTCGAGAGCCTGACCGAGGCCATGAGGGCGACGCCATGCGATGCTGTTGGAGTCTTTACCCCCGGTCATCTCCATACGTCAGTTATGGAAGAGGCCATCGCCGCCGGTAAACACGTAATCGTTGAGAAACCGTTTACGTGCGACTTGGCCGAGGCCGAACGCGTCGTCGCCGCCGCCGAGGCCAACGACGTGCGCGTGGTCGTGACACAGAACGACCGCCTCTTTCACCCGTACCCACTGCTGCGGGAGATGATCGCCGACAGGCGCTACGGCGAACTGGGCGCCATCACCATGGTGCATCACAACGCGCGTGGCCGACCCTTCGAAAACGGCGACCCGCCGATGCATCTGTGGCACCAGGGCTCGCACCAGGTCGACTCGTTGCTCTCACTCGTGCAGCGGCCGCCGCGCTGCGTGTGGGGCGTGAACGCCACCCCTGCCAGCAGCAACTGGACGGCCGAGCCGCACGTCTGCGCCATCATCACCTTTGATGGTCCGGTGATCGTCAGCTACACCGCTACGTCGGATGCCCAGGCCTACGAGATGTACCTCCGGCTTGAGTTCTCCGAGGCTGCAGTCACACTGCATGGCCTAAGCATGAATAACACGGACTTCGACCTCAAGATCACGCCGCGACAACCCCTGGAGCGCTATCCCCGCTCAGAAGTCTTCCCCATCGGAAAGGCCGAGCGCAGCGGCCGCTGGGCCGATATCGAAAAGGACATCTGGAACGGTTTCTGGTCGCACGTCATGGAAGGCCAGGACAATCCGTGCTCGGGGCGCAACAATCTAGAGACGATTGGTGTCCTGGACGCCATCATCCGCTCGAGCACCGAGCGAATCGCGGTGGAGTTGTAAGCCGGGGCCACTGGCACAGCAAGGGAGGGTCTGATGGGCAGCACACTGAGAGCCGGCGTTGTCGGGCTGACGGGTATAGGCGCCCGCCCACCGATTCCGGCGCCGAAACACGGTTGGGGAATCTCGATGCCCCACTCCCACGCGTCCGCATTTCACTTCGTGGAGGACACCGAGCTGGTTGCCGTGTGCGACCTGCGGCAGGAGGCAATCGACGAGTTCGACGTCAATTGGCGCTCCTACGTCTCGGAAGTCAACTCGTACATCGATTACCGCGAGATGCTCGATCGGGAGAACCTGGACCTGATCAGCGTGGTCACCAGCGACCACGTGCACACCCAGATCGTGATCGACGCTGCCGAAGCGGGGGTTAAGGGCATCGTCTGCGAAAAGCCGATCGCCACCACGCTGGCGGATGCCGACCGCATGATCGAGGCCGTGGAAAAGGCCGGCATTCCGATGCTGGTTGACCACGTCTACCGCTGGTGGTTCCCCTGGGCCGACGTCGGCAAGCTGATCGACGACGGCGCCATCGGCGACGTGGTTCGAGTCATGTGCAACCAGGGCGGTCCCCGCGCCATGTTGTTCCGCAACGGCACGCACGTCTGCGACACCATCAACTGGTTCTCCACCGGCAATCCGACCGCGGTATACGCCGTAGCCGAAAAGGGCTTCGAGGATTACGGCCCCCGCTACGCCAGCGACGGTGGCCACGACCCGGACACCGATCCCGCCCTAAGCATCATGATCGAGTACGACAACGACGTCCGCGCATTCTGGAACGCCTGCAAAACGATGCCGGGTCGCTACATCGGACCCTTCGACATCTGGGGCACCGAAGGCCGCATTCACCTGACCAACGACTACGCGGTGCTCTACGACGATCCCGAGGAAGGCCTGCGTGGCCGAGAGCTCACGCCAACGCACTACACGCAGGGACACATCGCCGGACTGGTGACGGAACTCGTTGGCCTGATTCGCGACGGCGGCGAACCGAGCTGTGACGGACGTCAGGCTCGTCAGGCGTTGGAAGTCTTGCTGGCCGCCCTGCAATCCCAGGCTGGTGGCAACGTGCGCGTCCAACTGCCGATCACGGACGCCTGAGCAAACCGCCTGTATGCGCACCTCGACCGGCGATCGCGCCGGGCAAGGTGCCCGGCCGCGCTGACCGCGCTCGTGCACCTCAAGTCCTGGTCGCATCGAGCGTGGTGCTGGCGCTGCTGTGGGCTGCCTGCGGAGCCGGCGAGACGGACATTCAGCCCACGCCTACACCCGAGCCTCAACCGACACCCACAGCCGAATCCCGACCGGAGGCCGCGCCAGAGCCGACGCCGCTTGACGCACTCGAGGCGCGCCGCTGGGACGCGGCGCTGCGGGTCTGCGACGCGCTCGAAAACACCTTGCTCGTCAGCGAACCCGCCTTCTTCCTCGGGGCGCTGCAATTCGCGCAGGGGGAGGGCATGCGCAAGTCGGAGCTGGCCGAAGCCATGGAGCGCGAGTGCCCGGGGGCGTTCGGCGCCCTGCGCTACGAACCTGACCTCATGGCCGAGTTCGAGAAGCTGCCCTGACCCGGTGGTTATCCGACGTGAAGGCCGCTTAGCATGGGGACTCGCGGAATCACCAGGAGCGGGTCGCAGGCATGTATGACGTAGTCGTCGTCGGCGCGGGCGTCATGGGCAGCGCCACCGCCTACTGGCTCAGCCGCGCCGGCAAGCGCGTGGCCTTGCTGGAACAGTTCAGTCCTGCCCACGTGCGCGCGTCGTCCGCCGACGAGTCCCGCACGATCAGGTACCAGTACCGCGGCCAGGCGGCCTATACCCGGATGGTGGCCGGCGCCGTGGAGCTGTGGAAGGACTTCGACCGCCAGTCGGGCACCGACTTCTACCGGGAAACTGGAACGCTCACCCTGCAAACCCGGCCGGACTTCGAACCGCTGCTCGACGGCTACCAGGGCCTGTGCGACCTGGGCTACAAGCCGCGCTGGCTGGACGCCGACGACGTTCGACGACAGTTTCCGCAGTTCGCCAGCGTGGATTCCGGCTACATCATGGAGGGCGTTGGCGGCTACATAGCCGCCGGACCGGCAACGCGCGCGCTGGCCGAGGCCGCCGCCGAACAGGGCGCGGACGTGTTCACGGACGCCGAAGTGGTCGAGTTGCGCCAGTCCGGCGGGCGCGTGACATCCGTGGAGACTGGCGACGGACGCGTCTTCGAAGGCGAAGTCTTCGTAATCACGGCCGGTCCCTGGACGTCTCGCCTGCTTCCGAATCTCCCCGTCCGCGTCCAACCAACCGCCGCTCGCCTGCACTACCTGAAGCCGGAGGATCCAGGGGCCTACGAATATCCGCACCTGACCCCGTTCTCCGTCATGGACACCCAGTTCTACGGCTTCCCCGTGCATTGGCGCGGCTGCGTCAAGGTCGCCGACGACATGATCGGCGAGCCGTTCGATCCCGACCGCGACCGCGAGCACGAGGACCCGGTGGCCCTGGCCAAGCTACGCGACTTCCTGGCCCGCCATCTGCCTGACCTGCGCGACGCCGAAGTCATCTACAGCAAAACCTGCACCTATTCGATGACCCCCGACTCGGACTTCATCATCGACCGCGTGCCGAGCGTCGACAACGCGTTCGTGGCGGCCGGATTCTCGGGCCACGGGTTCAAGTTCGGCATCCTGATCGGCCAGATCATGGCCGACCTGGCGACCCGCGGCACGACCCAATGGGACCTGGGCCGTTTCCGGCTAAGCCGCGAGACGTCGGCCGTCAGCCAGCACTGGTAGTCAACCAGCCGCTACCGATCAGTCGCGCCACACCTCGCCGAACAACCGCAGCCAGTTGCCGCCCAGGATCTTACGAGCGTCGTCTTCTCCGTAACCACGCCGCAGCAGCCCCTCCGCCACATTCACGAACTCCAGCGGCCCGGCAAAGCCATGCAAGAGCCGGAAGGGCTGGGGGACATTGCCCGACGACAGGAACGGCTCGTGACCATGCGAGGCGCCGATCCACGCGAACCACTCGCGGGTCTGACCCATGCAGAAATCGGTCCCAATCGCGACCTGATCCGGACCGACCATATCCACCAGGTAGTCCACGGCGTCCAGGTAGTCGTCCAGCGTTGAGTCATAGCCGTGCCGGTGGTGGTTGGGGAAGGCGTTGGCGCCCACGATGCCGCCCTTGGCGGTCAGCGCCCGAATCGCCTCATCGGTCTTGTTGCGCGGATAGTCCGTCTGCGAGCGCGCGTTCGCGTGGGTAAATGCCACCGGCTGCTCCGAGTGCTCAATGGTATCCAGCACCGTGCGGTCGCCCACGTGCGAAAGGTCGATCAGGATCCCCAGCTTGTTCATCTCGCGGATCGCCGCCAGGCCAAGGACGCTCAGGCCTTCGTCCGTGCGCTCCCAGCATCCATTCCCGAACAGGTTGCGCTCGTTGTAGGTGAGCTGGACGATTCGGACGCCCAGGGCGTGGAAGAGCCGGAATCGGCGAACGTCGCTCTCCACCGGCGTCGCGTTCTGCCACCCCAGGATGATCCCGGTGCGTCCCTCCGCCTTGGCCGCGTGAATGTCGGCCACTGAGTGAATCGGCCTGATGTACTCGCTGAACTCCTCAAACCAGTGCAGCCAGGTCGTCAGGTTGTCCAGCGTCTCCTGGAAGTTGTGCCAGATGGCCGACGTCGCGTTACAGGCCGTGACGCCGCCGTCGCGCAGTTCACGAAAGATCTGCTCCGCGCCCCAATTGCTGGTATCGAGACCGTCGATAACCACGGCCGACTCAAAGAGGCGGCGCGCCGCCCCGCTGGGAACCAACTGCTCAGTCGCCATCGCCGCCTCCGCCCGTCCGGGCCTGGGGCTTCGTCCTGCGCCCGCGAGCATAACCGGCGCTCCCACGCGACCATCCTTGCGGATGGGCTTTCGAGTAAGCTTCGTACTTGAAAAGGTGAGACGAACGCCGACGCGAAGGTAGGCCCGATATGGCTGACGAGTGGCAGGAACTCCGAGTTTCAAACGACGCCCTGGACAACCCGCCCGAACTCCGCGCCCGGATGGACACCGAGGGATACGTTTTCTTGAAGGGCCTCTTTAGCCCCGACGACATGCGCTCGTTGCGCCGCGCCATGACCGAGGTCCTCCAGGAGCACGGCTGGCTCCAGGCCGGCACCGACCCGATGGACGGCATTGCCGTGATCGAGGCTCAGTGTACCGAGGGCGACGTCGGCTACACCGACGTGTACCACGAGGTCTACAGGCTGCAGGCGTTCCATGAATCGGGACATTGGCCCGTAATCATGGACACCATGGAAAAGATCATCGACGCGCCCGTGCTCTCCCATCCCATGAAAATCGCGCGCATCTGGTTCCCGCAGTACACCGACCACACCACACCGGCGCACCAGGACTTCGTGCACTTCCAGGGCACCTTCGATACCTACACGTGCTGGGCGCCCGTCGGCGACTGTCCCGAAGAACTGGGTGGCCTGGCAGTCGTGCCCGGCACCCACAAAATCGGCAAAGTCGTCGATCACCACTTCTCCCTCGGCGCCGGCTCGCTGGTCGTCGACGAGAAGGTTCAGGAAGGGCCCTGGCGCTCCACCAACTACGAGCTCGGCGACGCCCTGCTGTTCCACAGCCTCACGGTCCACAAGGCCCTGCCCAACGTCACCGCCGACCGCATGCGCATCTCGCTGGACAACCGCTACCAGTCCGTCCTCGAGCCGATCGCCGAGCACATGCTCATCCCCCACCTCTCGCAGGACATCGCCTACGACTGGGACGACGTATACGCCGACTGGTCGGACGACACGCTCAAGTACTACTGGAAAGGCCGCGATCAAGCGACGGTTCCGCGCGACATGAGCTACGGCGAGCGTGGCTTCGCCGAAGCCGTAGAGCGGGCCTTACAAGGCGATCCGGCGGCCCGCCTTCACCTGGAGCGCATCGTCCGTCGCGATCCCACCTCGGACAACGCGCGCAAGGCCGCCGCGGCGCTATCGGCCTGAAGCTCACCGCGAGGCAAGCCGCCGGACCATCCGGCGCTACGAACGCTGGATCCCGCCGCTAGCCCTGAGGTCCCTGCCTGCGCTGCAGATCGCGGAGCACCTGAATGCGGTTCGAAACTACGGCCGCTTCAGGGTTAGGCGAGCCACCCTCCTCGCCCACGCGCTCCAGCTCGATTCCCTGGTAGTAGTGCCTCAGGATCTCGTCGAACGAATGTCCGGCGCGGGCCATGCCCTGCGCCCCCCACTGGCTCATCCCCACGCCGTGCCCGAAGCCCCGGCCATTGACGATCAGACGCGGCGGCAGACGAAACTCAGCGATGTCCAGCGTCCCGCGTACAAGCTCCACGCCAGCCGGCGCCTCCGCGAACGCCAGGCTGCGACGCCGCTGTTCCAGGAAATAACCGTCGGCTTGCAACGCCGCCACGCGCCGCGGCGTTGGGTTCAGCAGCACCAGGCGCTCGCCGGGCACCGTCCGGAATTCGGCAAATGCGCTCGGCAGGCCCAGGGTGATTCGAATGTCGTCGCCGGAAAGGGTCACCGCGCCTAGATCGCCGAGCAGTTCCACCTCCGCCGGCTGCCCGCTCTGGGCGCTGCGCAGCACGCGAACCTCGCTGAGTTCCCCAAGGACGCCGCTGGCAGTTCGGATATCGGCCAACCGCTGCAGCGGAATGGTCCTGGTCCATCGGTAGCCCTCAGCCCCCCAACTGGTGCTCAGGGCTTCCACGTCGCTTGGCGATGGCACTCCGCGCAGATATGGCACGTCCCGTCCCCAAACGTTGACTGCGCTGGTGGTGTGATCGCCCATGTTCGAGGCGTAGTACGCGGCGATGAGATCGCCCTCATACATCGCCACGACGCCCGAGGTTTCTTGCACCGCCTGAATCGTTGATGGGTGCTCGCTCACGACCCCGCCGTAGGCCTGGCAAAACTGCGAATCGCAGATGTCAAAGTCGGCCGACGGGTCCACCTGCTGCAGGGCGTAGTTGCGCGCGGCCACCGCTTGAGCCTTAAGAGCTTCAACCTCCCAGGTCGGCGGAATTTCCGATCCCACAACCGACGCCAGGTAATCGGCGAGCCGCAGCTCGTTCACCACCTGCGGGTCCCCGCCGCTCAGATCCACTCGCACGCGCCCGCGATAGGGACGGTTGTTGATGGTCGTGACATCCGCCAGATCGCGTGGCTCGATGTCGATCAACCGCGGAAACGGCGCCAGGGTCTGACGCCCCACGTGCAGGCCCGCGCGCGGCGTTGCCAGGGCGGGTGCCACGCCGACTTCCGAGCGCACCACCCGGCGATCTCGGTGTTCGCGGCCGTCCCAGCCGTACGGGCCGATCAGAATCTGTCCGGCGGGTCGCGAGCCATCGGGTGTGCGGGTCGCCAGCGCGTCGATGACCGGTGTTGCCTCCACATCCGGCAGCCGCAGGTACCGCAGGGCCCAGCCGACGGTCATAGCGGAGGGCTCGACCGGCAGCGGTCGCGAGTCCGCCTCGACCCTGGCCGACGGTGGCGGTTCCAGCCGTAGGACGCCGGGCGCCACCGTCAACTGGACCCGGATCGTCTCCGGCAAGGTCGTGGCGGCGGACGGCGGGCTGAAAACGAATGTGACCGCCAGTGCCAGGACAACAGAAATGGCCCGTCCGGCCATCCAGCCGGACGGGCCATGAATCCAACGGCTAGCTGGTGGGTTCTTCCTTCTTCTTCGCTGGAGGAGCCTCGGCGTCGTCAGCCGCGGCCACGGTCTCGGCGGCGGCGTCCGTCGCCTCGTCCTCGCCGTCGCCTTCGCCTTCCTCGTCCTCCTCATTGCGCGCCTCTTCGCGGAACTCGCGCACGCTGGTGCCGAGCGCGCGGCCGATCCCCGCGATCCGGCCAGCGCCGAAGACGGCGATGACAATGAGCAGAATGATGATGAGTTCGAACGGTCCAACGTTGAAGGGCATGTCCCTCCTCTTTCTCGTGAGCGATTAGCCGCCGGGCAACCCGAGGATCCCGCCTGCGCCGTGCAGGCAGCCGGATCACAACGACTCGGGCTGTCGGACCCTTGGACGCACATCCACCCGCAGGTCCGGTTCCCGAAACGGCGCACCGGTCACCGTAACGATACGCGATTGTGCCATTCCATCCGGCCTTAAACCGGCGATTCCCCATCGCTTAGCCCCGTGCGGCCAGCGCCCGATAGCCAAAGTCCAGCAAGATCTCGGCGTCAGCCTGGCGATCGTCGCTCCCCAGCAGCACAACCATCAGCCGCCGTGCGCCGCGCTGCGCCACCGCCACAAGGTTGCCGCCGGCCGCTGCGGTCTGGCCGGTCTTGACGCCAATGGCGCCCTCGTAGGTCCACAGAAGTCCGTTCAGGTTTCGCACGCTGTAGGCGCGATTGGCGGGCCCTGCGGGAATGATGTGAACCTGCGTGGCCACAATCTGCGCCAGCAACGGGAATCGATCGATCGCGTCGGCCGCCAGGATGGCGATGTCAACGGCCGTGCTGTGCTGATCCTCGGCATCTCGGCCGCTGGGGTTCGCGAAGCGCGTGTCGTTCAGATCCAGCCGGCGGGCCAGGTCGTTCATTTGCGCCACGGCGTAGTCCTGTCCGCCAATCCCATCGGCGATGGTGGCGGCCGCGTCGTTGGCGGAGGCGAGAAGCAGCGCGTACAGCAGCTGTTCAAGCGTCAACACTTCGCCCGGGCCCAGGCCGGCCAGGGCGGATGGCTCGGTCGCGGCGGACTCCGGAACCTGGATCCGCGTGTCCGGTGGTGCTTGCTCCAGCGCCACGATCGCCGTCGCCAGCTTGGCCAGGCTGGCGGGTGGGCGTCGCTCACGCGGGTTCTTTTGGAACACGACGGTGCGCTCACCCATGTCCACCAGCAGCGCCGCCTGGGCGGTTATCGGCGGAGTTTCCACTGGCTGCCGGTCCAGAAACGGCGATTTGGTGACGGCCCGCTGGATAGCGGCGTCCGAGGGCGCCGGCGCCAGCAGGTTCATCACGCGTCCCGCGTCCGGGGGCGGCGGCTCGACCGAGGACAACACCCGTACCAACAAGAGAATCGCCGCTATCACCAGCAAAGTGACGAACATGACGCTCGCCGCCTGGCGCAATTGGTTCTGCCGCGCCCGCCGTGCCTTGGCCACGGCCGAGCGCTCGCGCAGGCGTGCGTGGTAGATCGGTGGCGGGATGGCCGCGGATCGGCGCCGGACAGGTCGCGCGAAGAGGGCGTCCTGCGACCAGTCCGCGTCGTCCAACTCGCGGTGGGACGGAGCGCGCCGGCTCACGGCCGTTGAGCTTTGAGGTATTCCAGGCTGCGCCGATAGTCGTCTTCGCCTATCAGCCGTTCGCTCATAAACAGGTTCAGCATCGCCGGCAGCGTGACGATGGAGATAAGGCGCAGGCCGTGATACTCGAGTTGCCGGGCCGCCCCGACGTCGCGGTCGACCAGCACGATGACGTCCCGAATCAGCAGACCCTCGCCCCGCAGCGCGTTGGCCGTCCGGATCACCGAGCCGCCCGTGGAAATGAGATCGTCCACCAGCAGCACATGCTGACCTGGAAGGTAGCGGCCCACGATCTCGAGGCCGTTGGAATCCGATTCCGGCTTTACATAAATCAGAGGCATATCGGTGGTCAGCGAGTACGCCGTAGCCAGGTGCAAGCCGCCCATGGGCACGCCGGCGACCAGTTCGAACGGCTCGGCCTGCTGATGCCGGCGGGCCTCGGCCAGGTTCGCGGCGTCGCGCACCAGCGTCGCCGCCGTCCGCAGCGCCGAGGGCACTGCCACCAGGCGCTTGGGGTCAACGTAGACCGGGGAGTTCACCGTGGACCGGCCCAGCGTGTAACTCCCGAACTGGATCCCGCCCAGTTCGTAAATCTGCCGAGCCAAATCAAGGGCGCTTAGTTCGTCCGTGAGCGCTTCTCCGCGTGTGTGGCGACCAGCAACCGACGGTCCAGCCAACGCCCCCCACGGCTGACCGGGCGTGTGGCGATTATTGTCAAGTTGATCTGGCCGGTCAAGAGTTTGGCGCCGGGCGACAGGCCGGGCTCATCAATGGCCCCGCTGACCGCGTGCTGCTTGGCGTGGGACAATTGGGCAACCGGGCGGAGATCCCGGCGCCGCGCTCCGGCCGGCCCTCACCAGCGGACCACGACCAATCCGAATTCTCTGGCGGCTGATTCTCTACCTGCGCACGCAGAAACTGCTGCTCGCGGGCATGCTCGTCACGCTCACGCTCGGGTCGTTGCTGCGAACGCTGCCGCCCACCTTGAGCAAAATCGCCATCGACGACGGCGTACTGGCCGACAACTTGGGCGTTCTCTTCGTCACGATCGGGCTCTTCGTCGGGGCGGTTGTGCTGTCCAACGTCGCCATGGCTGGGCGTCTCTACGCCGCCCGCTACAGCGCCCAGAAAGTCATTCACGACATCCGCAACGATCTCTATACCCACCTCAGCGCCAAGTCCATGAGCTTTTTCGACCGGCACCAGACGGGCGACCTGATGTCCCGGGTCACCAACGACGTCAACATGATTCAGTTCTTCTTCACCATGGCCGGCACCGTCATCCTGTCCTCGATCGCGCTCACGGCCATGAACCTGGTGTTCATGTTTGCGCTGGACTGGGTGCTGGCGCTGGCCATCCTGGGCCTCGTCCCGTTTTTTGTCGCGATGCAGTCAGTGGCAAAGCGGGTAGTTCCGCTCTTTCGACAGTCGAATCAGCAGATGGGCGTGGTGAACGTCGAAATCCGCGAGGCCATCTCCGGCATCAAGGTCATCCAGGCGTTCGGCCGCGAGCAGTACCAGGAAGAACGGTTCGACAAAGAAAACTGGAAGCTGCGCGATCTCCGCACCCGCGTGCTGCGTACCTTTGCCCTCTACTCCCAGGGCATCGAGCTGATCGCCGGCGCCGCAACGGCCCTGATTCTGGGCCTGGGCGCCTGGCGGATTGTCAACGGCGACTTCACCCTCGGCGGCCTGGTGGCCTTCCAGGGCTACCTGCTGCTGATGCTGGCGCCCACGCGCTTCCTCGGCTTTGCCGTCCAGATCACGCAGCAGGCCGTGACGTCCGGCGAGCGCGTCTTCCAGATCATCGACACCCCGCTGGACGTGCAGGAGAAGCCCGACGCCTATCCGCTGCCCGAAGTGCGTGGCGAGATTGAATTCGACCGGGTCACCTTCCAGTACGGCGACCGCGACCCGATCCTGCGCGACGTCTCGGTCCATGTGCCGGCCGGAGGATCGCTCGCCATCGTCGGGCGCAGCGGCTCAGGCAAGAGCACCCTGGCCAACCTGTTGCCCCGCTTCTACGACCCGACCGAGGGCGCCATCAGGGTCGATGGTCACGACCTGCGTGACATCCGTCTGCAAGACCTCCGGTCGGGCATCGGCATGGTCATGCAGGAGACCTTCCTCTTCAATATGACCGTGGCCGACAACTTGCGCTTTGGCCGCAAGAACGCCAGCCGCGAGGACCTGGAAGCCGCGGCGCGCATGGCCGCCGCACATGACTTCATCTCAGAATTGCCCAACGGCTACGACACGCTCATCGGCGACCGTGGCGTGCGGCTCTCCGGCGGCCAGCGCCAGCGAGTCGCCATTGCCCGCGCCCTCCTGGTGCGTCCCGCCATCCTGGTGCTGGACGAAGCCACCTCCAGCGTCGACACCCGCACCGACCGGGCCATTCAGCGCGCGCTCGAGCAGCTGATGCAGGAGCGCACCACCATCGTGATCGCCCACCGGCTCTCGACCATTCGCCGGGTCGACCAGATCATCGTGGTTGACGGCGGCCGCATCGTCGCCCGCGGCACCCACGAGGAACTGCTGGAAACCAGCGACGACTACCGCGCCATCTACGAACTGCAGTTTCGTCTGCAGGAAGAGTCCCTGGCGATTGAGGCTGGCGGGGAGGTCAGCGTCTGATGGGTATGCGTCAGACCTACGTCGATACCTCCAACCTCAGCGGCCGCACCGTCGCCGGCACCCTGCGGCGCTTGCTCTACTACGTCGGTCTGCACCGGCGCCATATCGGCATCGCCTTCGCGGCCCTCTCGATCGCCTCGCTCTTGAACATGGTGCCGCCCTGGGCCTTGAAGATCGCGATTGACGACTTCATTCCCCGAGCAGACGCCGCCGGGGCCGTGCGCATCGCCGGAGCCATGATGCTGATCTATCTGGCGCGCGGCGCCCTCAACTATCTGAACTTCTACCTCTTCGCGCGCAGCAGCCAGACCATCGTCTACCAGGTGTCGCGCGACATGTTCGTTCGCTTGGTGCGTCACTCCATGCGCTTCTTCGAGAGCCAGCGCACCGGCGAGACGGTCTCGCACCTGACCGCTGACGTCACCGCCGTCCAGCAGGCCATGCAGGGCCAGGTCCTCACGGCCAGCGCCGGCATCGTCACCATGCTGCTGTACCTGGTCGTCATGCTCACGCTCGACTGGCGCCTGACCCTGGTCATTCTGTCCGTCGTGCCCCTCATGCTGATCGCCAGCGTCATCACCGCGCGCATGCTGCGGGTGCGCTACCGCCGCGTGCAGGAATCCATCGCCAACATCAACACCGCGATCGAGGAAAACGTCAGCGGCGTGCGCGTCAGCCGGGCCTTCGCGCGCGAGGAAGCCGATGCCCGCCGCTTCCAGACCGAGAACCGCGCCAACCTCCAGGCCAACCTCAACACCACCATGGTGGAGTCCATTGCCACGCCCGTGATCGAGGGTCTCAGCACCCTCAGCGTGGCGGCCCTGCTGGCCTACGGCGGCTGGCAGATCACCATCGGCGAAATGCAACCAGGCACGCTCATCGCCTTTCTGGCCTACGTCCAGATCTTTCACCAGCCAATGACCGAGCTGGTGCGCGTGAACTACGTCGTCCAGTCCGGCCTGGCCGCGGCCGATCGGATCTTTCAGTTCATGGACGTTCCGCGACACATCGTCGACCGGCCCTCCGCCGTGGACCTGGTCCAGCCGCGCGGACGAGTCGAGTTTCGCAATGTCGACTTCAGCTACGACGGCACGACGCCGGTGCTTCAGGACATCTCCGTGACCGCCGAGCCTGGCCAGACCGTCGCCCTCGTCGGCGCCACCGGCTCCGGCAAGACCACCATGGTCAACCTCATCGCCCGCTTCTACGACCCCACGTCGGGCCAGATCCTGGTCGACGGCGCCGATCTCCGCGATCTGCGCATGGAAAGCCTCCGCTCGCGCCTTGCCTTCGTGCCCCAGGAGACCTTCCTCTTCAGCGGCACCATCGCCGAGAACATTCGCTACGGCGACCCGGACGCCGGCGACAGCCAGGTTGCGGCGGCGGCCGGCTTGGCTCGAGCCGACGAATTCATCGAGCAGCTGGACGACGGCTACGAAACCATCGTCGGCGACGGCGGCCTGCGCCTCTCGCGCGGCCAGCAGCAGCGCGTCGCGCTGGCCCGCGCCATCCTCGCCGACCCCGCCGTCCTCGTGCTCGACGAAGCCACCTCCGACATCGACACCGAGTCCGAGTTCGAGATCCAGCAGGCCCTCGTCCAGGTCATGCATAACCGCACCAGCTTCGTCATCGCCCACCGCCTCTCCACCATTCGCAACGCCGACCTCATCGTCGTCCTGGACGAAGGCCGCATCGTCCAGCGCGGCGCCCACACCGACCTCATCGCCCAACCCGGCCCCTACCGCGACCTCCACGCCGCCCAATTCGACGACCAACCCCCACCTTCGTAGGGGCGGGTCTCTGACCCGCCCGTCTTCCGGTCGTGTGCCGTCGGCGTCCACCCGAACCTGCTTCCCATCGCCCGCCGCTTCGTAGGGGCGGGTCTCTGACCCGCCCGTCGTCCGGTCGTGTGCCGTCGGAATCCACCCGAACCTGCTTCCCATCGCCCGCCGCTTCGTAGGGGCGGGTCTCTGACCCGCCCGTCTTCCGGTCGTGTGCCGTCGGAATCCACCCGAACCCGGTTCCCACCCCCCGCCGCGCCCCCCTCCTCTTCGTAGGGGCGGGTCTCTGACCCGCCCGTCTTCCGGTCGTGTGCCGTCGGCGT
>JAPPKM010000057.1 GCA_028874315.1 Chloroflexota bacterium
CCAGGATGGGACCGTTGAGCAGCACCTCGCCCGCGAACAGGTTGCCAAAGAGTCGGAAGGACAGCGAAATGATGACGAAGAGCTCAATGATGATGAAGACCGGCGCCAGGAAGGCGACCTGGGTCATCTCCTTCAAATGGCCGAGCGGACCGTGTGACGAAATGCCGGACGCGTGAATGACGACGAAGGCCGTGAGCGCCAGCGCGATCGTCATGTTGATGTCGGCCGTGGCCGGACGGAACAGCGGCGCCGCGATGGGTTCCAGATGGCCGTCGTGCACGATTTCCGACGGTATCCAGATCGTCCCAATGCCCGGCAACAGGCTGGACCAGTTGGAAATCGTGATGAACACAAAAAAGGTGGCGCCGAAGGCAAAGACGCGGCCGGCGTAGCGCCGTCCGACGGTGGATTCCACCAACTCCATGAGGAACTCGGTCACCGTTTCGGCGACGTTTTGGAGACCTCCGGGCACCAGGGCGGCGTCGGGGTCGCGTCGGATGTGTCGGGTGGCGAACCAGGCGAGCGCCAGGATGCCGGCCATGGTGAGCCACATGGTGAACATGGAGTTGGTCACCGTGAACGGCCCAAGGGGAGTTTCCCAGGGGCCAGCCAGCGGCTCCGCCGCCGCGCTGACGTGCGGGGCGAGATCCTGGCCTGGCGCGGCCATGCCTAGCGATTCCCTCCGCGCTGCCAGCTGAAGATGAGGTACATCACGTAGACGCTGGATGCCAGGGCAAGAAGAATTCCTCCGAGCAACACGAAGGGCGCAGTGCCCAACCGGTCATCTATCCAGCGTCCTCCCAGGATGCCGGCGACCATGAACGCGCCCACGATGAAACCGAACTCAAGCGCAAGCGCCGCCGACCGGAGCGCACCCACCGGGCCACGCAGCCCTTACGACTTTGTGAAAACGTTCACGTTCTCGCCAGCGGAAGTCTAGCAGAGGCTGCATACCAGTCCAGCAGGCCTGCGCCGGGCAATACCGGACAGGTTGCACGGGGGCGGCGGTCGGCTCTAGGCTTGCCTCGCGACGGGCCGCCGGGTCCGCGCCCTCTTGTGCCCTCACCCGATGCTGCGACGCCCAAGCCGATCCCGCGTCACCGTCCGCACCCTCGTTGTCGTTCTCACGCTGGCGACGGCGTCGCTGGTACTGGGGACGTGGCTTTACTCGGTCGTTCCCTAGCAGACGTCCCACGGCCGGGCCGCGCCTCGCTCACGCGAGAGGCCACGTGCCCAACGGCTAGATAATGTCGGTCGGTCGCAACGACTCGCCGCGCCGCGTCGCGGGATCGTCCACCAGCCGCCAGATCTCCCCGCCCAGCGCCATGGCAAACACCGTGCGGTCCTCCGCAAAGTTGGGCGAAGCGGCCACGCGCAATACGGCACGGTTTCGCAAGTTGGGGTTGAGTTCCGACCAGCCGGCGCCGCCGTTCACCGACGTGAAGACGCCACGGCTGGTCGCCGCGTAGACCGTCGTGTCGTCGGCGAAGGTTGGCGTGGCATCAATCCAGAGCACGGCCGTGTCCGCATCGCCCGGATAGGTTCCCGACCACACGTCTTCGAAACGGGTCGTCGGTCGGAACACCTGGCTGGCCGTGGCGAACAGCCATGACCGGTTCTTGTCGGTGTAGGTGGCGGGGATCGCCAGCGACACCCAGGGCGTATTGGTCTCGTGCTCAACGAATCTGTCGAACGAGTCGCCGCCGTCGTAGCTCACGTGAACCGCCGCGGCGCCCTGCCCAACGGTGCCGGCAAACACCGCGCGGTCAGTCTCGAAATCGGGACCGGTGGCCAACGCCACCACGGTTTCGCCGTCGAAGTCGTGCGGCAGGCGATCCCAGGTCTCGCCGCCATCAAGGCTGCGGTAGGTCAGTCCTAACGCACCACCCGCGAAGGCGGTACGGTCGCTCTCGAAGCTGGAAGAGAACGCCACCGCTCGAACGTCGTCAAGGTCAAAGCCCTCGACGACCTCGTCCCAGGATTGTCCGTGGTCGGCGCTGCGGAAGAGTCCGGCCTGCGTGGCCACCAACACGATGCCGTCGGCCGAGAACTCCGGTGACGCGGCGATGCCGGCGATATCCAGGTCGGCCATATCCTCGCCGCGCGCTGCCCAGGTTGCTCCACCGTCGGTCGAAACGTGCACACCGCTCCCGGAACCACCGGCAAACATCGTCCGGTCGGACCCGAAGTCAGGGGAGATGGCCAGCGTGACCCAGTTCTGGCTGGTGATGCCGGTGTTGCGGGGTTCCCAGGTTTCGCCCAGGTCGCCGGAGCACAGCAGGCCAGTGTGGAACGTGCCCGCCCAGAGCAGCGTGGCGTCGTCCGTGGGAAGCAGGGCGAGGGTCAGAATCGACCCGTAGGAGTCTTCCAACTCGCGGGTTTCCCACGTCGCGCCGCCGTCGGTGCTGACCGCCAGGCCCTGAGAACCAGTCCCGGCAACAATGGTCTGATCGTCGGCGAAGGTCGGGGACAGGCACACGGCATTGACGGCGTCGTCGCCGACCTCGGCGACCTGCGACCAGTTTCGCCCGCCGTCCTTGGAGATCCACAAACCGCGCTCTTCGGTGCCCGCGACGATGGTCCGGTCCTCGGCGAAGTCGGGCGCCAGCGCCAGCGTCTGCACCGTGGCGGTGCCAAAGTCGTCGCCGCCCAACTGCTCCCAGGTCCGGCCGCCATCGCTGGATCGGCACACGCCGCCATTGACGATGCCGGCAAAAACCATTTGGTCGGTTCGGAAGCCAGAAGAAACCGCCAATGCCTGGATCGAGAGCCCGGAAAGGCCGACATTGGACGGGTTCCAACTGCGGCCGCCGTTCGTGGTGCGATAGACACCGTCGCCGTCCGTTCCCAGTAAAGCGATGCGGTCGGTGGCGTAAGAGGGCGAGAGTCCCAGCGCCACGACGTTGGGAATCGCTCCCCAGAAGGACAGGCGGTTCCAGGAGTCACCTCCGTCGAACGACTTGAACACGCCGCCCTGAACCGCGCCCGCAAAGGCGTTGGTGTCGCGGTTGTAGTCGGGCGAGACGGCAACAGCCTGGATGTAGGGGCTGGTGAGCTGGGCGTTGGAAATGCGCCACGTCCGGCCGTCGTCGTCGGACAAGAAGACGCCGGACATGGTGCCAATGAAAATGCGACGGCCTTCGGAATGCGAGGCCATCGCGATTGACGTCACCGTGCCACCCTCTTGGCCGCCGACACGCTGCCAGCGATTGACGGCCGGGTCGATGGTTTCGACTTCAACCATGCGTCAGAGCCTCCGGATTCGCGGATTGAACAGATGGAAAGCGCCGTCGGCGCCCCGGCGTATCAACGCCTTCTCGAAAAGTCGTCCACAGCATAAGGCCCGCGATGGGGCTATGCGCGACCATCGGGGGCTATCCGCAGTGTACGCAGTGACGCTAGCGTGCAACAACCGTTCGCGAGGCATTTCGCTTACCCCGGAATCCGCAGTTCCTGGCCGGCGAAGATGCTGTCCGGGTTACTGATGCCGTTGGCCGCCATTAAATCGTTGATGCTCACGCCGTAGGTCACGGCGATCGCGCTGAGGGTGTCGCCAGGCTGGACCGTATATGGACCGGGGGCATCTTCCTGTTCGGAGACCAACGTGCCCTCGGGAAGCCGCAGGCGTTGGCCGACGACCAGGTTGTTGGGATCAGGAATGTCATTGAGTTCCACAATTACGCTCACCGTCACTTCGTAGAGATCGGATATCCCTGACAGCGTTTCGCCAGCTCGCACCGTGTGGGTAACCGGCGTCGGCGCCGGGGTGGGCGTGGGCGTGGAAACTGGCGTGGGTGTGGGCGTGGCTGTGGGCGACAGCACAACAATTGGAACACGGACCTGACCCGCAGCGGGCGAGGCCGTCGGGGACTGGACTGGCTCGGCCATCAGGAGTGGATTCGAGACTGCCTGGCTGCCGGCCGCGGACGCCGCGGCGCGATACCCGTCTTCCTGCCAGGCCAGGATTCGCCAGGCGATCAGGACGGCGGCCAGCAGCAGGGCCAGTCGCACGTAGCGGACCCAATGCCGATCAAGCGGCCGCAGGGCGTCCGGCCCCGTCACCTTGGCCCAGCGAAGCTCCGGCTGAACGGGAGGTCCCGACTCGGCGTCACTCACCATCCGAAGGCCATGTACAAATCGTTCACGTTGGTGCCGGTGGGGCCAAGGCGAATCAGGTCGCCGCAGCACTTGAGGTAGTTGTACGAGTCGTTGGCAGCCAGCGCGCTGACGCAGTCGCCCCCGGCGGCGCTCGCTCGATCGATCGTCGTCCAGTCGATCAGCCCGCCGCAGGCGTCGGTCGGCCCGTCGGTTCCATCCGTTGCCAGGGCGAAGACGGCCGTGTTGGGCTCGCCGGCCAGCGCCTGGGCGGCCGCGACGGCAAGTTCCTGGCTGCGGCCGCCGCGCCCGGTTCCACGGACAGTCACCGTGGTTTCGCCGCCAAAAATCGCGCAGCCCGGCCGCCGTACCGGCCGTCCACTGCGGGCAATGTCGATCGCGGCGCCAGCGACCAGCTTGGCGATCTCCCGCGCTTCGCCCTGCACGCGCGAGGTCAGGAACTGGGCGTGGAGGCCCGCCGACTGAGCAGCGGCGACGGCCGCCAGGCCCGCGCGGGCGTTGTCGGCAATCACCAGGTTCGAGACCCGCGCGAATAGCGGATCGTCAGGCTTCGGCGTCTCGGAGAGCTCGCCGCGCGCTCCAGCTTCCAGCCGTTCACGGATCGAGATGGGCGCCGCGCCGCGCAAGTCGAACGCATCCAAAGCCGCCAGCGCGTCGGCGTAGGTTGTCGGATCGGGTGACGCTGGTCCGGAGGCAATCACGTCCACCGGGTTACCCACCACATCGCTGACGAGCAATCCAACGACCCGCGCCGGCGCTGCGGCCGCCGCCAGGAGACCGCCGTGAAACTCCGACAGATGCTTTCGAATGGCGTTCATCTGATTGATCGTGGCGCCCGAGCGCAGCAGCTGATCGGTGACGTCCTGAAGCTCAGCGAGGGAGATTCCCTGTGGCGGGCAGGGCGTGAGCGCCGATCCACCGCCCGAGATCACACATAGCACCAGATCGCCTTTACCGGCAGCGCGTGCAGCCTCCAGCACCTGTCGGGTCGCGGCCTGCCCGCGCGCATCGGGAACGGGGTGGCCCGCTTCGACAATCTTGACCTGCCCGGCCGCCGACGCGTAGCCGTCCTTGGTGATGACCAGACCACCCTCGACGCGGTCGCCCAGGATGTCCACCAGCGCCGCGGCCATGCGCGGGCTCGCCTTGCCGGCGCCCAGCACGACCACGCGCCTGGCATCGGCATTAGCGACGCGCAGGCTTCCGATTTGGATTCCGTTGTCGTCAAGCGAGACCGTCTCGCGCACAGCCGTTGCGGGGTCCACGGCAGCAATAGCCGCCTGGCCGATCGTCATGATCGTGGCGCGCATTGCGTCATCCCGCACGTGCCGCGGCTCCGTCCCGGTCAACTATCCAACCAGTGTAGGCAGCACGTCAGCTCGATCGCGCACAGTAAGCCAACCCGACGAGATCCGGACCGACATGGGCGCCCATGACCGGCGTGAAGCCGGTGACGTAGAGATCGTCCGGCGCCAGCTCCCGCCGAATTCGCTCGGCCAGCAGGTGCGACTCGTCAGTCGAGGCGGCGTGGTGTACCGCAACGCCCAGGTACGTCGCGTCGCGGGAGGCTCGCCGGACGTGCTTCACCAGCGCGCGCAGCGCCCGTGCACGGGAGCCGAACGCGGTGCGAAAGCGGATGCGTCCGTGCCGCATCCCAAAGAAGGGCGTTGACGGCAGCGCATCAGCCACGCGAGCCACCACCCAGGGCACTCGCCCCCCGCGAGCCAGGTACTCAAGTGAGCCGAGCACGGCGACGATCCCGCTGTCCGTTGCCGCCCGGGATACCGTTTGTTCGACCGTGGCCAGGTCGGCCCCGGCGCTGGCCGCGCGAGCGCCCAGCAGCACCGGGAATCCGTGCGCCATGGTTGCTGCGCCTGTCTGGATCACGCGTACGTGTGGAGGGCCCGCGAAGTCGCGCGCGGCCATCTCCGCCACGTCGGTCATGGCGGAAATGCGACGGGGGATGGTGGCGCACAAGGCATCCAGCCCTGCGTCGCGCGCCCTTGCAAATTCGGCGGCGTAAGCCGTGGGCGACGTGGCACTGGTGGTTGGCAGGTTGGGATCGGTGGCCAACCGCTTCCAGAACGCCTCGTTCGTTATGTCAACCCCGTCGCGCAATTCTTCGCCGTTCCAGACGAGCACGGTGGGCACGATGGCGATGTCGTGCTCCGCGATCTCGTGCGATGGGAGACAGGCGCTCGAGTCGGTGATCAGCCGGACGCGCCGCACACGGTCACGGCCGGTCGCGGTCAAGCAGAAACCTCCGCCAGAGCAGCGTGGCCGTGGACACGTCGTCCGGCGAGTCCGCCTTGCGGAAGCCGACCAGGCGGGCGGTGATGAGGAGCCCCAGCAGCGTCCAGCCCGCCAGACTCAGCGTCAGGGCCGCGCCAGTCAGGCTCAGCACGATAGCCGTGGCAAAGAAACCGATCAGCGCGCCCGGCGCCGAGTCCTTGATGAGCGCCTTGCCCAGCACCATCCCCGCAAAGGCCAGCGCCATGTGCCACGACCCCAGCGCGGCCAGCGCTCCGCCCGCGGGTCCGATTCCTCGTCCGCCGCGGAATCGAAGCGTGAAGGGCCAGACGTGGCCCGCCACGGCCACCACGCCCGCCACCGCCGACACTTCGTAGGTGGCCAGTCGCTGCGCGATGAAGATGGCCAGCACCGGCTTCAGCGCATCGGCCAGCCCCGCGATGGCCCCGGGCACCTTGCCCAGCCGCTCGATGGCCGCAGTCCCGCTGACGCCTCCAGAACCCTCCGCCAGCAGGTCGCGCCCAGCCACCCGACCGGCCAGGTACGCGAACGGCACCGACCCGATCGTGTAGGCCAGCAGCAGGACCAGCAGCGTCGTCATTGGCCGTTCCGGCGAGCCGCCTCGCGGCTTCGGTTGCGGCGCACGCCGGCCGTGTCGCGGGCGACCGAGTACACGCTGGGAATCGTCTGCAGGCGGCGCATGAGTCGCGCCATCTGGGCCACGCTGCCCATGCCCACCGTGATGCGCATGGTGGCCTGGCGTTGCCGGTTGGTATGCACGTTGGCCGACGTGATGTTCAACCCTTCATCGCGGATCACACCGGTCACGTCGTGGGCCAGGCCCTCGCGGTCGTCGGCCTGGACGAGGATCTGCACGGGAAGCAACTGGCTCGTCTCGTCGATCCACCAGACGCGGGCACGCGTTCCGGGCAGACGCGATCCCACGCGGCAACGCGGCCGATGCACTTCAATGCCCTCGTCCGAGGCGATGCCGTTGATTTTCATCCCGGGCCTCGGCTTGCAGCAGGCGCCGAGGCGGATTGGCAGGTCCAGGTCCGCGCCGACCAACTGGCCACCCCACTCCACCTCAACCAGGCGCTCGGGCTCTCGGGCGTTCTGGACGTTGGCACAGGTCCGGCGATGCACACTGATCCCGTGCCCGCGGGTAATAAAGCCCACGATCTCGTCACCCGGCAAGGGGTTGCAGCAGGACGCCACGCGTGTGAGCAAGTTGCCTACGCCCAGTACGCGCACCAAGGGCTGCACGTCGCGCACGGCGGCTTCGTCCGCCGCTAGCGGCTCGACATCGGCCTCCTCGACTTCCTCGGTCAACTTGAGTCGATTGATCACCTGCGGAACCGTTGTCGCGCCATAGCCGACGCCGGCCAGCAGGCTGTCGACATCGCGATACCCGAGGTCGGCGGCCACTGGTTGCAGACCATCGCCCGGCAGCTGCGAGATTCTTCCCTGGCCCAGCCGCTGCAGTTCTCGTTCCAGCAACTCCTTGCCGGACTCGATGTTCTCGGCGCGCTGGCGCCGCTTGAACCACTGCCGAATCTTGTCGCGGGCGTGGGCCGTGTGGACCAGCGAGACCCAGTTGCGGCTGGGTCCCCGGCTGTTGCTGCTGGTCAGGATCTCCAGTACGTCGCCGTTCTGTAGCTGGTATTCCAGCGGCACCAGGCGACCGTTCACCTTTGCGCCAATACACGTATGGCCGATGTCCGTGTGGATGCGGTAGGCGAAGTCCAGCGGCGTACTGCCGGCTGGAAAGTCCTTGATTTCGCCGCGCGGCGTAAACACGAAGACCGTGTCGCTGAAAAAGTCGGTTTTCACGGCATCCACGAAGGAGCCAGCGGTCTCCTCGTCGGACTGCCAGGTCAGGATCTGGCGCACCCAGGCGAGCTTTTCCGAGAAGTCTTCCTCTTCGCCGAGATCGTCAGTCTTGTAGCGCCAGTGCGCCGCGACGCCATACTCGGCGGCGGCGTGCATTTCGTGGGTTCGAATCTGGATTTCGATTGGCCGCGCGTCAGGACCCAGCACGGCCGTGTGCAGGGAGCGGTAGCCGTTTTCCTTGGGCGCCGAAATGTAGTCGTCGAACTCAGCCGGAATGTGGCGCCACGCGCCGTGCACCACGCCCAGCGCCGTGTAGCAGTCGTGCACGTCATCCACGATCACGCGCACTGCCAGGATGTCGTAGACCTCTTCAAGCGGGACGTTCTTGCGCTGCGTCTTCTGCTCGATGCTGTAGACATGCTTGATCCGGCTCTGGATCAACGCGTCGGTCCCGGCCTTGTCCAGTGCCTCACGCAGCCCACCGGTCACTGCCTGCACCACGTCCTCGCGCGCGGCCCGCTCCGCCAGCAGCCAACTGGCGATCTCGCGGTAGCGCTCGGGCTCCAACAGCTTGAAGGCGTGGTCTTCCAGCTGCCAGCGCCAATCCTCGATGCCCAACCGTCCCGCCAGCGGCGCAAAGATCTCCAGCGTGTCGCTGGCGTAGCGCGTGCGCTTGTCCGGCCGATAGACGTGCGCGGTCTGCAGGTTGTGCAGCCGGTCGGCCAGCTTGATGAGCACGACCCGAATGTCCCGTGCCATGGCCAGAAAGACCTTGCGCAGGTTCTGCGCCTGCCGATCGTCCAGGCTCACGACCGTGATGTCGTCCAGCTTGGTCACGCCGTCGACCAATTCAGCCACGCTGGATCCGAACCTGGAACGAATCGTCCCGATATCCACGTTGGTGTCTTCCACGCAATCGTGCAGCAGCGCGGCGGCGATCGTGTCCGGATCGAGATGCAGGTTCGTGAGCATCAGCCCCACGCTCATCGGGTGCTGCACGAACGGCTCGCCGGTCATGCGCCGCTGACCCTCGTGCGCGCGCTCCGCCAGTTCCGTGGCCCTGCGAATCAGTCGTTCGGCGGCCGGTACGTCGTCGGCCGGCGTGTAGGACCGGACCGCATTGAGCAGATCTTCCAGCGTCGTCTCCGCCCGACCCGGGCCGACCATGGGCGCCAGTGTGGCCGTGACCGATGACGGCACCGTAACTCCTCTGTCTGCCGCTAGACCGGCTGCAGCCGGATGTCGTCCACGAGCATCTGCAACCGAGTTTCGCCGCGGTAGCTGCGCAGGCCCAACCTGAAGGCCACGTCGACGCAGCGCCCGCGACCCAGCGCGACCTGCTGCTCGCCGTGTCGGAACCAGATGGCCTCCACATTGCGTGCCAACTCTTCGAA
Organism: Chloroflexota bacterium; assembly: GCA_028874315.1. Classification (GTDB taxonomy): domain Bacteria; phylum Chloroflexota; class UBA11872; order UBA11872; family UBA11872; genus UBA11872. Next base: position 9,594 of record JAPPKM010000057.1, read on the forward strand.
CCGCAGCGCCACGTGGTCCTCACCTACCAGCCGGGTGTTTTGGATGCGTACATTCTCTACGACCAGGCGCGGCTCTTCATGTTCCTGCCCCCAGGGGCCCAGCGATTCCAGCGCCTGGTAGGTCTCCCAGGAGATGGTGCGCGGATATACGCGGCCGTCGGCGCGCATGCGCGGTCCGGTGAGTCGGGGTAGATCAAGCTTGTCGAGGTCACGTGCCAGGCCGCGACACAAGTCGTCCACGTTGTGCGGCAAGACGGAAAAGCCGGCAGCACTTGCGTGGCCTCCCCAGCCTTCCAGCCAGTCGCCTTGTCGCTCCAGAAGACTTCGGAGGTTGAATCCGTCCGGCGCCCGCGCCGAGCCGTGAATCAGGCCGTCGACCTCGGCGCCGATGAAGGCGGGCGCGCCAAACTCCTCGCACAGGCGCGAGGCAGCCAGTCCGACAACTCCAGGAGCGAATCCCGGATCGGCGGCAAAGATAACCGGGCTGCCGTTGACCATGGCGCGCGCCGCATCAATCACGTCCTCGGTCAGGCGGCGGCGCTCGGCATTCAATTCGTTCAGTTCGTGTGCGATTTCCTCCGCCCGCACCGGATGTTTGGCCTGCAGTAATTCCAGCGCGAGTTGCGGGCTCGCCAGTCGTCCGGCGGCATTGAGCCGAGGCGCCAGCGCGAACGCGATGTCATCCGACTTGATCGACTCCGGTGCACGCCGAGCCACCTCGGCCAGCGCCCGCAGGCCGGGTCGCAGCGAGGCCCGCATCCACTCCAGCCCCTCCAGCACATACGCTCGGTTTTCGTCCCGGATCGGCGCAACGTCGGCCACGGTGCCCAGGGCCACGAGGTCCAGAAAGCGCTCCGGGTCGGGCAGCTGCTCGGGGAACTCGTCGGCCAGGGCCTGGACCAGCTTGTAAGCCACGCCGACCCCGGACAGGCCGCCGAACGGGTAGCCGGACCCGGGCGCGTTGGGGTTGAGCAACGCCGTGGCTCGCGGAGGACGGCCGTCGGTTGGGTGATGGTCGGTAACGATCACATCGATACCGGCCGCTGTAGCGCGGGCGATCTCCTCGTGCGCTGTTGCCCCGCAATCGGCGGTGACCAACAGTGCGGCGCGCTCATCCGCCACGGCGTCGACCGCGCCGGCGTTCAGCCCGTAGCCTTCGGTCAGCCGCTCCGGAATGTACGGGAAGGCGTCCAGGCCCAGCGCCTCGGCGGTTTCCAGCAGCATCGCGGTCGCACTGACGCCGTCCACGTCGTAGTCGCCATAAATGCACACCCGCTCGCGTTTCTGCATCGCCTGCCCGATGCGCGCCACCGCCAGGTGCATTTCGTCCAGCAGGTACGGGTCGTGCGGCGGCAGCGGGCCGAGCAGGAACTCCTGGAGCTTGTCGGCCGTGTCGTGCCCGCGGTTGTGAAGGATCTGCACCGCCAGCGGCGGCAGCTCGTCGACCGCGGCGAACAGGGCGGCCGGCGCGCGCGGCGCAATGTCCCACACCGCCCCGGTGAGACTGCGCCTGGGATCGTCGCGGGTGTCAGACACGGCGCCAGCGTAACCAGTCGCGGGCCGGCGGCGCGATAGGCTGCGGGGGACTGGCCCGCGCTGGGAGCGGCTGCATGAACCTCGCGATTATCGGCGCCGATAGCACGCACACCGAGAACTTCGCCGGCATCATTAACCGTGGGCTGGCCGGCCCGGGCCTACGCGTCACCAAACTCTGGGGCGCCAATCCTGCCCAAGCGCGCGCCAAGGCGCTCGAAACAGGCATTGACGCGGTTGTCGACGCACCCGAACAGGCGTTGCAGGGCGTGGACGCCGTGCTGGTGCTCAACCGCTGGGGACCCGATCACTTCGCGCCCGCCATGCAGGCGGTCGATCGCGGCCTGCCCCTGTTCGTGGACAAGCCGCTGTGCGACGACCCGCAGGAAGCCGTCACGCTGGTCCGCGCGGCCGCCGCCGCCGGCGTGCCGCTGACGTCTGCGTCAGCCGTGCGCTACGACCGCGCCTTTCGCCAAATGCTGGAGCGCCTGCCCGACCTGGGCCGCACCCGTTCGATCATGTTCACCCTGCCCCAGAACTGGCAGCTTTACGGCGTCCACGCCGTGGACGTGATGCACGCGGTGTTCGGCGTCGGTGCGGAGGACGTCACGTCCGTTCGAGGAGAATTGGGCGACGTGGTGACCATTCGCTGGCCCCACGGCCAGGTCGGCATTGCCAACCAGGCGCGCGAGGCCTGGATGGGCATGCTCTGCGTCGCCCTCGGCGAGAAGGGCTGGACCCACGCCGACATGCCCGGGGATGACACGATCGACGGCTTCCCGCGCATGTATCTGGAGAGCATTAAGCAGTTCCTGGCGATGCTAGAGACCGGCGAACGGCCGATTAGCGACGCGGAAATGGTGGACGTAATTCGAGTGGTGGCGGCGGCGGAGCGCTCGGCAACCTCAGACTCCCGCCGCGTGCCGCTGAACGAGATGCCGTCGCTCTAGCCCACCCAGCCGAACACGTAGAGCCCGGCGCCCGCGCCAATTGCGGCGCCAACGGCCACGCCGATAACCAGCGCAACCAGCAGCCACATGCCGCTGCCCCCCGGGGCGGTGGATTGGGGCGCTCGCGGCGCCTCCTGCCGTCGCAGCGCTTCCGGATCCGGCGAGATCTGCTCGATCACCGGTTTCTGACTATTCACGGCTGGCGGACTCCGGCTCGCCGACCGTACGGCGCGGGTGCGAGTGAGCCGGAGCCAGGGACTGCCCCGACGTGTCGGTCGGTCGCCCAGCGGCCCGCGTAAGGCATGAGCGAGGCTACCATCCGCCCCAACTACGTAGACGGCTAGCTTTCCCAACTGGCTCCATGATTCGCCAGCCTGCATCGTCCAGCCTTGGCGCAATTTTCGTCCTGCTCACCGTCATGGCGTTCAACGTCAACTTGATTGGACCGATCCTGGGCGAACTGCAAGCCGAATTCGACGTTTCACTGCCGGTGCTGGGCTTGCTGCTGTCCATGCAAGCCGTGGCTCGCGCCGTGGCTATCGTGCCCGCCGGCTTCCTGGCCGACCGGCTGCCGCCTCACACGCCACTGACCGCCGGCACGCTCTGCACCGCCGTCGGCTGTGCGATCAGCGCGCTCGCCCTGGATTACCGCGTCCTGCTGGCGGGCGTGCTGGTGACCGGGCTGGGCACGGCTCTCGTCTATACCACCGGACTCGCGCATACCATGCGCACAAGTGAGGGTGGCGACCGCAGCCACACCGCCGGACGCATCATGGCCGCCGTTCAGATGGGCGCCCTCATCGCGCCGACCGTATCCGGCCTGGCTGCCACCACGTTTGGCTGGCGAGCCGCCTTTGCCCTGGGCGCACTTGTTGGCGGCATCGCCACGCTTATGCCATTGCTGTTGGTGCGAGCGCCCCAGCCAACCCAGGAGTCAAGCAGCGCGCCTATTCCAAGGCTCGCTCGACTTGGATTGAGCCCCTCCCTGCTGCCGGTGGTGGGCTTCTCCGTTCTAGTCCTTGGGGCCGGAACGTTCGCCATCAAGCAGATCTTGTTGCCCCTCTACGGCAGCGTGGGTCTCGACTTCGACCCGGCCCGCGTCGGACTCGTGCTCACGTTGGCCAACGCCTTGCGCACGCTGGTTACCTACAAGACCGGATCGGTGATGGATCGCCTTGGCCCTCAGCGCGCCTTGATTGCGACCGGTGGTTTCAGCGTGGCGGCGGCCCTGCTGCTGTTGTTCCCAGCCGGACTCGCCTGGTACATCCTGGTAGCCGTGCTCTTCGCGCCCAGCGGACTGGTAACGCCCCTGCCAGCCGTGATGATCGCCGAGCGGATGCCGCGCGCCACCGTTGGCCGCAGCATCGGAACAATGCACCTCAGTGTTGACTTGGCCGCTCTGGCGGTGGCCCCGCTGATCACGCTGATGTTGGACATCCAAGGCTTCGGCGTCGTTGGTGTGGCCGTGGCCGTGTCATTCGGCCTCTCCACGCTGATTGGGCTGACAATCATGCGCTCGCCGCCTGAACAGCCACAGCCTGAGCCGCTGTCGCCGCCCGTTGGCACACCCGGCCCCTAGGTCTGGCCTTCGAGTCGTCCGAACCAACAATCGCCCCAAACGCGGCCACGGCGTTCTCGACGCTCGGCGTCAGCCGCGCCAAAGCCTCGCGACGTCCGTGCGTTTCCACGCCCAACGGCCCTGATCAGGCATGGGCGAGGCTGCCACCGGCCTGGTTTCGATCAGCTTGGCGATGTGCTATCGGGAAAGCGCCCCCACGCTGTCCACCTCTCTCGCAAACGCCAGGGCCGCACGCTCCACCACGTCGGCCAGGCGCGCGAGCGCCGCGCGACGGCTTCGCGTGTCCACGATCACGGCGCGGCCCCGCGACAGCTCCACCACGCGTCCGGGCGGCTCGCGGTCCAGACCAGCCGGCAATTCGAACACCGCGGACTTTCTCCCCTTCACGGCTTGTCCCAGCGCGAGCGCCGAAGCCGTCCCGCTGGAGTCCCACAGCCGCTCGGCCAGTTCGCCCGACGCCGCCCGCATACTCCGCGCCAGTCGCGCCAGGTCGGGCGCCTCCCACAGGTGACTGGCCTCCTTGGACTCCAGCCAACGCTCGGCGCACCCGAACCCGAACTCAATCTGCTCGAACGCCACCAGCAGCCGCTCCAGCGCCGCCGTGTCGCGCAATGGCGCCCCGGCGCGGACGGCCTCGGTCGCCCCGCGCACGGCCTCGATCCCAAACCGAACGCCTCTGATTTCGATGTCGTCTCCGAGGGGCACGAACAGAATTCCCGCGAGGTCGGGCACCGGAATCCCAACCGGTTTAATCGGCCGGTCCCGCCGTATCGCCCCGTAGATGCACTTCACCGGCGGATAAGCGGGAAACGACCCGCTCCAGCCGCCAGTCAGGTCGATTGAGCCGGGCTCCAAATGGCCCGGACCGACGGCGCGGGCCACGCCGTTGGCATCGACGGACTGGATGACACCAAAACGCGATTCGCTGAAGACAGGCGCGATGACCAGCCGGCCGGCGGCCGTGTGCTCCCGCAGCGCGGCAATAGCGCCGGCAGCCTCGTCCTCGGCCCCAGTCTCCAGCCTGACCTTCGCCAGGTCTGTGGCTCGAAACAGCGTCGACATCATTCGGGTGTACCGCATCGTCTCGGCGTCGGCCGTCTCGCTCCACGGCACCCAGAACGCCTCGCCCGAGCGCGTAACCAGCGAGTCGAGCGACCGCTCGATCCCCATCGCGGCCAGCGCCGCCTGCAGCGCGTGGAAGGCCATGGTCCCCGCCGTCCGGTCCGCCGGCCAGCCCTTCAGCCGCGGCCCCGCCGAAGTCGTCAGCGACCGCCGATCATTTCAACCACCACGTCCAGCACGGCGGACGCGACGCCGGACTTGCTGGTCAGCGGGACCTCAAGGTCCGGGTGCTCCGGCCGGAGGATCGTGACGGCGTTGGTCTCCGCCGCAAAACCCGTGTCCGACCCGGCCACGTCGTTGACGACCAGGGCATCCAGCTCCTTTCCCAGCAGCTTGCTCCGGGCGTTCTCGAGATGGTCGTTGGTCTCCGCCGCGAACCCGACTCGGAGAAAGTCGCCCTGCAAGGCCTGCAGCAGGTCCGGGTTTTCGATCAGGTCGATTCCCGCCGCCTCCCCACCGCGCTTCAGCTTCACGTCGGAGGTGCTGGCCGGACGGTAATCGCCGACGGCGGCATTCATGATGAGGGCGTCGCAGCCGCTCACCGCCTCGCGCAGTGCCTCCAGCATCTCCTCGGCGGACTCGACACGCGTCGTATCAACACCCGCCGGCGGCTCCACCGTCCCGGATCCCAGCACCAGCCTGGTCGTGGCTCCGCGCTCGATGGCCGCCCGCGCCAGTTCCACCCCCTGGCGGCCACTCGCCGGGTTCCCGATAAACCGCACCGGATCCATGTACTCCCGCGTGCCACCCGCCGAAACCACCAGCACCCGATCCTTCAGCGGCCCGCTGCGCCCCACCGTCTGGCGGATCACGTCCAGCAGCACCGGCGTCTCCGGCAGCCGCCCCTGGCCCTGCGCGCCCGAAGCCATTCGGCCACTCTCGGGCTCGACTACGTGAACGCCGCGCCGCCGCAGCGTGTCCAGGTTGTCCTGCGTGGCCGGGTTGGCGTACATCCCGGGCTCCATGGCCGGCGCGACCACGATGGGCGCCTGCGTCGACAGCGCGACGGCCGACCCAAGGTCGTCGGCCTGCCCGTGCGCCAGGCGTGCAATCGCGTGGGCCGTGGCCGGGGCAACCAGCAGGACGTCCGCGTCCGCGGCCAGTCGCACGTGCGCAATCTCGCTGTGGGCCGTCATGGCGTCGTCGGCCCGGTAGGCGGTGCGCTGCGTCAGTGCCTGGAACGTCAGCGGTCCCACGAAGTCCTCGGCCGCCCGCGACAGCACCACATCCACTTCCGTGCCCGCCTGCGTCAGCTTGCTGG
>JAPPKM010000149.1 GCA_028874315.1 Chloroflexota bacterium
GTTGAGCGCTTGAACTGGCGCCGGACCTCGCCGCGTTGGCCTATTCCACCGGCCAGCCGTCCGGCAGGTCGTTGGCGTCCAGGGCCGACTGGATGGCGGTGGCGGCGTCGGCGGTCACCCATCCGGTCCAGATCCCCGGGTTGCTCTTCAGCCACCAGAGCGCGGCGTCGTTGGTGCTTGCGCCGTCGTTTTCCCGCTGCCATTGGGCAATCGCGCTGTAGACCTCGATGTTGAGGCCCCAGGCCCGCAACATCTCCACCACGTCGGGTGCGCCGGTCAGAACCTCGGGATGCACCGCAATCAGAATCGTGGCGTCTTCGTACGCGCAGGCCTTGGTGGTGAACCAGCACTCGTCACTGTATTCGGGCTCCTTGAGCCGCACGAGGTCCAGCACCAGCGACGGGTCGTTCGTGCCCCACTGGTAACCAAGCCAGGGCTCGCGCCGCTCATAGGCGCCATACAGGTCGGCATTCGCGGCCGCGCCGTCACCCGGATTGACGATATGCACATGATCTGAAAGGCCATAGGCCTCAATCTGGGCGGCGTTCACCTCTTCACAGGCCCAGCCAATCACACACGACACCAGGCGCGCTTTGTCGCCGGACTCCGTCGTCCGAAACAACGCCTTGAACTTCTCTTCTTTCAAGTCCTCCACGCTATCTAAATCCGGATATTCTTCCTGGAGGTAGGCCGGAATGACGAACGAGGACTGCCAGTCCTTACCCAGGCTCTCACCGATCGGGGACACTTCGCCCGCGGCTACGGCCTCTCCCCACGCTTCATCCTGGTTAGGCAGCCATATCTCCATCGTGATATGGGTATCGCCACGACGCAGCCCTTGAAACAACGGCAGCGTGGCTCCGAACACTACGTCGGTCGGATATCCATAGCCCTTCTCAACGATATACTGCGCAATCCGGTTCTGGATCTGCGCACTGGTCCAGTTGAGGTCGCTAAAGATCAGCTTCTGCTTTTCTCCAGCTTCCGGCGTAACGACCTTCTCAACGACAACCTCGACAACTCGGTCGACAGGAACCTGCTTTTCGACGACAACCTCTTTGACCTCGGTCTGGACTACCGTGACAACTCGCTCGACAGGAACTTCAACGGTCTTGGTTTCCCCACACGCGGCCGCGACGATACTTCCCGCGAAGCCCGCCACACCCAGCCGCAAAACCCGGCGTCTGCTGACAGCTTTCATAGCAAGACCTCCACTTCACGCCGGACGACCAAAGCGGCCCTCCGCTGCAACTGGCTGCCGCAACGATAATCGTGCATTAACGTCATCAATGGATTTGAAATTGCAAGCAGCACTTTGTACGCGTAGTGTATACTATATCAGCGTGATCTTGCGTTGTCAAATAATCTGAAAGAATGGCCGCTCCATGCGCGGCCTTCCCCCAGGGCTTTGCGCGCTCGCTGCAATCAGCCCACGGACCGCAGCATCTCTTGCCGTCTGCGAGACACGGCCTGCGTGAGCCGGTCGATGATGATGGCCAGAAACACGATGGACAATCCGGCAATCGCGCCATTGCCCGGCTGGTTCTTTTGCAGCGCTCGCAGGACGTTGTCGCCAAGGCCGCCGGCGGCCACCATGCTGGCAATGGTCACCATGGACAGGGCCATCAGGGTTGTCTGATTGATCCCCGCCATGATCGTCGGCAAGGCCATCGGAATCTGAACTTTCGTCAGGATTTGCAACGGCGACGCCCCGAACGACCGAACGGCCTCGATCGTCTCGCTGGGAACCTGGCGGATTCCCAGGCTCGTCAGCCGGATCACGGGCGGAATCGCGTAGATGATCGTGGCGAAAATCCCGGCCGGCTTTCCCAGGCCAAAGGCCAGGATGCCCGGCAGCAGATAGACGAAGCTGGGCATGGTTTGCATCGCATCCAGAATCGGGCGCATCAGGTTGTCGGCCAGCTGGCTCCGCGAACTCAGGATCCCGAGTGGCAGGCCGCCCAGGACGGCGATAACCACCGCCACGACCATCAGCGCAATGGTGTCGATCATGTTTTCCCACAGGTCCATGAAGCCCACGAAGAGCAGCGCGACGGCCGTGAACCCCACCAGCCGCCAGCCACCCGCCGCAAAGGAGAGGAACGCAAGGCCCGTCACAATAGCCGGCCAGGGCACCCACTTGAGCCCGTTCTCGATCTGAACCAGCACCACGTCCACGGCTGCACTGAGACCGTCGAACAGCCAGCTGCCGTCCGTCGTTATCCGCGTAACCGCATCGTCAATGGCCCCGCTCGTCACTTCCCGCACGGTGCGCTCCAGCGTGATGGAACCACCGTCCGCGGTCGGAATCTCGGAGCTGGACACCGTCGTCGGAAAACCCATCTCCGTGCCCCACAGCAGCAAGCTCACGAACAGCACGAGGCCAACCAGCCCAAGCCCGGCCAGCCAGGCATAGTGGCGCCGAATCACGGAGAGCGGCTTCCGCGACGGTGACGCCTCCTCGGCGGGCGGCGCAGTGTCGAGCCCGGCCATGCCTAGGCTCCCTGCCCGCTCTCAGCCATTCCCGCCAGCAGCGCTCCCGGCCGAATCTCACCCAGCAACGCTCGCGTCTCGTCAACCACCGCGATCGGATGCCGTGTCTGGGCCGCGATCGGGATGATCTCTTCGATTAGGGCGTCAGGCGTCGTGGTCGTTGCTGGTTCGACGTCCGCGCCTTCCAGTGAGCTCCGCCGCTCGTCGATGAGCTCCATCACTCGATCCTTCGTGAGCAATCCTCGCAGCGTGAAGTCGCGCGCGATCAGAAACACGGCCTCCAGCCTGTGGCTGTCCATGATGTGCAACGCCGCGCGAGGCCCCTGCCGTTCGTAAACGACGACGTCAGATTCCTGCATAACCGCTCTGGCTTGAATGACTTTAGCTCGAGATACGTCCTGCACGAATTCAGTCACATACTCGTCTGACGGCAGCGTGACGATCTCCTCTGGCGAACCCTCCTGGATGATCTCGCCATCCCGCATGACGGCAATCCGATCGCCGACTTTCAGGGCTTCATTCAGATCGTGCGTGATGAATACGATGGTCTTTTTCAGCTTGGTTTGCAGCGAGATAAGTTCGTCCTGGAGCTCCCGGCGTATGAGGGGGTCGAGCCCACTGAACGGCTCGTCCATCAGCAGCATATCGGGATTGACCGCCAGCGCCCTCGCGAGTCCAACGCGCTGCTGCATTCCACCGCTCATCTCTCGCGGACGATAGTTTTCCCAGCCGCTCAAACCCACGGTTTCAATGCTCTCAAGCGCCATTTCGTAGCGTGCGTCTTTGTCGATGCCGCGTATCTCAAGACCGAGTGCGACGTTGTCGATCACCGAACGATGCGGCAGCAGCCCATAGTTCTGAAACACCATCGCGATCTTCTGCCGGCGAAATTGCATCAATTGGCTCGCTGAATACGACAGCACGTCGTCGCCATCGATGACTACGCTGCCGCGCGTCGGTTCCACCAGCCGGATCAGCGAGCGCACCAGGGTGGACTTGCCGCTACCCGAGAGCCCCATGACGACGAAGATCTGCCCCTGATCCACGTTGAACGTCACATCGCGCAGGCCGACGACCAGTCCAAGTTCGTCCTGAATCTCACTTCGAGATTTAGAGCTAAAGGCGGGGTCCAGGGCGCGGTCCGGCCTGTTGCCAAAGACCTTCCAGAGGCCTTGCACCTCAACTTGCCGCGCACCGCGGGCCACGTTGGTGCTGACGTCGCTCACACCGTCACCGCTGCCCGCGCCCACGGATCAGGCGCAAGCGTGACCGATCTCGCGTACAGGCTCATCGCGCTCGGCTCGCGCCGGTCCCGTGAACGCTCACCCCTGCGACGGTTCGGGTTTTCACGCCACGTAGCGTTCATTGCCTTCCGCCCACTGCGTGGGACACGCCGTTCATACTGCCCCACGCTCGCTGGGCTGTCATAGGCCAGGCCGCCCGATCCGCCAGGGAACCGGCGCGCGTGACAGAATTCAACCGAGCATCCAGTCGCCGCGCGTGACCCCAACGGCCCTGAGCCGCCGCTGGAGCGCATGATCGTCAGCCAGTCGCCGCCACCCAACGATCGGGCGGTCCGGGCCATGGTGGCCATGCTCGCCGACGACGATCCGGACATTCGTGCCCGCGTCATCGCTCACCTCACCCAGGCCGGCGAGCGCGCCGTCGTTGCCCTGGAGTCCGCCGCCTGCACGGCCTCGCATCCTCACCGTATCGCCGAAGCGCTCACAGCCATCCACCGCGAAGAGGCCCTGGGAGAACTCGACGGGTTCCGCTCGATGGAACCCAACGGCCCGGCCGAGACCGGGGCGCTCCTGGTTGCGCGAGTCATTGACCCCGGCATCGATACCGACGATGTTCTCCGTTTCCTCGACAAGCTTGCGGACGCGGCGCCGGGACCCATGCGCGAGGCCGATCCGCAACAGGCGCTCCAGGCGCTGGCTGAATACATGCACGCCGCCTGGCGGTTCGACGGCGCTCGTACCGACTATCCAAACCCGGCCAACAGCCTGCTGGATCAGGTCGTGAAGCGCCGCACCGGGCTGCCCATTACCCTTTCCGTCGCCTATCTGGCGGTGGCCGACCGGGTTGGCATGCCCCTGGAGGGCGTTGGCCTGCCCGCCCATTTCGTCCTGCGCCATCCAGGCGCCCGGGATCGTCCGTACCTCGACCCGTTCAACCGGGCCCGCTTGCTCAACCAGGCCGAATGCGAGGAGATCGTGCATACCCACGGCTTCACGCTGCGGCCCGAGCACCTGGCGACCGTGAGTCCGCAGGAAATCGCCGCGCGCATCTGCCGCAACCTCATCCTGGCCTATCGACGCCAACAGGATTCGCAGCGCGAGGAATTCGCCCGGGAAGCGCATCGGCGCCTGCGACCCGGCCAGGACCTGCTGACCGTATGAAGCCGCAGGCCGTTCGACGTGCGGCGCGAAGCCCGGCAACCGCGCATCGGCTGACGGGCTGACGGACGAGCTATGCCCGCCGCCAGCGCCTTTTACGACTGGCAACTCAGCCTGATCGACGTCCGCGGCGTGTACAGCGCCCTGGACGTGGGCTGTGGTGAGGGGCGGATGACACAGGCCCTGCGCCGGCGGACCGCGCCCGGCGCCTGGATTGTGGCCGTCGATCTGCAGCCCGAAGCGGTAGCCGCCACGCGCACTCGGCACGCCGTCGATGGGCTATGCGCGAGCATCGAGTCGCTACCCCTCGCGCCGGGCCAGTTCGAACTCATCACCGCCGGGCACGTGCTGCCGTCCGCGGCGGACATTCCGCGTGCGGTGAGCGAACTTCGCCGTGTGTTGGCCCCCGGCGGCGCCCTCCTCGCCAGCGCCGATAGCGAAACGTCCGCGCAGCGCTTGCTCGACTGGCATGTCGAAGCCTGCCGGCGCGCCGGCCTGACCGATCAGGCCAGGCGTGCCGCCGCCCCGTCGGCACGCAGCCGCTTCACGCTTGAGAACGGCGTGGAGGCGCTCTCCGGGGCGTTCAGGACGGTTGACGTGCAGATCCGCGATGAAGTCCTGGCCTTCCCGTCGGTGGACGCGCTACTGAGGCTGTATGTGAACGGGCTGTGCTTGCGCGGCGCCCGCTCACTCAACGATCCGGGCCAGGCCGAGGCGCTGGCGGCCAGGCTCAGCCCACACCTGCGGGACATCGCGATCGCCGCCGCCGCATTGGATGGCCGTGTGATCGTGCCTCGCCGCTCGGGTTGCCTCGTCGCTCGCGCCGCGTAGTTGTAGGCCGCGGAGACGCCCGCGTAGGCTCACCCATAAGGAGGCGTCGATCATGTCAGACACAGCACAGACCGGGGTTGGACAGGCGTTCCGCGGACTAGCCGGACTCGCCACGCTGGCCACGCTGCTGGCCACCATCATCGTCACAATCCTTGGGATCGTTGGCGTCGTTGAGATGGACTGGGTCGTTGGTGATCGGACCGTCAGCTTTGCGTACATCGTCGGGATTGGAGCTGTTGCGCTTAGCCCGCTCGTTGCCGTGGGAATCCTGGCCATCAGCCTGGGCAACGCAATTGGCATCGTTGCCGTCGCCGCGGGGAACGCCAGCGGCATCATTGCCATCTCCGGCGACAACGCCAGCGGCCTCGTTGCCATCAGCGCCGGGGGCCGCGCCAACGGCATGCTGGTCGGCATCGGCGACGAAGCGCGCGGCCTGCTGGCCGTGGCCTACTCCGGCCGCAAGGCCGGGGCCTTTGGCAACTGGCCGGCATGGCCCGGCGGCGAGTCGTCGGCCAGCTGACGCAGGGCAACGCCACCACGTTCCGCGTCCGACGACTCGTACCGCGGGACCCGCGCCGCAAGGCGGCCTGAGACGCCGTCCGGCGGCGAATCGCGAACCGACTACAATCCAGACGACGGCGGGGCGTCGGGCGCACGCCTACCGGGCATCGTGCGGCGGCGGGCACTGGTTCCGTCGAACCCTGGAATCGTAGGAACCCGCGAACAGGTTTTATGTCCACCAGCCGCGCGGTAACGATCGCCGCAATCGTCGGGACCATTCTGCTGATCCCGGTGCTCCTGATCCTGGCGCTGGGGCTCTACGGCTCTTCCATCACCGGCGACTTCCCACTGGCCGAGGATCAGGGGCCGGAACTTCGAATCGAGCCCGCCAGCGGCGTGGCCGGATCAGATATCACCATCCGCGGCGTCGATTGGATTCCGCGAACGCTGGTTCGCCTGGAAATGATCGTGGCATCGGGTCGTCCGGCCTTGACGGCGGACGGCCGCATCGACACCGAGCAGGCCGCGTCGCCCGCGGTCTACGTGGGCGAGGTCATCGCCTCGCGCGCCGGCACATTTACCGTCGAGACCCAGCTGCCCACCACCCTGCCGCTCACGGCCCTGTCGAGCGTCAGCTTCCGTGCCGAGGCCATCTATCGCGGCGGTGAGTTTGCCGGCGCGTCGCGGACGGAATTTGACGTCATCGACGGCCCCGGGGTCATTGAAGTAACGGTGGCGGACGAAGCCAGCGGCAAGCGGCTCACGAACGGCTTCGTGGACCTCCTTGGCCTTCGCGGCGATCCCCTGGCCATTTTGCCCATCGGCGCCGACGGCACCGCGGCCTTCACTGGATTGGCCCCCGGCCAGGAGTACGACGTACAGGCTCGCGTGCCGGGCTTCCACGTCTTGCGATCCACCGGGGTCAGAGTTGTGGAGTCCGAGCCGTCGACCGTGCACTTCCAAATGCCGCCGGGCCCGCCGGGACGCATCGTGGCCGGCGGCGTTCCCATGGTCGGCGCCGCGGCGGCGTCCACCATGGCGGTGATCGACCTTCCCTCCCTCACGCCGCTGCCGCCCTCCGCGGCCAGCGTCCTCCCGCCCGCCTGGGCCATCGCATCGGATCCCGAGCGCGGACGCGCCTTCTCGGTGGATGAGGTCGCCACCCATGTCGAGGTCATCGATGCGGACACCGGCGCCCTGGAACCGCCAATCCCCCTCACCTTCGCGCTGGAGGTGCGGGTGGTCGATCCCGACCAGGAACCGGTCCCCGACGCCGTGGTCCGGCTCTTCTGGAACGTCCGCGGCACTCGGGTGTTCGTCAAGTCCGCGCGCACCGACGACCTGGGCCGTACCCGTGTTCATGATTTGATTAGCGGCAGTGAGTACGTGGTGCTGGTCACGTCAAGCACGCACTTTCAACCGCTGGGCGAGCGCGCAACCGCCGTGATCAAACCGAACGTGATAAATACCGCAACCATCGTCATGCGCCGGGAGACCCAGGCGCAGCGAAACCTCTGGTCCGGCGAATCCGGCGAGTCCGGCGGCGGCGGCCAATTTCGGCTGGCGCCCCTTCCGGGCGCCGACCGTGCCCCGGCCACGGCATTGGTCGCGGGCGACATTGCGATCGAACCCGCAAACGGACGCGTCTACGTCACCGGCTCCGATATCGATCGCGGGCACGTATTCGTTCTCGATCCGGACTCCCGCCAGGTCATACACGACTGGGAGGTTCCGGCCGGGGTTGGCGACATTGTCCCGACCGGCGACGGGACCACCGTGTACCTGGCCAATCGGCCGTTTTCCACGGTCGTCCGCTTCAACGTGGAGACCGGCGAAGAGGAAGCGCGGGCGGTCGTCCCCTCGTGGCCGGAGGCCCTCGTCCGTGACGCCGCCGGCCGCCTGTTCGTGGCCAGCCTGCGTGACGGCAGCGTGAGCCGGCTCGACCCGGACACGCTGGCGGTACTGCAGGCACGCCAGCTTGAGGAGGGCGTGTACCGGCTGGCGGTGGATGAACGCACCGCGACGCTCTTCGCAGCCAATCTCTGGACCGATACGGTGACCGGCCTGGACGCCGAGACTCTGGGCACCCGCTTCCTGTTGCCGGTGGCGAAGTCGCCTCGCGCCATTGCCCTGGACCCCGCCAGCGGTTTCCTGCTCGTGGGCAGCGCCGACCAGGGCACCGTCGCCGTCTACAGCCCCGAGACCTTCGAGCTCGAGCAGGCCTTGAAACTCCAGATTCCAATCAACGACATCGTGTCCGTACCGACCGCCGAGGCCTGATGGACTGGGGCTTTGTCGGCAACGCGCACGCCGTGCGGGCCCTGCAAGGCTCCCTGCGCGCCGGACGGGCGGCGCAGACGTACCTGATCACCGGACCGCCCGGCGTCGGACGTCGCAGCTTCGCCATCCGCCTCGCACAGGAGATCTGGTGCGCGGCCCTGCCCGAACCCGTCCAGACGTCCGACGCCTACCAGTTTCTGGACGACGCCAACGCCATGTGGCGAACGGCCGTGCGGCGCGGTCACCGCGACGAAGAGCCCGACCCGGACAAGCTGACGGCCGCCGACGGCCGGCGCATCGACCTGCGCTTCGTTCTCACCGCCTACAACGACCTGCACGTGCTGCGGCGCGCCGACCATGCACGCGACATCGTGATCGACGGCGTGCGCGAATGGGGCGCCGGGCTCTACCGCACACCGGCCACCCACCCGATGCGTATCGGCCTCATCGACGCGGCTCACGAGATCAACAATTTGGCTGCCAACGCACTGCTGAAGACCCTGGAGGAGCCTGGCGCCCACGCCATCCTGATTCTCATTGCCCCGCGGGCCGCGGACCTGTTTCCCACCCTCGTCTCCCGCTGTCGCGTCATCGAACTGGGCCCTGTGCCGTCGGCCGAAATCGCAACCCATCTGGACGCCACCTACGCCCTCACCGCCGACACCGTCGGCCAGATCGCCCGTGCCGCCCGCGGCCGTCCCGGCTGGGCGATCCGCATGGCCCGCGACCCCGAGGCCTGGGCCGCCCGTCGCGGCGCCGGCGACGAAGCCGCCGCCTTCGAGGCGGCCCCCGTACCCGCCCGCTTCCGCGCCGTGGGCGGCCTGCTGCCGCGCGGCCGTATGGTGGCGCAGACCAACGCGGCCCTGGGCTGGTTGCGTACCGTCGAGGTCGAGCAGTCGCATACACTGCGCTCGGCGATGCGGGGCCACCCGCGCGGCGCTCATCCCGAACGCCGAGCGGCCCTGGCCAGCGCCGTGGGCCGGCTGGCCCGCCTGCGCGCGACGCGGCGGGCGCTCATCGCCAACGTTTCGCCGCGGCTCGCGTTGGAGGATCTGGCCCTGCGGCCGGAATCCGGTCCGGACGACGCACAAGGAGGTGGTCGTGGTCGCCGCTGATGCGCCCGCCAGGACCGCGCGCCCCATTGGGGTCCGTTTTCGCCGCGCCGGCCGCCTCTACTACTACGACCCCGGCGACGCCGAACTCGCGGTCGGCGACTACGCAATTGTCGAGACGCCGCGCGGTCTAACCGCCGCCCGCGTCGTCATGCCGGCCACCGAGGTCAACCTGGACGATCTGCGCGGCGAACTCAAGCCAATCGTCCGGCAGGCGACCGACGACGATCTGGTCAGCATGACGAACTACCGCACCGAGGAAGTCGAAGCCGAGCGCACGTTTGCCAGGGCCATCATGGAGAAGCGGCTCCCCATGCAGGCGGTCAAAGCGGAATACACCTTTGACGGCGCCACCCTCACGCTGCACTTCTCATCGCGCGAGGCCAGGCTCGAACTCGCCGACCTGGTGGCCGAAATGGCGTCGCGGTTTCGCACGCGCGTGGAGCTGCGGCAGGTCGGCCCGCGTGAACGCGCCGCCATGCGCACCGGCATGGGGCGCTGTGGGCGCGAGCTCTGCTGCGCCACATTCCTGTCGGAACTGGACACCGTCTCGCTGCGAATGGCAAAAGACCAGAACCTGCCGCTAAACCCCGACAAGATCTCGGGCGCCTGCGGACGGCTCCTGTGCTGCCTGCAGTACGAGCACGCCGGCTACGTGGAAGACAAGCTGGCCGCCGAACAGGCCCAGGGCGGTGGCGGCTGCGCCACCAGCGGCGCCTGCGATAGCTGCGGGGTGCACGAACTGAAGGATGTGCTCGGCCAGCCGGTGGCGCCGGGCCACGAGCCGGAGCCGCCGCCGGAAGCGCCAACGCCTGAGCCGTCGTCGCAAGAGCCGCGCCGGGATCTCGGCCGTCAGGGGGCGGCCCGTGGGCAGGAGGCCCGGAGTCAAGCGGAGGGGTCCGGCGAGGCAAGGTCGGAGAAGAAGCCGAGTTCCTCCAGCCTGCGGTCCCGACGGCGCGGCCGCCGGCGCCGTGGACGGAACCGGCCGCGGCCGCAGTCCAGCTAACGCCCCGCGGCCCCCGTTGCCGGGGGCCGCGAACGTTGAAGCCGAGACTCGACGCTACGCGTCGTAGTAGAGCATGAACTCGTACGGGTGCGGCCGCAGGTTGACCTCGTCGGCCTCGCGCGTGCGCTTGTATTCCAGCCAGGTGTCGATGACGTCCTGGGTGAACACGTCGCCAACCAGCAGGAACTCGTGGTCGGCTTCCAGCGCGTCCAGCACCTCGTAGAGCGAGCCCGGAACCGACTGGATCTTGGCCGCTTCCTCGGGTTCCAACTCGTACAGGTCCATGTCGGCCGGCGGGGGCGGCTCGATCTTGTTGCGGATACCGTCCAGCCCGGCCATCAGCAGAGCGGCGAACGCCAGATAGGGGTTCGCCGTCGGGTCGGGCGGGCGGAACTCCACGCGCCGCGCCGCCGGACTGCTGGAGTACGTCGGAATGCGAATGCAGGCGCTGCGGTTTCGCATGGAGTAGACCAGGTTCACCGGCGCCTCGAACCCGGGCACCAGGCGCCGGTACGAGTTGGTGGTTGGTGCCGCGAACGCCAGCAACGCCGGCGCGTGCCGCAGCAGGCCCCCGATGTAGTACCGGGCCGTCTCGCTCAACATGGCGTAGCCGGTCTCGTCGTAGAACAGCGGCGTGCCGTCCTTCCAGAGACTCTGGTGAACGTGCATGCCCGACCCGTTGTCGCCGAAGATCGGCTTGGGCATGAAGGTCACCGTGTACCCGGCCTTTTGCGCCACGTTCTTCACGATGTACTTGTACAGCATGATCCCGTCGGCGGACTTGACCAGCGGCGCGTACACCAGGTCGATCTCGGCTTGACCGGCGGTGGCGACCTCGTGGTGGTGAACCTCGACGTCAAGGCCAACCTCGCCTAGCGCCAGCACCATCTGCGTGCGCAGATCCTGCAGCTTGTCGTTTGGCGGGACCGGGAAATACCCCATCTTGTGGCGCGGGCGGTGACCCAGGTTGGCCATGTGCAGGTCGTCCGCGCCCGTGTTCCAGACGCCTTCCTCGCTGTCGATGAAGAAGTAGCCGCTGTTGGCCGTCTGGTCGTATCGAATACTGTTGAAGATGAAGAACTCGGCCTCGGGACCCCAGTAGCTGGTGTCGGCGATACCGCTGTCGATCAGGTGCTGCTCGGCCTTCTTGGCGATGTTGCGCGGGTCGCGCGTGTAGGACTCGCGCGTAATCGGGTCCTGGATGTCGCAGGTCATAACCAGCGTCGGGACTTCGGGGATCGGGTCCACGAAGGCGGTGGCCGGGTCCGGCACCACCAGCATGTCGCTTTCCTGGATCTGCTGGAAGCCGCGGACGCTCGAACCGTCGAAGCCGAGGCCGTCGTCGAAGAGATCGTCTTCGAGCTTGTCGATCGGCAGCGAAAAATGCTGCCAGGTGCCCGGCAGGTCCGTGAACCGGAGGTCGAAAATCCGGCAGTCGGCGTCGCGCGCCTTGCGCATGACGCTCTGGATGAGATCGTCTCGAGAGGGCTCAGACATTGCGATGCCGCTCCTCGCGTTGGCAGCCCGCCCGCCTCCTGCGGCCCGGCCTGCCGGCTATATATGAAAAACGCCCCGCGGCATCGCTGCCATACGGGGCGGGAGGATCAACGTCCCAACGCTCCCACGCTGGAGCGCCGACGGCCGACCTGCATTGCCGGCGTGCCGCAATTGTAGGCAGCGGGCCGCTGGACTGTCTATGGATTCCGCCGACCCGGCCCGCCGTGCGATACCGTGACTCGGCACCGTTGCACCCGCGGGACAAGCCGTGAGTTTCTGGGACCGCTGGGCTCGCGAGAGCCGCCTGGCGCTGACGTTTGGGGTGCTGGGCACGCTGGCCGTGCCCATCGTCGGCATCGTCATCCTGCGGTTTCTGCTATTCGGTCCCGAGGTGGAACCCG
The DNA here is from genome assembly GCA_028874315.1 of Chloroflexota bacterium. Taxonomy (GTDB): domain Bacteria; phylum Chloroflexota; class UBA11872; order UBA11872; family UBA11872; genus UBA11872. The sequence goes on from JAPPKM010000149.1 coordinate 12,524, forward strand.
TCGCCACCCCGCCACCGGCGCCCCAGCGCGCGGTGGCCGAATTCGGCGCGACCAACCCCGGGCCCGTGCCCACCGTGCTGGCGCCCACCCCGCCGCAGACACCGGCGCCCGATACCCCCGTATCAACGCCCACCCCGGTGCCAACGCCCACCGCAACCCCGTCGCGAACCGGCGAGGTCAACGCCACCGACGGCCTCAACGTCCGCACCGAACCCAGCACCCAGGGCCGCGTCCTGCGCATCCTGCCCTTCCAGACCCAGGTGGACCTCACCGGCCGTTCCCGCCAATCCGAAGGCCTCACCTGGGTCGAACTCGAAGCCGGCGGCTGGGTCCAGGAACGCTACCTCGACCGTCGGTAGGTAAGGGCGCGAGCCACCCCCGAGACAAGCGTGGAAGCTTCACAAATACGGGGTCGCGTCCGGGTCCCGCTCCAGACGGCTCCCATTGGGGAATGAAGCAGGGGACCGGGCGTTGACTGGCACGAGATGGCCCGAGAGCCGAGCTTGCCGGAGAGGTGCCTGCGGCCTGGCGCCTAGCAGCCGAGACCCAGGGTGAAGATGCAGAGCATGCCCTCGATGAACGTGTCGATGTTGGCGAGGGCGTGCAAGCCGAGTTCGGCCAGCGTGAACAGCGCTTCCGCGGTGAGCGCTCCGGCCTCGAGCAGCTCGAGCAGGTCGGCGCTGCCGGATTTCTGGACGAGCTCCGCGATCCCGGGGCCGTTGGGGTCGGCGCCGGCCGCCAGGAGCAGCCGCACGACCTCGGTGTTGCCGCGATCGACGGCCAGGGCCAGGACCGACAGGTCCTGCTCTGCCAGCGTGTTGGGGTCGGCTCCGGCGTCCAGCAGCAGCCGCACGATCTCGGTATCGCCCTGAATCGCGGCCGGCACCAGGACCGGGATGCCGGATTCGCCCCTGGCGTTCGGGTCGGCGCCGGCGTCCAGCAGCATCGCCAGAATCGGGACATCGCCAGCGCTGGCAGCGAGGGACGCGGCAGGCTCGCCGTCGGCCGTGCGGCCGTCCGGATCGGCACCGGCATCCAGGAGCGGCAGCACGATATCCGGGTCGCCGAGCTCAACGGCCACGGGCAGGGCCGAGCGGCCCTCGTCGTCTCGGTAGTTGGGGTCGGCGCCAGCCCAGAGCGAAAGCTCAACCAGCGTGGTCCGGCGCTCCGCCACGTGGTCCAGCAGCAGCGCATCGTTGCTGAGAATCAGCCGTCCCAGGAAAAACAGCAGCACCGGCCCGGCCAGCACCAGGGCCACAGCGGCGAAGAGGACGAACCGAACTCGGGCCGTCACGGCGTCCTTCCCACCGATGCGCGGAGGGCGAGGCAACCAGTCGTTTGGTTCTGTACCGGCCGGCCCGGCCCAGGGGATGAATTGACGCGGCACAAACTCGACTCGGTGGGCGAATCTGGAACCCCGTTCCCGGTCATCAGGTCTGCGCTCTGCATCGATTCAGTTCGTAGATGCGGTGGCCCTGTCTCGACCGAGCCCTCCGCGTCGGCATCGAGCGCTTCCCTACCAGTCCTGGATAACTTCATTCATTCTTCATCAGGTGACCGAACCGTACTGATTGGTTCTGTCGTCGCTCGGGAGCAGCATGAACACGAGAAATACTATCCAGCCGGCCAATGGAATTAACAGTATTAGAAACCACCAGCCACTCTTGCCTGAATCATGGAGACGTCGGATTGAAACCGCCAACCCAGGCAGGAATAGCAATACCGCCACTCCCCAATAAGCTATCCCAAATACCGGGTTGACATTCCCAAGTGTCGAGAGCGCTGTTGTGACAATTAAATAGGCGAGATAAAACCACCAGAATTCCGAGCGTCTGGCGCGACCTGCAAAGTCCGCGTAGTGTTCAAGAATTACGCTATTACACGCATTCAACATTGGGAACCTCCGTGCTTTGCACTATGCCTCTCCCTCTGCAACAGCAGCGCGGGTACAGCCATTGACCTATATCCTCGACCATCTGAAGGGTGACGCTATCGTCGTCACCGTCAACGCTGTAAGCGCCAAGCCGGGGAATATGACGATCCACGGCGCAGCTCGAATTTGTTGCATCGGCACAGCCATCATGCCGCCCCACGATGGTGTAGGAGGCTCGATTCCCAGGCCGAGGAAGCTCAGCGTTGCTGCCATGAGGATGGACAGCCCGAAGTGAAGCGTCACCAGCGCAATGATGGGATTAATGGCATCGGACAGGCTGAAACCGCCGCTGGCCTTGAGGACTGCCACCTCGTCGCGGGTGGCCCGGGCGATTCTTGGCCATAGGACGAGGGTCACCGCAATTGGAAGGCCCGTTAGGCCCGGATCAAACGCCGCCGTCACCAGCATTGCAAAAAGCAGCAGGGGAAAGGCCGGTATGTTGTCCAACGCTCCCGTGATAATCGCGTCGACCTTGCCGCCTGCGTAGCTGGATAGCAGGCCCACCCCGCCGCCTACCACGGCGACGGGGATCAGGGCGAGGAGCGCCACTGCGAGGCCGGGCCTCGCGCCGTGAATCAGCCGGCTCAGGACGTCGCGTCCGAGATCGTCGGTTCCCAGCAGATGCCCGGCTCCGGGGGACGACAATGCGTCCTCGATTGACACTCGGACCGGATCTTGCGTCGCAATGATTGGCGCGAACACGGCCACGAGAAAGAGGATTCCAATTGCTATCAAGGGACTTTGAGGCACCGTCCGCGCGACTGACGTGGGTGAGTGGGTCTTCCCAGTGTCGGCTGACTGCACGTGGGCTGGTCGGACCGCATCCCCAGCTTCGAGCCGGCGTAGGAGCAAGCCCGCGACAAGGCTGAAGCCCAAGCCTATGGTCGCCATACCCGCTGCCACCATGGCTATCCCCTGGAGCACGGGATAGTCACGCGTGTGCGCGGCACTGACCGTCAGCTGGCCGATGCCGGGCACAGCGAACACGGACTCCACCACGATCGCGCCGGCCAGGAACCCGCCCAACAGGACGGGCGCCCAGATCAGGAAGTTGCCGAGGCAGCGCACGAGGCACGCCCTCAACGGCAGACCACTGCCGGGCGAAGGCCCAATGTTCTCGCTGTCCAGAACTTCCACGATGCTGGAGCGTATGACTCGGACCATGACTGCTCCGGCAAGAATTGCCAGGACCAGCGAGGGCAAGACAAGCTCGTTCATCGGGCCGTCCCGCAACCCCATCGGCAGAACGAGCATCAGCATGAGGGCGAGCCAGAAGCTCGGGACTCCCACGCCGAACACGGCTGCTCCCTCCGCGATGCGGTCCATAAGACTGCCGCGGCGGGCGGCGGCCAAGACCCCCAGTGGTATGGAGACAGCCGCCGCGAAGAACATCGTTAGCGGCAGCAACGAGAGAGTCGCAGGCAAACGCCCAACGATCAGGTCGCCGACCGCTGTGCCGCTATTGACCGAGTAGCCAAAGTCTCCCCTGGACGTATTGCTAATCCAATTTAAGGGGGCATATATCGCTTAGTTGACAGCGGCCGCCCTCGCGTTCGGTTCCGGTACGG
>JAPPKM010000140.1 GCA_028874315.1 Chloroflexota bacterium
CCTCCCCGAACACCTGGCTCCAGATGCTGCCCGTCTCGTGGTCCCACCAGGTCTGGGCACTCTTGTAGAGCGCCCCCTGCACGCCCAGGGTCAGCGTCCGCCCCTCCCACACCCGCTCGTAGACAAGGCCCGTGTAGCAGAGCGGGCACCAGGTAATCGCCACCGGCACGCCGCCCACCACGTCGTTCACGATCTCGTAGCTCACCAACGGCTCGATGGGATACGCCCGCGCGTCGCCGTTGATCTCTACCGCCAGCACCATCTCGTCCGGGTTCAGGTTGATGTTGTCCGGCGTTGTCAGGCTCGGGTCGTAGATCGGCGGAATCCCGTCCCGCAATACCCGCACGTCCCAACGAAGCTCATAGGCCGTCGACTGCTGTGGCAGAAATAGCAGGGCACCGACCACCGCAGCTAGAGCCGCTGCGCCCAGCACGCGTTGTCCAGTCATGCCACGATCGTAATGGGGCGCCGCGGCCACACGCATCGACGACGCGTCCCTGGCAGCGGCTTGAAGGAGAAATCGATCGGGAATGAGACGGCGAGGAGTGGACGGGTGCCACTGACGCGACGCCGCCTCCTGGCGCTGGCGGCGGGCTCTCCTTTGCTCGCGGCCTGCGGCGAAACCACCGCTCCGCAACGTATGTCAGACCTTTGGCCCGAACCCCCGCCCAACCGCGCCGCCGACCTGGCCAGGTCCGGCTGGCAGGGCTACTGGTACACCCGCTACCTCGGCGGCCTCATCTCAACCGTCCCCGGCCTCGGTCTGCCGGCCAACGCCCTCGACCCCCGTAGCCGTGCGGCCTTCACCCCCGCCGGACCAGAAGCAACCCCAATTGCCCTGCCGTTCGCCACCGCCACTGTGGACGCCCCGGCAACGCCACGCCATCTGCCACAGGTTCGTCATACCGATGCCGTAATCCGCGTACGCACCGCCGCCCTCTACATGCGCCTGCTCCAGGCCCTGGCCCGCGCGCACCGGCTGGGCGCGCCGCAGGCGCCGCCGGGCGAGGCCCGAAGCCACGAGCTATGGCTCGCGTCCGCATACACCTCCGTCGCCGTCGAAGCCTCCGACCGACTTCACGCCGAGCTCTTCCGCCCTAGGCTCGGCGTCCTCTTCGACTCCGACGACACCTACGACCCCCTCGGCAACATCGACCTCATCTGGGCCACCGCCGACGCGACGCTCTTGGCCAAGACCGTCGCTTCGGAGGAATCAGTCCGCCGGCTGCAGGTGGCTGCGGACGAGCTGTACGCCTTCTATCGCACCAACCTCCCCCGTTCGATCCCCGAGGCCCACCGCATGGTCCGCGCCCAGACCCGCCTCCAGCCGGTGACCGGCCGCGACGACTTCCGCGCCTTCATCCCGGTCCAGCAACACCGGATCGCCTACCGGCTCCGGGACCAGCAACCCGCCGACATTCTCGAAGCCGCCCACGCCCTCGCCGCCCTGATCCGGCTGACTCCGCTCATGCCGACCGACAGCGGTGTCCAGGAGCGCGCCGGCGACCTGTTCCTGGACCTGGCGACTTCGTTCGACCGGAACAACGGCTGGCTCCGCGACCGGTTTACCTACACCGCCGCCGACGTCGCGACACTCCTGCGAGCCCTCCGTCTGGCCGGCTTCCACGGCCGTCCGCCCATCGAGCGCCGCTACGCACGCGATCTGCTCGTGACCGTCTGGGATTCCCTGGTCAACCAAAGCGGCCTCATGCGCGGCGCGCCCTCCGGCCGGGCCGACGGTGTTGCCCAGTCCTGGGAGCAGCACTTAGATGAGACCGCCTACCGCCATCCCGCCGTACCCGTGAACGCCGCCCCGTTATTCGCCCGCTCCGTCTCCCGCGATGCGTCCGGCTGGTCAGCCGTCGACGCCACCCTCGATACCGCCTCCGCGCTCGAACTGGCTCTCGAATCCCTCTGGCTCCACCCCACCTTCGAAGCCCTCAGCGCCGAATCCGCCGCCTGACGCTAGCCCGAATGTTTCACGTGAAACATTCGCCCCGGCCATCGCCGCAGCACCATTGACCCGATGCCAACGGTCGCGATTCCCGCGCTTACGATCATCGCCAGCCGGAGCCCCTCGCCCACGATGATCGGGTCGGCCCGAATGGACTCGATCCAGAACCGCCCCACCGAATACGCCGCCAGTACCCCCAGCGCCACGTCCCCCGGCCGCAAACCGCGCCCAAGCTTCGCCACTGTCACGGCCGCACCGAACACCACCAGCGCCCACACCGACTCGTACAGAAACGTCGGATGGAACCCGTTCTGCTCCAGGTACAGCAGCGGCCGGTACTGCTCCTCGATCGCCAGCGCCCACGGCAGATCCGTCGGCACACCGAACGACTGCTGGTTGAAGTAGTCGCCCCAGCGTGCGACCCCGATCCCCAACGGCAACCCCAGCGCTGTCGCGTCAATCCAGCGCACAAAGTCCAGGCGCGCCAGCCGGGCGTAAACCGCCATGGCCAGCAACCCACCAACCAGCGCTCCATGCAGGGCCACCCCGCCCTCCCATATCAGCCACGCCAGCTCTGGCTCGTCCGCAAACCGTCGCTCCCACTCAAAGACCAGGTAGTACATCCGCGCCCCCAGAATCCCCGCCGCAACCGCCGCCACCAGCAGCGGCAGCGCGTGCCGCGTATCCAGCCCGAGCCGCCCCGCCTGCCACCTCGCCACCCGGGCCCCCGCCAGCACCCCCACCGTCAGCAACACGCTCCACCAGCGCAGCACACCCCACTCGGGAACGATGAACGCCGAGTAGGGCTCAGGTATCACCGGCTACCTGGCGTCCGAGAACATCGCCGCCAGCTCGTCTACCATTTCACCGAGCACCGGAAACTCCTCCCGGCTCAAGGTGGTCAGGCGGTCTTCGCCGGTCGCAAGGTCATACTCATGCCGGTGATACACCCCTGGCGAATGCGAATGACCGCTGTCGTATCGAAGTACATTCCTGCCAGCCTGACCGTCGAGGACTCTGGCGTGGTAGCGGTACCGGGCGCCCCGGACCTGAACTCGATTGTCGACAGTGCGAACGTCTAGCCGCTTGTCAACTTCAATCTCGATATCTCGGCGGCAAACGATTAGGCCGCTACAGCGAATACGACTCCCGCTGCCAGAAATCTCGATGAATTGCGTGCGGTCCGAGACGACGAATGGGTGGTTGGCTAGGACTTCCTGATGGATCAGCCGATAGCGGTCGAACCAGAGCCAACCGTGCTTCTCGCCCCGTTGGCGGTCAGGTCTGCGAGATCGTCGGCGTCGTATTGCCATCGAGATATCTCAGCCGTCTCTCGCAACTCACCGGTCGCAGTTCGTTCGAGCATCCGCTCGGTTGTCATCTCGTAGCGCAGCTCAAACTTCTGGATCCGACGCTGCAACGCGCGTCTATAGTCACTGAGACGGCGGGATTTCAGCCCTTTCGGAGTGGTCCCGGGAACTCCATCGATTGTCGACATGTCAAAACTTCAGTGTCTTCGTTTTCACGTATCGGATTCGCGACCTTACGTCGCTTGAAGCCAGCGTATCTTCGACCACAGGCAGCGGCAAGCCCTCACCAACCCCGCCTACGGGTCAGCATTTGGCCTCAGTCGTCCCAGGAAATCAACACCCCAAGCGCCGCTTCCGGATGGTCGTGCAAGAAGTGGAAGGCCTCCGGCGCCTGCCGGTAGGGGAAGCGATGAGTGACCATGCGGTCGGTGGCGATGCGCCCCTGGGTGAGCAGATCCAGGGAGCGCGCTGAGGCGGCGACCCGGTTGCTGTCCGGCAGCGCGCCGCCGATCAGGCGCTTGCGCTGGATGTAGCTGGACGACAGCGGCAGCGGGTCGTCCTCGTACAGCCCCACCACCTGCAGCAGCCCGCCAGTCCCGGTCATGCGCTGGGCCTGGTCGAAGGCCCGCAGGCCGGCGCGTCCGCCAACGGCATAGATCACCACATCAGCCCCGCGCCCGTCCGTCAGCTCCAGAACCTGCGCCACCGGGTCCTCGTCCGACGCGTTGATCACCTCGTCGGCTTCCACTTCGGCCGCCAGCGCGCAGCGGTTGGGCAAGGCGTCCACCGCCACCAGCCGGCCCTGGCCGTTGGCTCGTGCCACCTGCAGCAGCAGGCTGCCTACGAGCCCCTGGCCCACGATCACCACCGTGTCGTCCGGCTGGATGTCGTCGTTGTCGATCCACATGACCGCGCTGGTCGTCAGCGGCCAGAAGGTCGCCTGCTCGAAATCCAGCGCATCGGGGATCCGCACAATCTTTGGACCCTCCGACAGCGAGGCAACTCGGCTGTCCTGCACCACGAATTGCGCGTGCGGCCCGGACACCCCCACCCGGTCGCCGGGCGCGAACCCCATCACCTCGGCGCCCACGGCATCCACTACGCCGGCCACCGAGTACCCCATGATTTGCGGGTCCACGGCCTCGGGCCGGATGTAACGACGCCATAACTCCGAGCCGCGGCTGATCAGGCTGCGAACGTTGCGCACCCGCACGTCGTGCGGGCCAACCGCCGGCATCGGCGCATCCTCCAACACCACGTTGAACTTGCCCTCGGGCTTCGCTACCCGCTTCATGGCGCCCTCCCCGCGTTCAACTACAAGCTAAGCGCAACCCACTCGCCGCTGCGCGCGCTGGCGCGCACGGCGTCCAGCACCCGCATCTGGCGGATGGCCTCGTCGCCGTCCACCAGCGGCGCCGCCTCGCCGCGGATCGCCTCGCCCAGATTCTCGACCTCGGCCTGGTAGCTGTCGAACGGTGGAAACCGCTCCGTCACGGTTCCGCGCACGGTCTGGATCTCGATGCTCGTCGGCTCCCCCGGCGCCAGCACGTGACGGTCGACGCGAAGCGTCCCCTCTGTGCCGACTAGCTCCAGGAAGTGCCGCCGCGAGGTCTCGAAGCTGAACGCCACCGTGGCCACCCGGCCCTCGTCGAACTCCAGCAGCGCGTTCCCGTCAAAGTCCACGCCGAACTCCGGATCGTCCGTCATCCGCGCCGCCAGTCGCCGCGGCTCGCCGCCCATGTGCAGGCGGCTCACGCTCACGCAGTACGTCCCCAGGTCCCCCAGCACCCCGCCGGCCAGCTCAGTCGAGAGCCGCACGTTGGCCGGGTCGCGGGTGATCGGGAAGCAGAACGCGGTATTGATCTGCCGCAGGTCGCCAATCGCCCCCTCCGCCACCAGTTCCCGCAGCCGCGCGTGCTTCGGGTCGTAGCGGTACATGAAGCCCTCGAGCAGTTGCATCCCAGCCGCCCGGGAGGCATCCACCATTTCGACCGCCTCGGGCGCGTTCACCGCAAACGGCTTGTCCACCAGCACGTGCTTCCCTGCCCGCGCCGCGGCGATCACCCATTCGTGATGCAGCGACGTCGGCAAGGGGATGTACACCGCATCAATCTCCGGATCCGCCAGCAGCGCCTCGTAGGACCCATACGCCCTCGGAATCTCCAGCTCCGCCGCAAACCCCCGCGCCCGCTCCAGCGACCGGCTCGCCACCGCCCCCAACACCCCGTTCCGAGCCCTATGTATCCCCGGCCCCACCGACCGACTTGCAATCCGCGCGGCGGAAATGATTCCCCAGCGGATGGGGCCCGTGTTCACGACCTCTCCGGATAGCCCCGCCGTCGCAACGGCTTGCGGGGTTCTACCTCGGGGTTGACGGTGTCGCGGGGCCAATAGCCCTGGGCGATCCAGGCCATTTGTTCGGCGGAGCCCTGGCCGACGCGGTGGACGCTGACGGAGGTGGAGCCTCCGATGTGCGGCGTCCAGATGACGTTGGGCAGGTTGATCAGCGCCGTGTCGGGGGTTGGCGGTTCGGCTTCGAACACGTCCACGCCGGCGGCCGCGATGGCGCCTGACTCCAGCGCCGACACCAGCGCCGCTTCGTCCACAATGGGGCCGCGGGAGACGTTGATCAGTGCGGCCGTGGATTTCATCCGGGCCAGTAGGTCGGCGTCGACGAAGTGGTGCGTCCGCGGCGTGTACGGCAGGTGCACCGAGACAATGTCGCCCTGCTCAAAGGCCTCGTGCAGCCCCACCAGCTCCACTCCCAGCCCCTGCGCCTCCCAGGGCGAGACCGTGGGCGCATAGGCGATGCAGCGGGTGCCGAAGGCCTGCGCCCGCACCGCCACTGCCCGGCCGATCCGTCCCAGCCCGATCAGCGCCAGCGTACTGGCCCGCATGTCGCCGATGTGGTCGATCCGGCGTTCCCACTCCGCGATGTTGCGGTGCCCCGCCTCCCACTCGTTCAGGATTTGGGGAATCCGGCGCACCGCTCCCAATATCAAATACAGCGCGGTGTCGGCCGTTTGCTCAGTGGCGAAGGTTGGGATGTTCCCGACCACCACGCCCGCGGCAGTAGCAGCCTCGATGTCCACATGGTCCACCCCCACCGTCGGCGCGATCACGCCCAGCAGGTCCGGCAACTCGTCGAACGTGTGCAGGCGGTAGTGCCCGTGCGAGTAAATGACGCCCTGGTAGCCGGACAGGCGCTCCACGGCCTCGTGGTCGTTGGTCGGCGCCGGCACCACGTCCAGCGTGGCGCCAATGGCGTCCAGCGGCTGGCGGTGCTCGACCACCCGCTCGTGGCGTAGGCCGTCGGTCAGAGCTACGCGAAAGGAATCGTCGGACATTGAAGAGCGGCCTCGAGCGTTCGGGTCGCCGAACCGTAGCGCATCACGCCGCTGCCGACGCAACGGTCCTCAGCCCGACGAGCCGCCCGCCTCGTTCCAGAGATAGCGCCCACTCGCAAGGGCCAGGATCACGAAGAGTGCGTTGACGATCGGGAAGTAGATCAGATGCGCCGTCACCGCGTCGCCGGTCTCGCTGGAGGGGTTCAGCGTCCAGTACCACTCCCACAGCATCAGCATGGTCAGGACGATGGCCCCGTAGTAGGCAAAGCTGCCGCGCAGGTACTCGACGGCGGAGACATCCGCGTGGTCGGGGTCGCGTCGCCGGCGGAAGCCGACCACCAGGGTCACCAGCGCGGCGGCGACCATGAACCAGTTGAGGATCTCCCAGATCGGGTATTGCGACGTTCCGTCGTGATAGACGGGCGTCAGGACGAAGTTCACGGCAACGGTAATCCCGATAGCCACCATGTAGAAGGCCAGCAGACGCTTTGCCATCGCCATGATCGACAGAACCTCACGAAACCTGATGCCAGCGGACGCGGCCAGGTCGCCGCCCGCTCCCGTGGGAGCCGAAAGCCTGGCTGGCGTCCGCCGGATCGCCGCCCGGGGCCAGTCTAATCTCTCGCCCGCTCGGCCACGGCGCAGCTCTACGCTGCGGTCCGTGATAGGCGTCTCAGGCAGACTGTCCACGCCCTCCGAGCCAGGCTTAACGAGGAGCGGCGCCAGCTCGGCCTGGCGTGAGGCTGCTGAACGCGACGCAGGATTTCGACGACCCTTGGGAATTCTCAGAATGTCCACGCCAGCTACTCCCTGCGATGCGGATTGGACCCTTCAAACTGAACGTCTCTTGCTGGCTCCGATGGTGGAAGCCGACAGCGAAGCGCTCTTCGAGTTGCTGAAGGATCCCGAGATCCATGCCTTCACCGGAAGCCGGCCCCCGGGATCGGCCGACGACGTCAAGGCCAAGATCCGTCGCCGGGAGTCCCGCCGCTCGCCCGGAGGCGATGAACTCTGGCTGAACTGGACGTTGCGGCTGAAGTCGGACCAAGCAGTCGTTGGCTATGTCCAGGCCGGGGTGAAGGCGCGTGGGGCCGACATGGCCTGGGTGATCGGCGTTCCGTTTCAGCGTCAGGGATTCGCCTCTGAGGCGAGTCAGAGGGTGCTGCCTTGGCTCTGTGACGACCTTCGTGTGAATGAACTCCGCGCCAACATCCATCCGAATCACATCGCCTCAATTGGAGTTGCGCGGCGGCTCGGGCTCAGTCGGAGCGGCGAGACTACCGATGACGGTGAAGATGTCTGGCGGGCCAGCCTTCGATGACTCCGACTGAAGCTCAACGTGCAGAGGCCGCTCCGCCACCACTGGTCCTTGTCGACGGTCTCAACCTCCTCTGGCGCGCCGCCTACGGATTCCCGGCCCGAATCCGCGATAGCGAGGGGGAGGACGTAACGCCGGCTTTCGGGTTCTTTGCTCTCCTGCGCAAGGCCATCCACGGCTTGATGCCGTGCGAGGCGGTGGTGGTCTTTGACGGGGAAGGTGCCTCGGACGCGCGAGTGGAGGCGGCGCCGGACTACAAGGCGAACCGCGCCGGCGCCGACTACTCGCACCTGGCCTGGCTCCCGACCATCTATACGGGTTTGCGGAGCATCGGCCTTGAGTTCGAAGAGACGGCCGGCGCGGAAGCCGACGACGTGATCGCCCAGCTCGTACGCGGCGTCGAAACAGGCCGGCACAGCGTGATCGTCTCGACCGATCGAGACTTCTATCAGCTGCTTGGGGAACGAGTCCTGATCGCCAACACCATGCGCAAGAGCGGCGAGCAGATCGTGGACGGCGATGAAGTGCGCAGGCGATTCAGCGTGGAACCCTGGCAGTGGTGCGATTACATGGCGTTGGTCGGCGACACCTCGGACAACATTCCGGGCGTACGCGGCATCGGTCCCAAACGCGCCTCGGCCGCGCTGGCCGGCGGACACGCGCTGGAGAACCTCAACGAGGTCGTCAACCAGGCGTGGTGGGGACGCTATCTCAACGGCGTGCTCCCGGAAGCGATGAAGGCTCGCGGCCTGATTCGCCTGGCCCCCGACGTCCAGACGTCAATTCGGATTACCGGTCGCGCGTCCCAGCCCCTTCCCCTCGCCGCCGAGCTGCTCAGGACAGTCGGCGTCTGGTAGCCAGCGCCTAGCGCTGCAGAACCAGCGCCGGCAGTTCGCTGAGTCGCTTGATCGTCGGGACGCCTGAGGTCCCGGCATCCTCGCCGCGTCGGTTCAGCCACACCCCGGTCAGGCCCGCGTCGCGAGCCCCATGCGCGTCCGTGACCATCCGATCGCCCACGTGCACGAAGGCCGACGGCGGGACGCCCACGGCCTGGCAGGCTGCCGCGAAGATCCCCGGATCGGGTTTCGCGACCCCGATGTCCTCGGAGATCACCACGGCCGCGAAGCGATCCAGGACGCCAACCGCCGCCAGCTTCTGCCGCTGCTGCGCCGACGTGCCGTTGCTGATGACTCCGAGCCGGTAAGTATCCAGAGCGTCCAGGGTTTCGACGGCATCGGAAAAAAGCCGCCAGGCCGCGTCGTAAAACTCACGGTAGACGGCATGGATGGCATCGACTTCGACGTCGGGCATCTGATCCGGTGTCAGTCCGAACAGATCGCGAATCCGTGCCCGGCGCTGGCCGATGAACGAGGTCTCGCCGCGCAGGTATCGCTCGAAGTGATGGTCCAGCAACGTCATCCAGCGCTGCATAAGCCGTTCGTCACACCCGCCCAGCCGATCCCTGTACCTGTCGAACAAGCCCAGCGCGCCCGCTCGAGTCGCCGCGGCGTCATCAATCAGCGTGTCGTCGATGTCAAAGAACACGGCCTCAACGGCTAGAACTGGCATGTCGGTTCATCCACCGTTGCACCAATCGGCGCGGACTCGAGTCTGGCCCGCGCAAATTAGTTGAGTAGCCCATTGAGCTGCCAGTGTTAGAACCGACAGAGGCCTCACATCCGGAGCGCTACGCTCGCACGAGTAGCCGGTGTGTTCCCTGGCGAGCAATGTGCGCATCTGCCTGATCGGCGACACCCACGGCTTCGTGCCCGGCCTGGAAGCCGCGCTGGGGGCGTGCCGGCCGCATGCGCCCGATCTGATCGTGCATTGCGGCGACTTCATCACCGCCCCGTTCTCCGCCGACCCGCCGGGCGAAACGATCGACCTGCTGCGCTCGGAAGAGGTCCAGGTGATCTACGGCAACAACGAGGTGTATTTCCGCGACTGGGGGACGCCTCGGTGGGAGGCAACCGTGGCCGAACGCCGACGCCGGCCCGACTCGCCGGACTACTTCCTCTCGCAGGTCGAACAGGGACAGGCCGAACTCAGTCCGGCCGACCTCGCCTGGCTGCGAGCGCTGCCCGCCGAGCTCTCGCTGGACGCCGCGAGGAAGGGCGACGTGTACGTCTGCCACGGCATGCCCGGCAACCCCTTCGCCACCATCTGGGACACCGACCCCGCCTTCACACCTGAGTTCACGGCCGGGGAGATCGACGCCGCGCTGTCCCGACCAGCCGTCGCCTCGGCCGACCTGATCCTGTGCGGCCATACCCCGGGCCCCTCGTTGCTCCGAATCACACTGCCCAACGGCAGAGCGGCGTTGGTCGTGCGTAGCTCCGGCCACCTGCCCGGCGCCGGCCCCGGTCCCTGGTGCCAGGGAATCTGCGTGCTCACCGACCGCGGCGGCCCGCTCTCCGGCTTCGCCCGCTGGAGTATCGAGTTCGAGTGGACCCCCTTCGAGCCGCGCGATCCGAATTGGTCGGACGCGGCAAGGATCCCCGCAGTCTGATGCCCGCCTACGACCCGATTGCCGACTGGTACGCCGCCCAGTCCCGCACGGGTTCGCTGCGCCGGTTCCACGACAACCTTGCCCGTCGCCTCCTGGGGATGGCGGGCGACGTTTCCGGGAAGCGAGTCCTCGACGCGGGCTGCGGGGAGAGCCACGTGGCGCGACTGTTTGCTCGACATGGAGCCAGGGTCGTCGCGGCGGATATCTCGCCGCGGCTCCTGGAACACGCACGCAATCTCGAGGCGCGGGATCCGCACGGGATCGAGTTCGTAGAGGCAGATCTGGCCAAGGGACTGCCTTCTCACCGAGGCGCGTTTGACCTGGCGACGGCGAACATGATGCTCGATGACTGCGAGGACCTGGCCGGGGTTCTCCGTGGGATTGCCGGGACCCTTAAGCCCAACGGCCGGCTGCTGCTGTCGATGAACAACCCCTATGCCCTCGCCGCCCGCGGCAAGGTGGACGATTACTTTGCGTCGGGAACGCTCACCCAGACTTTCGGCACGGAGCGAGCCGAGTACGAAGTCCCGTTCTACTACCGGACGTTTGCGGAGTGGGTGGTGGCGTTTCGGCAGGCAGGGTTCTTGCTACGCAGCCTGGTTGACGTCCCGCCCGACTCGGGCGACCCGCATCTGCCGGACGATCCGGTGCCCAAGATCCTGCTGCTGGACCTCGTCCGGCACGATACGTGAACGCCCCGTGCGTCGGTTCTCGGTTGCAGGCACGTGTTCGACCGGATCCAATCTGACCCGTGACGGCTCTCCCGTCGCCCCTCATATCGGTGGTGTATCTTTGGTGTATGGCACGTACAAACATCGACATCGACGACCGCGCGTGCGCTGAAGTCATGCGCCGCTATCGACTTCCCACCAAGCGCGCCGCCGTCAACTTCGCCCTCCGCACCCTGGCCGCCGAACCCCTGTCGGTTGACGAGGCTCGCGCCCTCCGCGGCAGCGGCTGGGAAGGCGACCTTGACGCCATGCGTTCCGCCCGCCCCTCGTGGTCCTGATCGACACGTCGGCCTGGATCAAGTTTCTGCGCGACACCGGATCCCCCGCCTGCCGCCAGGTCGATGAGCTTCTGGACCACGAGATCGCCATCTGCGACCCCATTCGCATGGAAGTCCTGGCCGGTGCGCGCGACGAGGCCCACCTGCTCAACCTCCGTCGCCTGCTGGCCCGTGCCGTCGTCCTACCGACGCGCCCCACCGACTACGAAGACGCCGCCGCCCTCTATCGCCGCTGCCGCCGGCAAGGCGCCACCGTCCGCAAGCTCATCGACTGCCTCATCGCCGCCGTCGCCATTCGCAGCGGAACGCCCATCCTCCACCACGACACCGACTACCAGACCCTCGCCCGCCACACCACCCTCCAAACCCACACCGACTAGCCCGTTCGTCCTCTCGCACTTCACTGCTTGTCTCCCCGTCCTCCTCTTTTCTCACTGCTCACTTCTCTTAGCTCACTCCTTCCTCTGGCCGTACCCTAGACGCGCGTTCGCGTGCCGGCGGGGAGAGACGAGTGACCACGGACGTAACGGTGCTCGGCGCCGGCAACACCGGCTTCGCGGTGGCGGCCAACCTGACGCTGGCAGGGCACTCGGTCACCCTGGCCGAACTGCCGGACTTTCCCGATGCCATCGTGCCCGTGCGCGATTCGCGCATCATCGAATTGCTGGGCGTCGCGCACACCGGCGAAGCCCGCATCGCCGACATCACGGACGACGTTGCGAACGCTGCCGCGGCTTCGGACACGCTGATGGTCATCGTGCCCGCGTATGGGCACGCACCCTGGCCCCGGGCGCTGGCGCCGCACCTGCGCGACCACCACACCCTCACCCTGATGCCCGGCACGCTGGGCGCCCTGGAAGTCGCCCGCATCCTGCGCGAAGCCGGTGCGCCGCCCATACCGGTGGCCGAGACCGACACCGCGCCCTACGTCTGCCGCAAGACCGGTCCCGCGGAGGCCACGATCTGGGGCGTGGTTCCTCACCTGGGCCTTGGGGTCTTCCCCGCCAGCGCTACCGCGCGCGTGCATGCGACGCTGGAGCGGTTCTTTCCGGGCATCGTGCCCCTGCCCGACGTGTTCGCCTGCGGACTCGGGGCCATGAACCCCGTCGTGCATCCGCCCGGCGTGCTGCTCAACGCCGGACGCATCGAGCGGTCACGCGGCGAGTTCTACTTCTACGACGAAGGCGTCACGCCCGGCGTGGTGGACGCCATCATGGCGCTGGACGGGGAGCGCCGGGCGGTGGCCGCCGCCCTCGGCCACCAGTTGCCCGACGCCGCCCAAGCATTCCACGCCGCCGGCTTCGGTCCGCAAGCCGACCCGCCCGATCTCTGGGCCACCATCAACGGCAGCCGCATGCTCACCGCCCTCAAGGCCCCCGGCCAGCTCGACACCCGCTGGCTCTCCGAGGACGTCCCCTACGGTCTGCGCGCCTGGTCCGGCCTCGGCGCCGCCCTCAACGTCCCCACCCCCGTCATCGACGCCGTCATCACCCTCGGCCTCACCGTTCTCCACGAGGCGCTGGACACGAACCGGCGGACGCTGGCCGATATGGGGCTCGAGGGAATGGATCGCGACCGGATGCTGCGCTACGCCCGTGAAGGCTGAGATCACGCGGGGCAAACGGGAGATTCGCGAGATGCACGCTGGTTCGGAGCGCACGGCGGGTGGGAATGCCCAGCCGCCGCTGATCTCGCAGGCGACCGGCCTGCACAACCCGCCGCCCTGGCTGCGGGACCGGGTCGTTCGCTACGTGACGAGCGTCGAAACGAGCCCGGACGACGACCTGCCCTTCCGCGACAACCCACAGCCCGGCGCCCCCGCCAACATCGAGACCACCGTCTGGGCCCTGTCCTGCCTCCGGCAAGTGGGCGCCCAGGACGCGATCGACGGCGCGCGGCCCCGCGCGCTGGCCGCCCTGCGTGCTGCCTACAACCCCGACCTCGGCATCTACGAGCCGAATGAGACTCAAATCGGCGGCGGCCCGGGGACCTGGCGGATGCACTTTGACGCCGTCGTTCGCATCGGGTTCGCGCTACTGGACGAACGCCCGAGACCCTTCCCCCGCGGCCTCGCACGCCTCTCCGCCCTCCCCTGGGTGCCCGTCGGCCCCGTCGCCTGGCGCCCCTGGCTGGACCAGGCCTGGGCCGACGATCCCCGCGCCGCCGCCAAGGCCGCCTTCCAGTACCTCTGGTACTACACCCGGTTCGCGGGAACCAACCACGTCGACGACCTCGACGATCAGGCCCAACAGGTCCTGGCGTACCTTGAGTCCCGCCGCGACCCGGCCACCGGCTTTGTCGGCATGGGTCCGGACGTGGACGTGGGCTGGGCCATGCGCGGCCACCGCAACCTGGCGCTCAACCTGCTGTGGCCATTGGGCGTGGAGGAGCCCGGAGTCGAACGCATGATCGACGCCACGCTGGCTTGCCAGCGGCCCGACGGCTTGTTCCACGACGGCGGCATGTGCGCCAACATGGACGCTGTCCACCTGCTGGCCGAATACGGCCGCCGGACCCCGCACCGCCGCGCCGAGTCCATCCGGTCAACCCGCCGCTGCGTGGCCGCCATGTTCCGCCGCCTCGCCTCACCCGACGGCGGATTCTTCTACGAACAACCCGAGCGTCAGGCCACCGACCCCGCCAATATCCACACCACCAACGGCCTGGCCTTCGCGCTGTTCACGCTCAACTACTGGCAGGCGCTGGATCCCTCCGCCCGCGAGAATCTGGAGGAGGCGCTGGTGGGTGCCGAGTTCTAGAAGCCCGGCAGATTGCGAAGGCCGGCGGGCATGCGGCCTGAGCTCATCATTTGCATCATCTGGCGCGCCTGCTTGAACTGGCTGAGCAGCTGGTTGACTTCCTGAACCGAGGTTCCGCTGCCGAGCGCGACGCGGCGTCGGCGGCTGCCGTTGAGGATGTCGGGGTTGGCGCGTTCGGTCGGGGTCATGGAGAGGATGATGGCCTCGAAGCGCCCGACCACGTTGCCGTCCAGCGCGGCCTGGACCTCGGCCTTGTTGGCCATGGCGCCCATGCCGGGCAGCATGCCCAGCACCTGGCTGAGCGGGCCCATCTGGCGCACCTGGTTCAACTGCTCCAGGAAGTCGTCCAGCCCAAAGGTGGCCTTGCGGAGCTTGGTTTGCAGCTCCTCGGCCCGTTCGAGATCGACGACCTCTTCGGCGCGTTCGACCAGCGTGACCACATCGCCCATGCCCAGGATGCGGGAGGCGATGCGGTCGGGGTGGAAGACCTCAAGCGGCTCAATTTGCTCGCCGGTGCCGACGTATTTGACCGGAATTCCGGTCACGGATCGGATGGATAGGGCGGCGCCGCCGCGGGCATCGCCGTCCATCTTGGTCAGGATCAGGCCGGTGAGCGGCGTGCGGGCGTGGAAGGCCTGGGCGACGTTGACGGCTTCCTGGCCGGTGGTGGCGTCGGCCACGAATAAGGTCTCGACCGGCTTGACGGCGCCGGTGATCTGTTCGATCTCGTCCATCATCCGGTCGTCCAGCTGGATTCGGCCGGCGGTGTCGACGATGACGTGCGAGTGGGCGTTGCTGACGCCCAGTTCAAGCCCGCGCCTGGCGATGTCCACGGGGCTGGGCTTGGTGCCCTGCTGATGAACTGGCACGTCGATCTGCTTGCCGAGAGTCTGCAACTGGGCGATGGCCGCGGGGCGGTAGGTGTCGGCGGCCACCAAGAGCGGGCGACCGCCCTCCCTGTGGAATGCCAGGGCCAGCTTGGCCGCGGCGGTGGTCTTGCCCGAGCCCTGGAGCCCGACCATGAGAATCACCGACGGGGGACGTTGCGCGGTGGCCAGGCGGGCGGTCTCGCCACCAAGTAGTTCCACCAGGTTGTCGTGGACGATCTTGGTGACCTGCTGGGCGGGGGTGACGCTCTGGGTGACCTCGCGGCCGACGGCACGCTCGCGCACCGACGCCACGAACTCGCGAGCGACGCGGAAGTTGACGTCGGCTTCCAGCAGGGCCATGCGGACTTCGCGCAGGGCGGCGTCCACGTCCGTTTCGCTCAGGCGGCCGCGGCGGCCGAGGTTGCCGAAGACGCCGGACAGGCGCTCGGTCAGGCTTTCAAACATGGGCTGTCGAGGCGGTAAATGGGTACCTGTCGATTGTACGGAGCGCCGGCGACGGGTCGTGACGCCGCCGGGTTTCGTAGCATAGGCGGCGTCGGACTTTGGTCCGTGTGGGGCATTCGTCTAGCGGCCTAGGACACCGCCCTCTCAAGGCGGAGATCGCGGGTTCGAATCCCGCATGCCCTACCAAGCGTCACCGTAGACCGGACCGGACCGCCGAGGGCCACCTCATTGGCCACGCCGCCGCGCCTGGTGCGCCGGCGAACGTCGGCTGAGATGTGAGGGGGGCTCTCCCTGCCTGGCGAGCCTGCCCTGATGGCCGCATTTGGTCACTTGCCTTAAAGACTTGCGCAGACCTTCCCGCATGTGACACGCTCCTTTTTGAGACAAGATCTCAATAACACGGAGGGTGACCAGGAGATGCTTCGACGAATGGCCATTACGCTGGTGGCGGCTCTGGCATTGCCAG
>JAPPKM010000112.1 GCA_028874315.1 Chloroflexota bacterium
AGTGCCCGAACCTGTTCGTTATCGACGGCAGTACGTTCACTACGTCCGCCGCCGTAAACCCAACGAGCACCATTCAAGCCGTGGCATTGCGATGCGCCGACTGGCTGGGCCGAAATTATCGCGAAGTAGCAGCATGACGGCGCGCATCCTTACGCCAGAGGAACTTGCGCTGCTCACGCTGGTTCAGAATGAACTTGTGCCGGCCTACGGCGACCTGCCGGCGGCCGGGACGCTCGGTGGGGCGTTGACGGTTGACGCCTACCTTACCGAGCGACCATGGTTGCGGCGCCCCGTGCTGACAGCGCTGCGTGCCGTCGAAGCCGCCGCCGGGGAGACACCGTTCGCTGAGCTCAATTCCGGGGAGCGGGTGGGCATTCTTCGACGAGTGGAGGACGCCACCCCCGAGTCGTTTACCGAGCTTGTGAAGCAGACTTACAACGCGTACTACACGAGGCCTGACGTGCAGGCATCTCTAGGCATTGACGGCCCGCCGCAGCCTCTTGGCTTTGAGCTGCCAGTGTTCGACGAGTCGCGGCTTGCTCGTGTGCGGGCGATGGGCAAACTCTGGCGGGATGCCTGAAGCGTAGCGTCAGTACTTCGCGCCTAACGCGAAAGGCCGCGCCCGAGGCGCGGCCTTTCGTCAAGCGCAGGCGACTAGCCTTCCTTTTGGACTCCCAGATCGCCGTTGCGCATTTCAAACCTCACCTTGAACCCAGCCTGCACGGCGGCCGCTTGAATCCGACCGCGTAGCGTCGGCTGCCGCTTCTTTTCGTCGTCGCTCAGGCTGACGACCGTCCATTCGCCGGCCTTGCTGCGTCCGGCCGCGCGCACGATTTCCCTAATTTCCGGGCTCACGCGCCGCATGCGCTGCGGGCGGCTTTCCCATTCACTGCCTGACACGACTTCCTTAAGCTTCATACATCGTCCTCCTAGCGACGGTGTGAAAGCTCGAACACGACAGAAGTTTGCTATACCGCTATGTAAAGCGCAACTGAAGTTTTCTGTCGAACACATACGAACCGGGCAAGCAGTGTTTCTGGACAATGGCAAGCCGAATCCTCAACTATCGATGGTCTGAAGCATTCGTCAAGCATGCCAAGCACGCCAAATCGCCCTTGGCGACCAACAGCTCTTGCTGTAGGTGATCCGAATATGAACTGGGGGTCGACTGCCCTCCCATATTCGTCACAAAGGTCGAGCATTGGCTGCACGCGATGCCGCTGAAAGAGAGTTTCCGACCAAAGGCCTTGAGGATGAGATCAGGGCGACAGGGTCAACATGCCACCGGCGACGCAGGTCATCGATCAAGGACGCTAGCCTCCAGACTGGTGAATTATCAACGCAACATGTGGCGGTCCAATCCATTCTTCATCGAGATGTTAAGGCACCAGCGGAAGGGCATGGAGTGTCCTCGGATCGAGAAGCGTTGGCGCTTCGGAGTTTCGTGTACCGCTGATGCAACGCCATGCATAGCCTGTGTCGTGCCCGGCTTGGAAGCGTCGGCCACCCGCCACGCGAGCACAGATCGTCCGTGCATCTGAAGGCAATGCTTGTGCAGCGATGCGTTCGCAATAGAGGCGATTCAGCCGCCCGGTTTCGCGCCTTTGCGGGCTGGTCGCGAGACTGCTGGATGCCATCGCGGCCCGAGGTAGATCTGCCAGATCAGGGACAGCGCTCAAGGATCGAAGTCCGGTCAACCAGCGTAATCAGCAGCGCCCTATGTGCGACACTTGCCGCGGTTCCGACCGGTTCAGAGCAACATCCAACCTGGATGTTCGGGCGGCCGAATCCGCACTCAGAGCGGTGCGCTGGGTCATTAAGCAGCGCCCGCAGGCTGCCCGCAGTTGTCGTACCTGTTCGCCAAGCGTGTGCTGGACATCGTCTTCGCGCTGTTGCTGTTGATTCTCGGTTTGCCGCTTTGGCTGCTGGTCGCGGGCCTGATCAAACTGGACTCGCCTGGACCCGTGCTCTACAGCGCAATTGTCCACGGGCAGGCCTTCCGACCATTTCGGTACTACAAGTTCCGAACCATGCAGGCCGGCGCGCCCACGGCCGCGCACGAAGCCTTTGCCGCCGGTTACATCCGGGGAACGCAACGCCATGGAAAGCTGCCCGATGACCCGCGCGTAACCCGCGTGGGCCGCCTGCTGCGGATCTGGAGCCTGGACGAGATCCCGCAGCTGGCCAATGTCCTCCGAGGCGACATGAGCCTCGTGGGGCCACGACCGCCCCTGAGCTACGAGTTCGGTCATTACGACGGCCGGGCAAAGCGCCGACTGGCGGTTCGCCCCGGCATCACCGGTCTTCACCAGGTGACCTCGCGAGGTCGTGGTTCCTTCCGCCGGTTGGTGGCGGCAGACCTGCTGTACATCCGACACCGATCCCTCGCGCTCGACCTGGCGATCCTCCTACGCACCATCCCCGCCGTCCTCTCGCGCCGTGGCGCCGCCTAGACCCGCGGGGGCCAGCGGCGCAACGGCCACCGGTGTGCCGTGCCACCGGCTGCTGGCGCCGGTTGCGCTGGCTGCGGCGCTCGTGCTGCTTGGGATGGACGCCTTGGACCTCACTCGCCTCGCCCTGGAGGCCGGCGTCGCTATCGACTCCATTGGCGATGTCCGCTGGCAGGTGGACGGCGGCCACGCGAACGCGGCGGACCTGCGCGCCAGCAGCCGCACGTTGGAGTCCGCCTCCGCACAACTGTCCTCGGTTGAGCGTCGCCTCAACCGCTACGGTCCTGCCCTGGCGGTTGCGTCCGTCATCCCGCCGGCACGGGTCCGGATCCAGGAAGCCCGTGCGCTGCTGGCCGTTCACGCGGATCTCAGCTCGGCGGCCGCCACGACGCTGGCGCTTGTGGCCGGGCTCATGGATCGACTCACGACGACAGGCGATTCGCCGGACGATCCGCTTCCGGCGCTGGTTGATGCCCTCGAAGGCGAGCGCGAGACGATTCGCGATCAACTGGCACGCGTCGAACGCGCCAGCAGCAAGTTTGATGCCGTTGCCACCGCTGCGGGCGGTCACTTGCATGACCGGCGGATGGCGGCGATTCGTGACACGATCGAGACCCTGCGCACGGTGCTCCAGGCCGCCCTGCTGGCGCCGCACGCGCTCGGTTCGCCAACGCCGCAGCGCTACCTGCTCCTGGCGCAAAAGAGCGACGAGTTGCGGCCTACCGGTGGATTCATCGGCAACGTCGCGTTCGTCACGCTCGCGGACGGCGAAGCGCGCGACCTGACCTATCTGCGCAGCTACCTGATCGAAAACCCGACTCGCCCACGTGTACCGGCGCCCCCGCCGTTCCGCCGCTACCAGCACATGCGCGATTGGAACTTGCGCGACGCCAACTGGCATCCGGACTTCCGGTCGTCCGCCGACGAGATAGTGCGATTCCTGGCGCTGAACGACGTGGAGCCCGTGGACGGGGTTCTGGCGTTCGACCAGCAGGCGCTGGGCATTTTGCTGGCCGCCATTGGGCCGGTGGAGGTGCCGGGCCACGATGTGCGGGTGACCACGGCCAATGCCTACACGGTGTTGGAACACTTCGCCCACTCCACCGGCGACCGGCGCGCCTGGTTCAGCGCGCGGCCGTTCTACGCCGCGCTGACCGCCGCCCTCCTTCGAACAACCATCGAACGCCTGCGCACCGAACCGCAAGTCGTCATCGGCGCCCTCCAGGCAATGGTGGCCGAAAAGCACCTGCTGGCCGCATTCCAGAACAACGACTTGCAACGTCTCGCAGAGCATGCGGGCGCCGCCGGACGCCTGCCGCCGGCCGCGGATGACCTGGTTTACGTCGTGGACGCCCAGGTGGACCACGGCGCGCCCTTCCGGTCAATCGAACAGTCAACCCGCTACCGCCTGGACCCGACGACCGGCGCCGCAAAGCTGACCATCGCCTACGTCAATCGGAACCCAAAGGCCGGCCCAGGCGGGCGCCTGGCGGATTACGTGCGGGTCTACGTCCCGGCCGGGTCGCGGCTCACGTCGGTTGCGGGGCTGGCGCACCCGCAGCCGGCGCGCCGGATTAACGGGTTGACCGAGTTCGCCGGGTTTCTGGACCTTCCCGCCGGCGAACGGCGGACGGTGGAGTTTGAGTACTGGCTGCCACCTCGGCTGCCGGCCCGTTGGAGCGCCAGCGGATACACCCTGCATGTGCCTAAACAGCCTGGAACCGACAGACATCGGCTCGTCGTCCAGACGCCGCACCAGCGAATCTTCGACGGTTGGCTGGCGACCGACCGCGTGTTCAGATCGCCGACCCCGTGACGCGCTGGACGCGAGATCGTCGCCTCGTATTCACCATCGGCGCACTTGCCCTGCTGGCAGCATGTGCATCGGTCGAGCCCGAGCCGCCGATCGGTCCGACGGTCGACGTCAGGTCAGTCACAACACCGACAGCGACGACCATCCGCTCTGAAGTCACGGCCGCCGTCCTGGCGCCAGCCCGTGCCGAACGTGCGTCCGTAACTGCGTCCCCAGCAACGCCGCGCCTCCCGGTCGCCGAGGACCTCGGCCCAAACTACTTTGAGCTGTTTGCCAACACGTCGGATTCGCGCCGCGGCAGTCACGGTGACGAGCACGTCAGCGCGACTGTGGTCGCTTTCGGCTTCAGCGAGCGCGCCAAGCTTCGCGACGAACGGATCGAAGGCGACGGGCCCCTGGCAGCCGTCGCCCGGTTGACCCGGCACTCAAGCGTCGAAGCTGCCTGGGGCTTCGCCGCGGCAGCCGCCGCCGGTGTGGGCCGCGAAGCGCCTGCAATCCGCGGAGCGACGAGCCAGCTCGGGTTCAGCGCAATGCTTACGGAGTCGGAGTCTTCCAGCTTCGAACTGTCACCGAACCTCCTCGCCACCCGAAACTTGCAGACCGGATGGCTCAGTGCCCTGGATGGAAGCCGCACAAACGCTGTCCTGGAGGCGTGGACCACGCGTCATGCCCGGACAGTGCTCACGCTCGTATTGGTTTGGGGCAGTCCCGTCAACGAAGCCTGGGGTGAGTCCCTGATCCGGCGTCTTCTTCAGGCCACACCCGCGAAGACCTCCTCGCATGCCCTTTAGCGCAAGGGGTGGCGCTTCACGCAAGGCGATGTCGGTGTCACGGGTCATCCCCGCGCTTGCCGGATGGATCATCGTCGCGCTGGCGTTGGGTGTTTCGGCAATCTTCTTCGCTTCGCGTCCCGAAGCAGCGAGCGGCCAGACGGGACCGGCGCTAACCCCACCGGCCGCCACGACGTCGCCGCCTCCGGAAACGTTCGCCGTATTTGTCGGGCCCTACCTGAGCAACGTGACGGCATCGGCAAGTTCACGAGCCGATGTGCGCGTTCTTGACGTCGCGACGCTGGAGTCCTCCTCAAGCCGCAGGAGACTGCCGGCGGCCGCACACCCGGCTGCTGATCGGTTCATTGACGTCACATTCGGCGGGCAGCCAATCGTCGGCGTCCATATCAGCATCGGTGTCACTGGCCGAGGCACGTTGCCGGATTCGCTCACCCGTGCCCAACTGGCCCGGTTCTGTTTTCCGTCATCCATGAAACCACCCGGGGTCAGCGCCGAATCACTCGTTGTGCATCCCGGCCGACTCGTCAAGTCGGATGCGAATCAGCACGCCGTCTGCGCGAGCTTTGTGTTCACCGAGCCCGGCACTTTCGTTGTGGGAGCCGGAACCAAGCCCGTGCTTCCCGAATTCGCGGCGTTCTACGAATCGACAGGCGGCGCGGCGACCTGGGGCCCCTGCCTCACCCACGGATTCTTCGCAGCAGTGGGACCTGTCGGCACGATCATCGAGGCGTCATCCGGTGCAGGTGTGTACATCCAGGTCTGCGCCAACGGCGTGCTGGGGTACCACCCCGAGTTGGCCGGAACCGGGTACGAGGTTCAACCGGTGCTCGCCACGTACTGGGTTCGCGGTGAGGACGGGAACTTCGTTGGCCCCGATCCCCCGGTGCCGAACGCAGGCGACGGACGCTTCTACCCGCAGACCGGACACAACGTGAGCGGCGCGTTTCTTGCCAGATTCCTGGCGTTGGGCGGAGTTGACGTACTCGGATTCCCGATTACCGAGGCGCTTCCGGCGGCGCCCGGCTTCACCGACCAGTATTTCCAGCACTTGAAGCTGCGAAGGGACGACGCAAGCGGCGAAGTGTCGATTCGCCCTGTGGGCCGTGAGTTCATCGCGATGCTGGCAGCCCACCGCCTGACAGAGGCTGAGGTCCCGTAGAGAGTCCGCAGCCAGTCCCGCGGGCTGGCCCTCCTGGCGCGGGGCGGCGGTGGCGGACGTGGACGATCATCATCGCCGCGGCTGCGCTGCTGGCTCTGGCAACGCCAGGCGCGGCAGTCGCGGATGCGCACGATCCCGTCTTTTTTCCGCAGACGGGCTTCGGCGTATGGAATGCCAAGCTCCGCGGCTTCTTCGAATCTCGCGGCGGTCTCAAGACCTTCGGGTTTCCGGTGAGCAACGTCTTCATGCTCTATGGGTTCGAGGTCCAGCTTTTCCAGCGACAGGGCATTCAGATCGGGCCGACGGGCGAGCCGCGTGGACTGAACATCCTGCAGGCGCCCTACCTGGACTACCAGCGCTTTGGCGGTCTGACGATTCCAGCGGTCGACGCTGACCTGAGCGCAGGGGCGCCAGCCGTCGGCTCGCCGGGATACACCCGGACCGTACGGGAGTTCGTCCGGGAGCACGTCCCGGATGCCTGGCAGGGTCGGGATGTCGGTTTCTTGCGCGAGTTTCTGGCCGCCGCGCCGGTGGAGGCGCCATCGCACCTCCGCGAACTGGCAGCGCTTGAGATATGGGGCCTCCCACTAAGCCAACCAATGCCCGAGCCGACCAATGCCAGATTCGTCTATCAGCGGTTCCAGCGAGGAGTCATGCACTTCGACGCGGCCACGGGCGCTACGGGCGGGTTGTTGCTGGGCGATCACCTCAAGTCGCTGATCACAGGGCATGGGCTAAGTCCCACCCTGACCGACGCCGCCTCCGACAACCCGCTGCTCCGGCAGTACGCGCCGGGGCTGCCGCTGGACATGCAGCGCCCCGCCACCGTCCCCGGCACCGATCTGACGCACGCATTCAGGCCCTCGACTGAGTCCACAGCCTGGCCGCCCGCCGGAGATTCGCGCTACGGGGTGATCGCCCTGCATCGGCACATTGCAGGCGGCGTGCGAAACGTGCTGGCCCGCACAGGCGCCCGCAGTTACCTGGACTACTCCAGCGGCCTGGACGACGCACCGTCCGGGTCCGAGAAGATCGCCGTCGTTCGTCCATCCAACGAGCCGTCGGCCGCCGAGCTGCGAGCCCGGGCAGCGAGGCACCCGGGCGCCGCCTGGGCCATTGGCAACGAGCCCAACACGGGACTCCAGGACAACCTGAGCCCGGGGGCCTACGCGGTTTTCTTCGACCGGGTCGTGACGGCCATACGGTCCGGAGGCCCATCGGCCCGCATCGTGGCGCCCAACACGCTGAACTTCGACTTTCGCTGCCGGGGCTGTGCGGGCGACGACCTGACGGGTCGCGAGTGGATCGATGGTTTCCGCGCGGCTTACCGGGATCTGCGCGGCCGCGAACCGCCGATCGACATTTGGGGCATCCACGCCTACGAGATCGACTGGATTGATCCGCCCATGACGGACGCTTCCGTGATGCAAGCGCAGGTAGAAGGCCTGCGCGCCTATCTGGACGCGATTCCCGCGCACCGGGGCCGGCCAATCTGGCTCACCGAGTTCGCCATCATCTGGGGCTTCGACGACTGGCGGGTCGAAACGACGGCGGACGGGGGATTCCTGGTCGCGCCCGCGGGCCGCTTCCGCTCGGACCTGATCGAGACATTTCTCGGCGACGCCCTGGATTGGCTTGAAACGCGTGGCCGCCAACTGGGGGTGGAACGTTGGTTCGTCTTCGCGGATCACGGTATCCCGGACCCCATCTTTTCGACCTTCGCAGGCATATCCCTCGTCGAAGCGCCAGACGCCCGCTCCGATCTGACCCGCCTGGGCCGGGTATTTCGTCGTCGTGCGATGACCTAGGCCCACGTGCAGATCCCGAGCGTTGCCAACCGCTACGTGGGCGCTGCCGTCGGGCTGACGGCCGCCGCCGGAGTCCTCCCGGCCTATCTCCTCACGCTCGCACCCGGCGTCGTGTGGTCCGGCGCGGGCATCGACAGCGGCGACCTGGCCGCCGCCGTGGCCGTCGGCGGAGTCCCTCATCCCACCGGCTATCCGACGCTGATGCTGCTAGGGCTGGCCGTACGGGCCGTTCCGCTAGGCGATCTGGCCCTGCGGCTCAACGTCCTCACAGCCCTGGCGGGAGCCGCATCGCTGCTCGCGCTCGGATTGCTGGCTGCACACCTGCGACCGCAGGTCGGCACTCCTGTGCCCGTGTCTGCGGTGGCGGCCGCTGCGGCGGTGCTAACCCTCTACGGTTTCGCGCCCCTCGTCTGGTCGAATGCGATCGTCACCGAGGTCTACGCGTTCGCCAGCCTGTTTCTGTGGAGCGCGCTGTACGCGGCGGCGCGCGCGTGTTCCGACGCTGAAACGGCGAAGGGCAATCCACGCTGGGCGGCCGTCGCCGGAGTTGTACTGGGACTGGGAATCGGCGCGCATGTCACAGTGGCGCTGGGTGCACCGGCGTTGGCGGCGATCCTATTTTCGGGTTGCCGGCGCTCGCGTCCGGCCCGGCGCCTTGCCGCACCCGCATTGGCTGGCGTGGCGACGACGTGCGCGGTCTACGTCTATCTGCCCGTCGCCGCGGCACTGGACCCGCCGATCAACTGGGGCGCGCCGACGACGCCGGAGCGGTTCTGGTCGGTCGTCAGCGGTGAGATTTACCGCTCGCGCCTGGACGCCAGCGACCTGGGCGCAACGGCAGCCAAGGCCGCCTGGCTGCTTGGCGAACCCGTGCGCCAACTGACGTGGCCCCTACTGCCGTTGTTGGCAATTGGCGGCGCGTCCCTGACCCGGCGATTCAGCTGGGCTGCACTCGCGACGGGATGGATAGCGATCAGCACTTTGGCCGTGAGCGCCGTCTACAACTCCCGCGACGACGAAGTCTTCATCCTGCCCGCCCTGGCGGTGGCCGCCCTGTGGTCAGTCGTTGGCGTCCATGAGGTCGCTCGACTGGCGCAGGCTGCCGGGGCAGGTGCGCACCGCCTGGTTGCCGCGGCACTCCCCCTGCTCCTGATCGCCACGGCGGTGATTCGAGGCACCGACGTGGCCCGGCACGTGTCCATGCGTGACGCCACCCACGCCGCGGCATTCGCTCACGCGACGCTGGCCCAGGCCGAGACCGGCAGCGTGCTGCTGACCGAGGACGACCGCGCGACGTTCCCGCTGTGGTATGCGCGCTACGCGCCGCGCGGACGGACCGACGTAACGATTGTCGACCGGCGGCTATGGCAGTTCGACTGGTACCGGGAGACGCTGAAACGAACGGGTGGCATACCGACGGATTTACCACCAGAGAGGCTGCTGGCTGCCGGCGCGTGGCCGGAGGACCGGCCGCTCTGGGCCGTGGACATCGAGGTGCGAGGCAGCCGCTCCGCCGACGTGCTGGCGACCCTGCGACCGCTGGTCACGCCATGAGCCGCTGGCTGACGGCCGGCGTCGCTGTGGCAATCATTACGGTTCTGTCCGCAGCGGCGCTCTGGGCGTCAGCACCTCCAGCCGCACGGGCGCAGACAGCGCCGGACGTGCGACTCCGTGAAACGCCGGCCCCGAGGTCTCACACAGCGCCGGCCGCCGAATCAGCTGCGACGCGGATGACACTGCAGCTATCCAACGCGACGCTTCAGGCAAACCGTGAGACATTGCCGGACGGCGCGGACCTCACGCTCCTGGCTCAACCCACCTACGTGGCACTGCCGGGCGCCGGGCCGAACCTGCTGCGAGTTTCGCCGGCGTTCACCGTCACGGCGCGGGACGCCGGCGGACGCGACATTGAGCTTTCGCCCGCGGCTCGAATGACATTCATCCAGCCGAATGCCGAGGGCGCCAGTGTCTTGCGGCTTGAAGGCGATTCCTGGCGTGCCGTCCCGGCGGTCAGGCTTGGCCACGCGCTGATCGTGCAGCCGACCAGAACGGGCACATACGCGGTATTCGCCGAGTTGCCGCCCGACTGGCCTCTGCACGACGACCTGCTGACGGCGGTGGCGCTGAACGCGGCGCGGCTGGTGGTGGACGACCTGGCGACGCCGCCATGAGATACCGGGCCAAGAAATTGACGGCGGGCTAAGGTAGCGGGGTATCTGGCGGCGGCACGCCACGGTACGGCGTGCAGAGGAGTGGCGAGATGTCGACGACGATTGCCGTGATCGGCGCGCTGGATACGAAGGGCGAAGAGTTCGCCTTCGTGCGCCGCGAGATCGAACGGCGGGGTCACCAGGCGCTGGTGATCGACAGCGGCGTGATCAGCGAGCCGGGCTTCGAGCCGGACATCTCCGCAGGCGAGGTCGCGGAGGCCGGCGGGACCGGCCTGGCGGAGCTGCGGGCGCAGGGCGACCGGGGTACGGCCATTGGCGTGATGGCCGCCGGCGGGGCCGCGATTGTGGGCAGGCTGCATGCCGAGGGCCGGATCGACGGGGTGCTGAGCATGGGCGGCAGCGCGGGCACGGCGGTGGGCACGGCGGCCATGCGGGCGTTGCCCGTCGGGGTGCCCAAGGTGATGGTGAGCACGGTGGCCTCGGGCGACACGAGCGGCTACGTGGACACCAAGGACGTGGTGATGGTGCCCTCGATCGTGGACGTGGCGGGGGTGAACCGGATCAGCGCGCGCATCTACGCCAACGCCGTAGGCGCGGTGGTGGGCATGGCGGAAACGGCCGCGCCTGAGATCGAGGACAAGCCGCTGATCGCGGCCTCGATGTTCGGCAACACGACGCCGGCGGTGGAACGGTGCCGCGAGCGGCTGGACGCGCTGGGCTACGAGGTGCTGGTGTTTCACGCCACGGGCACGGGCGGTCGCACGATGGAAGACGTGATTGCCGGCGGGTTCGCGAGCGGCGTGCTGGACGTGACGACGACCGAGTGGGCGGACGAACTGGTGGGCGGCGTGATGGGGGCCGGTCCCAACCGGCTGGAGGCCGCGGCGGCGCAGGGGGTGCCGCAGGTGATCGCGCCGGGCTGCCTGGACATGGTGAATTTCCAGGCGCCGGCCACGATTCCGGACAAGTTCGAGGGCCGGCGGTTCCACTACTGGAATCCCAACGTGAGCCTGATGCGCACGGACCCCGCGGAAAACGCCGAGTTGGGCCGGATCCTGGCGGAGAAGGCCAATGGGTCGTCGGCGCCGACGGCGATCTTCCTGCCGCTGAAAGGCCTGTCGCTGCTGGGGGCGCCGGGCGAAGAGTTCCACTGGCCGGAGGCCGACCAGGCGTTGTTCGACGCTATCAAGCGGCATGTGCGCGATGACATTCCCGTGTATGAACTGGACCACGCCGTCAACGACGAGGCCTTTGCCGACGCCGTGACGGACAAGCTGCTGGAGTACCTGGGTTGACGATGTTCAGCCACGCCGCGCCGGTCGGCAGTGACCATTGCGTCGTCGGGGATGGGTGCCCGGAAGATCGCTCGCGGCAACTCTTTCCCAGACGACGCATTTGCGTAACCGGAGGGTGCTTGCCCGGAAGACCCCTCACCGAATTCGGCCGAAGACGGCCGATTCTGCCTCTCCCCTTGGAGAGGGTGAAGAACGGCGTCCCATGGAGTCGACTAAGCCCCTCCGTGGTTGCTGGGAGGGCGACCTCGACTGGAAGACCCTCACACAAACGAAAGGACCACGCGCATGCCGTATATCCCACGCGCTGAGGCGCTGCGGCGCCTGCGGGCCACGCTGGAGGCCGGTGAGCCGATCATCGGCTGCGGGGCCGGCACCGGCATCACGGCCAAGTTCGCCGAGCAGGGCGGCGCGGACCTGATCATCATTTACAACTCGGGCCGGTTCCGGATGGCGGGCCGCGGGTCGCTGTCGGGGATGATGCCGTTCGGCGACGCCAACGCCATCGTGGTGGATATGGCGTCGGAAGTGCTGCCGGTGGTGCAGGACACGCCGGTGCTGGCGGGGGTGTGTGGGACCGACCCGTTCCGGCTGATGCCCACGTTTCTGAAGCAGCTGAAGGCCATGGGCTTTGACGGGGTGCAGAATTTCCCGACGGTCGGGCTGATCGACGGCATCTTCCGCCAGGGCCTGGAAGAGACCAACATGGGCTTTGGCCTGGAGGTGGACCTGATCCGCCAGGCCAATGAGCTGGACATGCTGACCTGCCCGTACGTGTTCGACCCCGACCAGGCGGTGGCCATGAGCCGGGCGGGGGCGGACGTGCTGGTGCCGCACATGGGGCTGACGACCAAGGGGTCGATCGGGGCCACGACGGCGCTGACGCTGGACGACGCGGTGGCGAGCGTGCAGGCCATTCACGACGCGGCCGTGGCCGAGAAGCCGGACTCGGTGGTGCTGTGTCACGGCGGGCCGATCGCCGACCCCGGCGACGTGCGCCACGTCCTGGCGAACACCGAGGGCGTGGCCGGGTTCTTCGGCGCTTCCAGCATCGAACGGCTGCCGACCGAAGTCGGCATCCGCGAGCAGGTGGAGGCGCTGAAGGCGGCCAAGGGCTGAGCGGCTGACTGAGAGGGCGCCCATGTCCAACCTGCCGAAGGCCGACAACTCAATCACCGCCGCGGTCATTACCGGCGAGCACCGGTTCGACGTGCCCGGCTTCCAGGCGGCGTTCCGGAGCATGCCGGATGTCGACACGTATCCGCAGGACCTGGACAACTTCGTGGCCGATCTGGGTGGCGTGCGCGACGCGTACGACGTGCTGGTCTTCTACAACTTTCACCGCCCGGCGCCGGACGAGCGGACGGCCGTGGCGCTCGAGTCGCTGGGCGCGACCTCGCAGGGCCTCGTGGTCCTGCACCACGCCATCCTGGCCTTTCCCGAGTGGCCGCGCTGGTCCGAGATTTGCGGCATTGACGAGCGGACCTTCGGCTACCACATGAACCAGCGGGTGCCGGTGCAGGTGGCCGATCCGGCCCATCCCATTACCGCCGGACTGACCGACTGGGAGCTGCCCGACGAGACCTACACGATGGGCAGCGCCGACGAAGGCAGCCGGATCCTGTTGACGACGGACCATGCGCTGAGCATGAAGACGCTGGCCTGGACGCGTCGGTTCGGGAAGTCCCGCGTGTTCTGCTTCCAGTCTGGTCACGACAACGACGCCTACGCCGACCCCGGCTTTCGCACGGTGCTGCACCGCGGCATCCGCTGGGCTGCCGGAAGGCTCTAGCCAGGAGCCGAGGAGGAATTGCCATGCGCGCGCTCGTGACCGTGCTGGAGGAGGACGGACGCCGAGGCAAGCGGCTGGTGCACGACTGGCCCGAATACACGGACGAGCCACGGGCCAACGAGATCAAAGCCCGCAACATCTACAGCGGCGTCACCAACGGCACCGAGCGCAACAACATGCTGGGCGGCAACTACTCCCGCCCGGACCACGAGTTGCCCTCGAACGAGGGCTACCAGAGCGTCGGCGAGGTGATCGCCGTTGGACCCGAGGTTGAGGACCTGAGCCTCGGCGACCTGGGGTTCATCGGCGCCCACAGTGGAACGCAGCGGAGCCCCGCCGGCCACGTGGAGTTCGTGACTATTGCCGAGGACGACCTGGTCTTGAAGCTGCCCGACGACGTAGACCCGGTCCACGCCGCGTTGTTCGGCATGGGCGGGGTGGCGATGCGCAGTTGCCGCAATGCCGAGCTGCGCATGGGCGAACGACTGCTGATCGTCGGCGGGGCCGGGTGCATCGGGCAGATGGCGGCGCAGATTGCGTCGGTCATGGGCGCTCGCGTCACGATCGGCGACGTCGCCGGGGGGCGGCTGGATCTGGCCAGGGCCATTGGCGCCGCCGAGTCGGTCGTGGACGTGTCCGGCGACGGATGGGACCGGCATATCGGCGAGGGCGCCTACGACGCCGTCATCGACTTCGCGGGCGTCCCGGGCATGGAGGACAAGATGATCACGTGCGTCCGCCTGCAGGGGCGCGTGATCCTGGTCGCGGGCCGGTGGGAGGTGAACTACACCTTTCGGACCGGCCAGGCCCAGGAGATCACCATCAAGCAGAACAGCCACTTCGACCGGGACGACCTGCGGAACCTGTGCCGTCTCGTGGGCCGGGGCCTGGTCAAGATTGCGCCGCTCATCCAGGACGTGGTCCCGGCAGACGAAGCGCCCGGCATCTACGCCACGTTGCGCGATGACTCGTCGCAGCTCATGGGTACCGTGTTCCAGTGGTAAGCCGCGACTAAGCGCCAATCGCGGGTCCTGAAGACCGCCTGGCCTTGATCCTGTATGCCAGCCTCCTTGCCTATTCCCGGCACAACCGTTCTAATGTCGAGGCCCGAACTATCGGGAGACGGCGCGATGAAGAGAGAGTCCCGGCGGCATTTCACCCGGCGACGGTTAACTGGAGCGCTGATTGCTGGGCTCGCGGTTGTAACTGTCGGCCTTGGTCCGGCCTGCGGCGGCGATTCCGATAGCGGCGCGGGTAGCCGCGACGACCCGTTCCCGTATGCGGACCCGAAGGCCCGCTGCGGCAACGTGCGCTGCTGATCCCGACCCCAATGGGCTGCTGAAGGTCGGCCGCGTGACGCCGCCCTGTTTGCCAGAGCCATCCGCACGCGTTGTAATGGTTGCAGTCCGAAGAATCAGGAGTCGGAGCAATGGACGAACGGTCCCGGCGGCCGCTTACCCGTCGACGCGTTGCTGGAGTGCTGCTCGGTGCGCTGACGCTCACCGCCGTCGGCCTTGGCGCGGCCTGCGGCGACGACGGTTCGACCGCGGGAACCCGCGACGATCCCTTCCCCGTCAAGGACCCCAGGTCCCGCTGCGGCAACCTGGGAACCAGCTGCTAACGCGATTCCCGTCGCCTGAAAGACCTCGAGGCCTGGGGCCGGAACGTCTGCTGCCGATTCGGGCGCGGACAAGCCACTCTGCTTTGGCGACCTCGCGGCGCCCCGTTTGCCAGGACCGTCCGCTCTAGTTGTAATGGCTACGGCCGAAGCATCAGGAGACCGCGCAGTGGACAGGAGATTCCGGCAGACGCTTAGCCGCCGACGGTTTAGTGGGGCACTGCTCGGCGCGCTCGCGGTCATGGCCGTCGGTGTTGGCCCGGCCTGCGGCGGCGACTCCGGTAGTACCGCGGGCACTCGCGACGACCCCTTCCCGTACAAGGATCCCAGGGCCCACTGCGGCAACGACGGCCGTTGACGCCTACGTGGTCAGCGCCGCGGCGCGCCGGCCGTTGGCGTTGCTAGCATTCCGTAAGTTGCAGCCGTTGCCTGCCCGTAGCGGGCCAACGCACGAACGGCCGGGCCGATACGTCCGCCGGCGGAGACGACGATGAACGCATCGAACGGGCTTGAGTCACATGTGGACGACCTGCGGACACGCGGCTGGTGCGTGATCCCGGACATCATTTCGGAACCGGCCCTCAGCGATGTTC
>JAPPKM010000139.1 GCA_028874315.1 Chloroflexota bacterium
AGCGGCCGGATCGTCGACCTGAGTCCGCGGGCCATGGAAGAGTTTGCGATCAGCGTGTTCGGCACCAGCGACAAGCTGGCGCTGGTCATTTTCCTGGTCGTGCTCAGCGCGATCTTCGGTACCACGTTCGGTGTCGTGGCCCTGTGGTCTCGACCGGCAGCGGTGGCCGGCTTTGCGGCGTTTGGAATCCTGGCAGGACTGGCGAATGGCTTCGACGCCCAGTCGACGCCGGTTCATGCCGTGGCCGCGGCCACAGTTTCGGTTGGGGCGGCGCTGGCGACGCTGCTGTGGCTTATTCGCCTCATCCAGGAGCCCGCGGCAGCCACTGAGCCGGCACCGACCACCCAGATGCTTCGACAGCGGCGGCTTTTTCTTGGCACAACATCGCTGGTCGCGGCGACTTCTGTCGTTACCGGAATCGTCGGACGCAATCTAATCGAGCGAGCCAAGGTGGGCGTGGCCCGGCGCGAGGAAGTGGTGCTGCCCACGGTGCAACGCCCAGCGGCGGTGACCCTCCCGACGCCCGCGTCCCGCGCTGCCGAGTCGGCCGCTCCGCCGGTACCCCAGGCGCTCGCGCCTCCAGCACCGCCGACGGTCGCGGCGATTCCGACACCCAGCGCGTTGGCCCCGCCCACTCCCGCGGCGACGCCGTCACCGGTGCCGACGCCGGAAGCCACGCCCGAGCCGACGCCCGTGACTGTGGCTCGAGCAGCGGAGACAGCCGCGCCGACAGCGACTCCGACGGTGGCGACGACCCCGTCGCCGACGCCCGAGCCCACGCCGGAACCCACCTCCGAGCCGCCGCCGGCAGCCACGCCGGAGCCAACGCCCGTGACCGTGGCCAGCGCTGCTGAAACGGCCGCCCCAACCGCGACCCCGCCGCCGACGCCCGAGCCGACACCCGAGCCGACACCCGAGCCGACGCCGGAACCGACGCCCGAGCCGACGCCGGAACCGACGCCCGAGCCGACACCGGAGCCCACCCCGGAGCCGACACCGGAACCTACGCCGGAGCCCACGCCCGAGCCGACGCCCGAGCCGACGCCGGAGCCCACACCGGCGCCGTTCACGACGACGACCGTCGGGGTGGACGGGGTTTCGCCGCTGGTCACTCCGAACAACGATTTCTACCGGATCGACACCGCGTTCTCCGTTCCACGCGTCGACGTGAACGACTGGCGGCTCAACATCACGGGCCTGGTGGAGCGCCCGTACAGCATTTCCTTCCCCGAACTGCTGGGGCTCTCGGTCTTTGAGGAGTTCATCACGCTGTGCTGTGTGTCCAACGAAGTGGGCGGCGAACTGATTGGAAATGCCACGTGGCAGGGCGTGCCGATCTGGCACCTGGTGAATCATGCCGGGGTGAAGCCCGAAGGCACCCAAATCGTGGGACGGTCGGTTGACGGATTCACGGTTGGGTTTCCGACCGCCGTGGCGTTCGATGGACGTCCGGCGCTGGTGGCCGTGGGCATGAACGGCGAGCCGCTGCCGTTCCAGCACGGCTTTCCGGCGCGCCTGATCGTGTCAGGCCTTTACGGCTACGTGTCGGCCACGAAGTGGCTGCAAGAGATTGAAGTCACAACCTGGGAGGGGTTCAACGGCTACTGGATCCCGCGGGGATGGTCCAAGCAGGGTCCCGTCAAGACGCAGTCGCGCATTGACGTTCCCAGGCCAGGATCAACGGGGATTAAGCCCGGCCTGCAGCCAATTGCCGGTGTGGCATGGGCACAGAACCGGGGCATCACCAAAGTGGAGGTGCAGATCGACAGCGGCGACTGGCAGGAAGCGAGGCTGGCCTTGCCGATCAGCCAGCACACCTGGGTGCAGTGGGTGCACGAGTGGGATGCCACCCCGGGACCGCACATCGCAAGGGTGCGCGCCACCGACGCCACCGGCGCCACGCAGCCCGAGGGTCCCAGGCCCCCTGCGCCAAACGGCGCCGAGGGCTGGCATCAGATCCACTTCCAGGTCGCTGACGCGTGAGCGCCGTAGTGAGCCTCCACGCTGGCGACTCACCTCAGGGTGTTGACGACTAGGGACCCCAACTAACGTCGACCTGCGACCATCTGCCATTCACGATCACGTCGGCGATCCACAAGTCAATGCGGGTAGCGCACCGGATCTCCGGCATATTCGACGGCATCGCGGCGGACGCCTAGGCCCCGGCAATCCGCTGAACGTCGCCGACGGTTATGACGAGCACAAGCGTGAGCAGCACCATGATGCCCACGAAGTGGAAGGCCGCTTCGCGGCGCGGAGGCACGCGGCGGCCGGTGAGGAGTTCCACCAGGACGAAGATCAGGCGGCCTCCGTCCAATCCGGGCCAGGGCGCCAGATTGAGCAAGCCGATCTGCGCGGTAAGGAACGCGGCCAGGATGAAGACGATTTCGGGGCCCTGCCGCGCGGCGACGCCGACGGTCTGGACGATGCCGACAGGTCCGGCCATTTCCAACGGCTGCGTGCCGGCTATCGCTTCGCCAATGACCCTGGGAAGCAGGAGCAACGCATCCCAGGTGCGCTGAAAGGCGCGCGGGACGGCCACGTGAATCGGAGCCGGACCGACGGTCGCTCGCAGCAGAATGCCCAAAGCGCCTTCCCCGGGCGGGGGATTGAGGCGGGGGGTAGCGACGACCGCGAGCTCTGAGTCCTGCCGCTTAACCACGATCGTCGCGTCCCGGCCGGCGGCGGCGCGCACGGCATCTCGAACGTCGGCCGGCGAGACAATGTCGCGGTCGTCGATGCGCAGAAGTTGGTCGCCTTCCTGTAGGCCCGCGGCGGCGGCCGGCGAGTTCGGGACGACGCCGGCAACCAGGCTGCCGGTTACGTCCGCAATCATGGCCGCGACCAGGAAGAACAGGGGGGTCAGCAGCACGTTCATCAGCGGTCCAGCCAGCAGAATCACGCCGCGCTGCCAGGCAGGGCGCGTCATAAAGCTGCCGGGCGCGTCGAACTCGTCGTTTTCCCCGGTCATGCGCACATAGCCGCCAAGCGGAACCACGTTCAGCGCGAAGCGTGTAGCGCCGATGCGAACGTAGGTCTCGACCTTGCCATCCCTGTTGCGACGCGTGTTGATGGCAGCTTCGCGGCCGGCTGCGTCGGTGCGCATGGCCCCGGCGTCGGCGCGGCTGACGGCGATCACGGGGATCGGCATTGCGGCAAGGTCGGCCACGTCGTCGATGGCGAGGGGCTCGGCGACGATGACTCCAGCAGCGGAACTGGCGGCGGCGTGGGCGGCATCGGCCCGCAGATAGGGACCATCGCCGTCCAGGACGACGATGGCCCTGGCGAGGTTGGATGCGGGATCGCCGCTCCACAATCGAACCAGGCGCCCACTGACGTCGATCGGGTCCTGCGTCAGCCGAACGGCGGGGTAGGCGTTCCCGCCACGAAGCACCGACTTCAGGCGCGGTGGGAAGCCGATCGCGAATTCCTTGACGTGGACGCCGAAGCGCCGCGCGGCCACAAAGTGGCCGAGTTCATGCACAAAGACGATGACGCTCAGCACGGCCAGCGCCAGCGGAAGCGTGACCAGCAGACCCGCCTCGCTGTTGAGAAGGGCCTCGAGAGGGCTCACGCCTCGGCCAGGCGCGCCCGCACGAATTCGTAGCCGCGGCGGTGCGCCGCCAACGCCGCGCCGAGGTTGTCGAGCGGCTGGGGCGCAATGGCGTCCATGGCGGCCTGGACCGCGTCGGTCATGACGCCAAACGGGCCGCCGCCTTCGATGAACCAGGCCGTCGCGGCGTCGTCCGCGCCGCAGAGCGTGGCGGGGGCCGTCCCGCCGGCCTCTCCGGCTGCGCGGGCCAGCGCCAACAGGGGAAACCTGCGCTCGTCCGGCTGCTCGAAGGTCAAGCGCGAGAGCGTGCGAAGGTCCAGCGGCGCGTGCGCCTCGGGCAGGCGTTCGGGGTACCCGATGGCGTACTGGATCGGCAGCCGCATGTCCGGCACTCCCAGCTGGGCCTTGATGGATCCGTCATGGAATTCAACCATGGAGTGGACGATGGATTCGGGATGAACAATCACGTTAATCGCGCGATATGGCACCTGGAACAGCCAGTGGGCCTCGATGATCTCGAGGCCCTTGTTGATCAGGCTGGCCGAGTCGACGGTGATTTTGGCGCCCATGTCCCAGTTGGGATGTTCGAGTGCTTCTTCGGCGGTGGCGGTGCGAATGTCCGCCGAATCCCAGGTGCGAAAGGGTCCTCCAGAAGCCGTCAGAATTAGTCGGCGGATGCTCTCCGGCGCTTCGCCGACGAGGCACTGCCAGATGGCGCTGTGCTCGCTGTCAATGGGGAGAATCTCGGCGCCGGACGTGTCGGCCAGCCCGCGGAAGAGCCCGCCGCCCATGACGAGCATCTCCTTGCTGGCCAGGGCGACGTTGTTGCCGGCGCGTAGCGCGCTTTCGGTGGGCCGAAACCCGGCATCGCCGACCGTGGCGACCACGACGATGTCGGCTTCCGGGAGTGCGGCCATTTGGGCCATGCCGTCGGGGTAGGGCCGGCGCTCAGCGCGGGATGGCCACTCGCCGGCGGCCGGGTCCAACTCCCGGACACAGGCCATTGGCGCGCGGAACTCGCGGATTTGCTGGAACAGCAGCTCGGAATTCGATCCGCAGGCCAGTCCGAGCACCTCGAAGCGATCGGGGTGGGCACGCACGACCTGGAGAGTCTGAACTCCAATCGAACCGGTGGAACCGAGAATCACCACCCGCCGGCGTTGGGGAGCGGCACCGGCCACAGTCACCCTCCTCAAACCACCAGCCGCGCGAATGCGAAGACGGCCGGGGCCACGAACAACAGGGCGTCCAGGCGATCCAGCATGCCGCCGTGCCCGGGAATAAGCCGGCCGGAGTCCTTCTGGCCGGTATCTCGCTTGAGCATCGACGCCACCAGGTCGCCCGCTTGCGCCGCAAGACCCCAGAGGAATCCTAATGGAATCGCCAGCCACCAGTCGTAGCCCAGCACGGGCGCAAACGCGCCGACAACGATGATCGCCGCCAGCAGGCCGCCGGCGACGCCTTCCCAGGTCTTGCGGGGCGAGATGTGGGTCATGAATCCGCGCCGGCCCAAGCCGCGTCCGACCAGGTATCCGAAGGTGTCGTAGGCCCAGGTCACCGCCAGGGCCAGGGCCACCCACCAGAAGCCGTCCGGCAGCGCACGAAGCATGACCACGAAGCCCAAGAGGCCGCCGGCGTAGACCGCCGCAACGAAGGCCAGCGCCCAACTGGTGAAGCGTCCGTACATGCGCGGGTGCCAGAGCTGGCGCAACAGGGTGTAGGCGGCAATGACGCCAATGGCCAGATCGGCCCATGGCTGGTGCTCTGGAGGGAGCATCCAGCGAGACACCAGGACCGCGGCCAACAGCGCACCGGCGCCACGCGAGACTCGCAGGCCGCTCGCCGCGTACATGGTTCCGATTTCAAAGGCAATCGCGGCCGCTGCCAGGGCCATGGGAATCGCCAGCGCGAGCGGGTGCCACCAGGCCAGGCCAACGACAGCCGGCGCCAGGACGAGCGCGCTAGCGACGCGAACGGCCAGCGGCGTCAGGCCTCGCTCGCGGCGCCGGGGGCCGTGACTGGCACTCGGCCGAAACGGCGCGTACGCGACCCGAAGTCGCCCAGCGCGTCTTCAAACGCTTCGCGGGTGAAGTCGGGCCACAGGATGGGCGAGAAGTAGTACTCGCTGTAGGTGGACTGCCATACCAGGAAGTTGCTGGAGCGCTGGTCGCCGCCAGTCCGGATCAGCAAGTCAGGATCGGGCTGGCCCGCCGTATACATCGCGCCGCTCACCAAATCCTCTGTGACATCTTCGGGGCGCAGGCCCTCGCGAATCAAATTCCGAAGCGCGCGGACAATCTCGGCACGACCGCCGTAGTTGAAGGCAATGTTGAGGTCAAGGCCGTCGTGATGCGCGGTCTGGCGGACGATGTCCTGCACTGCCACACGGTCGATCAGGGGCAGGGTTTCAATCTCACCGAGCACGCGGATTCGCACGCGCTGCTCGAAGATCATGGAT
Organism: Chloroflexota bacterium; assembly: GCA_028874315.1. Taxonomy (GTDB): domain Bacteria; phylum Chloroflexota; class UBA11872; order UBA11872; family UBA11872; genus UBA11872. The sequence goes on from JAPPKM010000139.1 coordinate 6,012, forward strand.
CGCTCGGCTTCGAGGCGTTCGGGGATCAAGTCCATGAGGAAACTGACCTCATCGGCCGGCCGGTCCCAGTTCTCGGTCGAAAAGGCGTAGATCGTGAGGACGCCGATGCCGTGATCCATGCAGGCGGCCGCGATGTCGCGCACGCGCCGGGCGCCTTCGCGATGACCGGCTTGACGTTCCAGGCCGCGGCACTGCGCCCAGCGACCGTTGCCGTCCATGATGATGGCCACGTGCGCCGGCACCCTTCCGGGTTCACCGCTCAGACCTGCATCACCTCGGCTTCCTTTTGCCGGCTCAAATCATCAATCGCGGCCACGTACTTATCCGTTACGTCCTGCAGTCGCGATTCCGAGCGGTGGAGGTCGTCCTGCGAGGCCTCTTTCTCGCGCACGAGTTCGCGCAGGTCGTCATGCACATCGCGTCGAACATTGCGGACGGCCACCTTGGAGTCTTCGGCGCGCTGGCGAACGATTCGCACGAGGTCGCGGCGGCGGTCTTCGCTGAGCTGTGGGATTGGCAGGTGAATCACGTTGCCGTCGTTGGAAGGCGTGATGCCGAGGTCTGACGTAATGAGGGCCCGCTCGATGTCGGGCAACGCAGCCTTATCCCAGGGTTGAACGACCAGGAGGCGCGCCTCGGGCGCTGAGATACCCGCGATCTGCTTGAGGGGGGTTGGCTGTCCGTAGTACGGCACGCTCAGGTCCTCGATCAGGGCCGGCGACGCGCGCCCGGTTCGGATACCCGCCAGTTCGTGCCGAAGGTGCACCACGGCCTGACCCATACGCCGCTCGCCGTCCAGCAGGAACTCGTCAATCATCCGTGGTTCAAGCCGCCACCAGGGTGCCGACCTGGTCTCCAGCCAAGGCCCGCACGAGGCTGCCCTCGTCCTCCAGCCGGAAGACGATGATCGGAAGGTTGTTGTCCATGCAGAGACTGAACGCGGTGGCATCCAGGATTTTCAGCCCGTTGTTGAGGGCCTCAAGGTAGGTGATGCGTTCGATGCGGGTGGCATTTGGATTCGTCATTGGATCGTCAGTGTACGCGCCGTCGACCTTGGTGGCTTTCAGCAGCGCCTCGGCGCCGATCTCCATGGCGCGTAGCGCGCCGGCCGTGTCGGTGGTGAAGTAGGGATTGCCGCTCCCGGCGGCGAAGATCACGAGCCGTCCGGCTTCCAGATGCGCCACGGCTTTACGGCGAATGTATGGCTCAGCCACTTCCCGCATTTCGATCGCGGTTTGCACGCGGGTTGGGACATCGAGCCGCTCGATGGCCTCCTGGAGTGCCAGGGCGTTCATCACAGTACCGAGCATTCCGATGTAATCGGCGGTGGCGCGGTTAATGTTCTTGTGCTCGCCGCCGCGCCAGAAGTTGCCGCCGCCGACGACCACGGCGAGTTCGACGCCGAGTTCCAGCGCCTCGACGATCCGCGCGGCCAGCGCCTGCACGGCAAGCGGAGCGATGCCAAACACTCGGTCGCCCGCCAGCGACTCGCCGCCGATTTTCAAGAGGACGCGGCGGTATTTCAGGCCAGGTGTCGCCATTGGCCCTCCAGTACGAATCGGCGGGTGCCTGTCGTCAGATCTCGAAGCGGCTGAAGCGTCCGACCTGAATGTTCTCGCCCAACTTGGCAACGGCCGTCTGGATCACTTGCTCTACCGTCTGCGACCCGTCCCGGAACCAGGGCTGAGACAGCAACGCCGGGCCGTCATCGTCGGCCGGGGCATCGTCGTCACTGATCCGGGTCGGCGCCATGGCCGCAATGTGCATGGCGATGTCGCGAGCCAGCGTGGTGAAGTCGTCAGTGCGGGCCACGAAGTCCGTCTCGCAGTTGAGCTCGAGCAGGGCGCCGAGCGGGCGGCCTGGATGGATGTAGGCAGACACGAGGCCTTCCTTCGTCTCGCGTTCGGCACGTTTGGCCGAAAACTGCGAGCCGCGCTGGCCCAGAAGTTCGCGGGCCTTGTCGAGATCGCCTTCCGCGTCCTCGATGGCGCGCTTAATGTCCATCACGCCCGCGCCGGTGTCGGCCCGGATCGCGCGAATGTCCGCCACGGATGCCTTGTGCGCCATGACCGACTATTCCCCTTGCCTCGGCTGTTGGGCACTGCCGCCACCACCGCCGGATTCGGCACCGCGCTGCGGTGGCCGCGCGCGGCCGCCGGGACGAGCGCCACCCTGGCCTGACCTACCGCCCCGGCCGTTGGGCCTGCGACGGCCACCGCGAGCCTGAGGCGGAGGACGGCGGCGGCCGCGTGCGGCGCCCTGACCGCCCGGGCCTGAAGCGACGGCCGGCGCTGGGGGCGCCCCGGCGCCAACCGCTGAGGGCTGACCGGCATTGCCGGCTTCGCTCGCCGCGGCCAGCATGGCGGCCTCAATGTCGCCGGTCGTCTCACCGGCAGATTCGGCCCTGGCTGCGGCGGCCAGCGCGGCCTGAGCTTCGCGGGCAAGTTGCGCCTCGCGCTCGGCCTGGCGGTTTCGGAACTCTTCCCGGCCGGCGAGAACGGCATCGGCGATGATGGAGGTGACCGCGACAATCGAGCGAATTGCATCGTCGTTACCAGGAATCACGTAGTCGACGACTTCCGGATCGCAGTTGGTGTCAACAATGGCCGCAAGCGGGATGTCGAGCTTGCGAGCTTCCGTCACCGCGTTGGATTCTCGCTTGGGATCGATGATGAAGAGCGCGGCCGGCAGCCGCGACATGTGCTTGATGCCGCCCATCTTCTTGGTCAGACGGGCCAACTCCACGCGCAGACGTTGCGCTTCTTTCTTGGAGAGGGTCTCGAATTCGCCGGCGGCCTCGCGAGCCTCGAGTTCGCGTAAACGCTGCAGGCGCGCGCGCAGCGTCTCGAAGTTTGTCAGCGTGCCGCCCAGCCAGCGCTGCTGCACGTAATGCGCGCCACAACGTTCGGCCTGCTCGCGCACGACGTCCTGGGCCTGCCGCTTGGTTCCGACGAAGACGACTTCGTTGCCGCTGGCCGCAGTGGCGCGCATAAACGCGGCGGCGCGGTCGAGCGCGCGAACGGTGTGCTGCAGATCGATAATGTGCACGCCGCCGCGCGCACCGAAGATGAACTCCGCCATCTTGGGGTTCCAACGCGGGGTGCGGTGACCGAAGTGCACGCCCGCGGCGAGCAGATCGCGCATGGAGGCTACTGGCATGTGCGTACTTGCCTCTCTCTGTCCTTCAAATGTCCTCCGCTACCGTCGTTCGCGTGCGGGACCGCGTGTCGCGGCAGGACCCCAGAGCGTCAGGCAGCGTGTGTATTCGCCCGTACCAACCGGGCGTGGGCCAAGCATATCGCACCGAGCCCACTTGGAGGGATTCAGCGCGCGCGACGCCGTGTTCCAGTTCGCCGGCGGCGACGTCCGCCCTGGGCCGCGACGCGCTCGGCGCGAGCGGCCAGGAGCGCCACGGCGTCGTCCAGCGTTACGGATGCAGGATCGCGACCTCTCGGTACGCTTGCATTGAGTTCGCCGTCGGTGACGTATGGGCCGTAACGGCCGTCGCGAACGGTAATGGCCGCGCCGGAAGCCGGATGAGTTCCAAGCTCGGCCAGGGGCGTCGCCCCCGCCCGTCTGCGTCGCGGCTGCCGCGGCGCATTGAGCAGTTCCAGCGCCTCGGGAAGTTCGATTGACGCAAGCTTGGCGTAACGCGCATCGCCCTCCCCGGGCAGGCTGCGGGATTCCTTGCCGCACTTGACGTAGGGGCCGTAGGGGCCGTCCTGCACGGTCACCCTGGAACTGCTGTCCGGATGGGTGCCCAGGGTCTTGGGATAGGCGAGCATGTCCAGCGCCTGCTGCAGCGTGAGGTTTTCGGGCTTGTACATCGGCCACACGCTGGTCGTCTTGGGTCGACGACGGCCGCTGCCTCTACCCTCCCCAAGCTGGAGGTAGGGACCGAGCCGGCCGGATTTCAGGAAGACGGACAGCCCGGACTCGGGATCGGTGCCAAGCGGCTCGTCGCCGCTGGCCGCCTTGGCCAGCAAGGCAGCGGCGACGTCGGTGGTCAGCTGGTCGGGCGGGAGGTCGTCCGGCGCCTGGGCGCGCGCGCCGCCCTCGAGCGCCTCGAGGTACGGACCGTAGCGGCCGATCCGCACGGCGATCGGCGATCCGTTGGCGCCAGGTAGCGGGATGGTGCAGACCGAGCGCGCGTCGATGGCTTCCTGACTGGCCTCGATCCGCTGGCGCAGGCCGTCGTGCAGCATCCCCTGGCCGCCGTTCGTCGTGCCTTCGTCCGCGCCGAAGTAGAAGGCGGACAGCCAGGGCACGGGGTCGAGCGAGCCGTCCGCCACCTGGTCGAGCCCGTCTTCCATGCGGGCGGTAAAGCCGGCGTTGACGAGTTCGGGGAAGTGCGACTCAAGCAGCTGAATGACCGCGAAGGCGTGCCAGCGCGGCACGAGGGCGCCTTCCGTGCGCTCCACGTACTTGCCCTGGACGGTTTCCAGGATCGTCGCGTAGGTGGAGGGGCGGCCGATGCCGAGTCGCTCGAGTTCGCGGATAAGGCTGGCCTCAGTCCAGCGGTCGGGTGGGCGGGTTTCGCGCCGGCCGGGATCGATGGCATGTATCTGGAGCCGATCATCCCGGGCCACGTCGGGCAGCAAGCTGTCGCCAGGGCGCTCGCCGGCGTAGACGCGCAGGAAGCCGTCGAAGACGACGACCTGGCCGTTGGCCTGGAAGACAGCCGAACCGTCGGCGCCGGCGTCGGCCGCGACCTGCAGGCGGGTCTGCTCGAATTGGGCATCGCTCATCTGCGAGGCGAGGGTGCGCTGCCAGATCAGCCGATAAAGGCGGCGGCCATCGGCGTCGACATCGGGTCCGAGGTCGTCGGGATGGCGAAAGCGTTGGCCGGCCGGGCGGATGGCCTCGTGGGCTTCCTGGGCCCGGGCGGAACCGGCGCGGTAGCGACGCGGTCGATCCGGCAGGTAGTCGCCCTCGCGCCCCGTGGGCACTTCGGACCTGACCGCAGCGCGGGCCGCATCAATTGCCTGGGCCGAGAGCGCGGGCGAGTCGGTACGCATATACGTGATGTAACCGTTTTCGTAGAGCTGTTGCGCCACTCGCATGGTCTGGCGCGGGGAGTAGCGCAGGCGCGTCGAGGCGGCGCGCTGGAGCGTGGAGGTGATGAACGGCGGCTGTGGGCGGCGGGTGCGGGGACGCTTTGTCACGTCGGTGACGCGGAAGTCCGCATCGGACAGCGCCCGGATTACGCGCTGCGCGTCGGCCTCAAGCAGCAGGCGGGCCTTGCTGTTGGAACGGAGCTTGCCGGTGTCCGGGTCGAAGTCGGCACCGGTCGCAAGAGTCTGGCCGTCCAGCGTCGAAAGGCGAGCCTCAAAGGTGGCGTCGTCCTGGCCAGCCGGACTGAAGGTGGCCGTGGGAATGCAGAATGCCGCGGAAACGAAGGCCATGCGCTCGCGCTCGCGCTGAACGATCAGCCAGAGAGCGGGCGTTTGCACGCGACCGGCCGACAAGCCGCTGCCGACTTTTTTCCAGAGCACCGGGGATACCAGGTAGCCGATCAGACGGTCCAGGACGCGTCGGGACTCCTGCGCCTTGACCAGCCGCTGGTCGATTTCGCGGGTGTGCGACAGCGCTTCGGTGATCGCCGAGCGGGTGATTTCATGGAACACCAGACGCCGTACCGGGGTTCGCGGCTTGAGCACCTCGACCAGATGCCAGGCGATAGCCTCGCCTTCGCGGTCTTCGTCAGTCGCCAGCAAAACCTGCCCGGCATCCTTGAGCTCACGCCGCAGGTCGGCCACGACGCGCTTCTTGTCGGTTGGGATTATGTAAACCGGACGGAAGCCTTCGTCTACGTCTACCGCCAGCGTCGCCCAATCCTTGCCTTTCAATTGCTTGGGCACCTCCGCGGCGCTGGACGGCAGGTCGCGGATATGGCCGATGGAGGACGTCACGGTATAGCCATCGCCCAAGAAGCGCTCGATGGTGCGCGCCTTGGCGGGCGATTCGACGATCACCAGCGTGTTCGCGTTGGTTGTGGTTTGCCGCGAGGCGCGGCGACGGGTAGCCATTGTTCAGGTGTGGTCGGTGGCGGTGGGGTGTAAGAACCTATTGATGGCGGCGCTTAGCATAAGGCGTCATGTCAAGCGCCGGAGCGGCGGGGTGGTGGATCGACTGGCCGACGTGGTCAGCTCGGCGCCCCAACCTCGCGCCGTCGGTCAAGCCCTCAGACTAGCAGCGGGGAAAGAAATCGCTGGGCGAGCACCAGGCCGTTCAGCGCGTGCTGGGCGTCGGTCTTCGAGCTCCAGAACTGATCCTCATGCTCCACGACCAGGGCGCCGTTGTAGCCGACTTCGAGCAGCGCCGTGATGTAGCCCGGCCAATCAATCACGCCGAATCCCGGGATTCGGAAGCGGTAGGTGCCCTGGCCGATGCGTCCGCGTTCCGTACCGATGACGCCGTATTGATAAAGCGAGTCGGGCAGGAACTCGGTGTCCTTGGCGTGGGCGTGGTAAACGCGCGAACCAAAGTCGCGCACCGCCCGCAGGTAGTCGATGCCAAGCCAGGCCAGGTGCGATGGGTCAGGACACAAGCCCAGGGCGGGATGGGCAACGGCGTCGAAGATGGCGGCCCAATGGGCCGGAGCGTAGGCGAGGTTGCGGCCGCCGTTGGCCCAGTTCTCCATGACCAGGCGAACGCCGACGCGGTCCGCATGATCCAGGACCGGGCCTACGCCCTCCGCAAAAAGGCGGACGTTTTCGTCGAAGCCGAGGTCGGGCGCCATCTCGTGGCCGAGCCAGACGTTTGGAATGTGCTCGGCGGCGGCGTAGTCGAGGGCGCGGCGGGCCTGGGCCACTTCCTCCGCGCGGTTTTCAGCATCGGTTGCGATTGGTTGGCAGACCATGCCGACGGTCGAGGTGGGCTCCAGGCCGTGTCGGTCGCAGATGGCACGGACGTTTGGCTCAAAGAGCGGCACGTCGATGGCCTGGTAGCCGTTGGCCGCACCCCAGCGGACGAATTTCTCGAATTCGATTGGCGGAAAGTGGCCGTTGTGGAAGTAGCCGAGCTTCACTGCGCCCTCGTGGATGCCGAATGGTCGGCGATTGTCGGTAGCGTGGGGGAGGCTGTCTACGGGGAGTCTTGATTTGGGCAGGCAGCAGCGAGTGCGCGAGGCGTCTGCATGGCTGAAGTTCGTGGCCAACGCGCACGCCGCGCAGGCGACCACCTGGACCGGACGCGGAGCGACGGTGCTTCGCGTGACCGGGGGCGCCAACAACGCGTTGTATCGAGTGGAGGCCGCCGGTCAGCGATTCGCCTGCAAGCTCTGTGTTGACGACAGGCGGCAGCGGGCCAGGCGCGAGTACGGCGCGCTGCGCCTGCTGCAAGCGCCTGGGCTAGATCTTTCGCCGGAGCCGCTCTGGCTGGACGAGAGTTGCGCGGTGGTTCCGTACCCGGCCGTCGCGTACCGGTGGCTGTCCGGCGTACCTCTGGGATCCGAGCTGACGGGGGCGGAGTTGACGGCTCCGAAGCTCGACGCCCTTATCGAGAGCATTCAGCGCGTGCACAGCGTTCGACCGGGCGACGTGGCCGGCGTTGAGCTCCCCGATGCCTGGTTCCACTGGTTTGACTTCGGACCCTATCTCGACGAACTCCGCGGCTTTCTTGCTAAGTACGGACCCTGGCTCATTGAAGCCGACCGGCAGGGGCGAGCGATGTGTGAGCGGCTCGACCGGTTGGTGGACGACTGCGCGGATTCTGTCGCCATCAGCGATGCGGATCCGCGTCGGGAGCGCGTTCCGCTGCGCTTGTGCCGCGTCGATCCGAACCTGGCGAACGCCGTGTGGTGTGACGACGACCAGCTTCGTTGGGTCGACTGGGAGTACAGCGGCTGGGGCGATCCGGCGCTGGACCTGGCAGACCTGCGCTGGCACGCGGCGCTGGACGGGCTCAGTTCGGAGGCGCACGCCTGGCTGCGTAACAGCTACCGGCGGCCGAAAGGAGATGGCAGTTTCGAGGAGCGGTTGGCGGTGTGGGACCGGCTCCTCGCAGCGCGCTGGGCTCTATTGATGCTGCGCCTGCTGTGGAGCGCTCATGAAGGGCCGGATCGGGAGCGCCTGACGCAGCCAACCGGTGATGCCGTGGCATTGCGCGCACGATTGGCTCGCTTCATCGAGCGCGCGGAACATGCCGCTGTCGCAGCGCGCTAGGGATCGCTGGCGTCGGCAGGGACCGATGAACCGGGTTACGCGTGCCGCGCACCCACGGCCGCTGGCGCCGCGGGTGCTTCGGCGTGGTCGTGCCAGCGGAGGAGGGCGTCGAGAAGGGCCAGGAGCTTGGTTTGCCATTGGCGGTCGCGCTGGAAGTTGGGCCAGAGGAGACCCTGCTGGCCGCGCCGGACACCGCGTCCGATTTCATTGAGCAGGACACCCCGGCTGACATGGAGACCAGTCGGAACACGGATGATGAGCTCGCGTCCGTAGACGGTGATGCTGGGAATCTCGAGTGCGATGGCGCGTGCCTTGACGCGGAGCAGGTACGCCAGGTTGGCGACGGGTTCGGGCAGGTCACCGAAGCGGTCGCGGATGTCGGCGATGGCTTCCTCGACCTCGCCGATTGTGCGCAGGCGGGCCAGGCGCTGGTACTCGCGGATCTTGGCGGCGTAGGTGCCCATGTACTCGTCCGGCAGGTAGGCCGCCAGCGGCAGGTCGACCACCGCGCGGAGTTCCCGATCCGGCTCGTCGGGTTCCTTGCCGCGCAGTCGGTCCACGGCGGCCGCCAGCATGCGCGTGTACAGGTCGAAGCCGACGGTGGTGACGTAGCCGTGTTGCTCGGCGCCGAGCAGGCTGCCCGCGCCGCGGATTTCCAGGTCGCGCAGGGCAATACGGAAGCCGGCGCCGAGTTCGGAGGCCTCCAGAATCGTTTGTAGACGCTTCTGGGCCTCCTCGGTCAGCGTGTGATTCTTCTGGTAGAGGAAGTAGGCGTAGGCCTGCGTGGCACTGCGCCCAACGCGCCCGCGCAACTGGTAGAGCTGCGCCAGGCCGAAGCGCCAGGCGTCGTTGACGATGATCGTGTTGACGTTGGGGATGTCCAGGCCGTTTTCGATAATCGCCGTCGACAGCAGCACCTGGGCATCGCCGCGGGCGAAGCGGTACATGACGTCCTCGAGATCGCGCGGGGGCATCTGGCCGTGGCCGACGACGATGTCGACATCAGGCAGCAGATTCCTGAGCCGCTCTTCCCACGTCCGAATTGTCTGGATGCGGTTGTGGAGGAAGTAGACCTGGCCGCCGCGAGCCAGTTCGCTCCGGATGG
>JAPPKM010000132.1 GCA_028874315.1 Chloroflexota bacterium
CCCAGGGGTGACAAAACAGGTGTAGCGAAGGGTCGTACGGCATGGCTGAACCTCGCGACCGCGAACCGCCTTGCCAGCATACGCAGCCGCGCCCGGCGGCCGCTCGCGGACTAGCGCTGCTGAATCGCCGCCGGCAGCAGGACCAGCTCCGGCACGTAGGCCCGCGCCGGCAGCGAGGTCACAAACAGCACCGCCTCGGCCACGTCCTCGGGCTGCAGCGCGTTCGCTATCATCTCCGGCGGTGTCGGCGCCGGCCGCCGGTCGATCATCGGCGTCTCCGTCAGCCCCGGGAAGATCATCGTCGCCCGGATCCCGTTCCCGGCCTCCTCGTGCATCATCCCGTACACGAACCCGGCTTCCCCGTGTTTCGTGCTCTGGTACGCCACGCCCGACATGTCGGGCATCTGGACCGCCGCCGATGAAATCACCACCACCCGCGCCCCTGACTCCCGCAGCGCCGGCAATGCCGCCTGCGTCACGTCGTACAGGCCCCACAGGTTGGTTCGCTGCATCAACTCCCAGTCCGACGAGCTCAGCAGTTCCAGCGCCCGCCCCGGGATGTTCCAACCCGTCGCGTACACCAGGATGTCGATCCCGCCCAGCGCCTCGACCACGGAATCGACCGAGGCCCGCGCCGCCGCCGCGTCCTGAATGTCTACGGAAATCGCCACACCCTGGCGCCCGATTCCCCGAATCTCTCTCGCGACCGCTTCCAGCGCATCCTCGGTTCGCGCCAGCGCCGCCACGTCAGCTCCGGCCCGCGCCAGCGCCAGCGCCGTGGCCCGGCCCATCCCGCTGCTGGCCCCGTAAACCGCCGCCCGCTTCCCGGCGTGACTCCCGCTCATCGGAGACCCTTGAACAACGGCCCTTGGCCTCGAATGCGTGGCGGCTCTTCACCCTCTCCTGGGGGAGAGGCAGGTTCGGCCGTCCTCGGCCGAAACCGGTGAGGGGTCTTCCGGGCACCCATCTTGAGGTAAAGCAAACGTCTCTCGTCGGCCCTTAGAAGCCGCGGTGCCCGCCGCGTCCGGGCCCGTACGCCCCATCCAGCGTGTTCCGGTCAAACCCCTCGCCCACGTTTCCGTCGGCCACGTAGCCGTACAGTGCCGCCTTGAAGATCGCCTCCAGCGTCGAAACCGTGGCAATCGCCAGTCCAACCGTCACCACGCCGACCACCAACCCGGCCATCGGCACGACCATCCCTACCAGGAAGGCCGGCACCAGTCCGACCAGCGCGGCCAGGAACCCCACGATGCCGAACCCGAAGTTGGCCACCACCTGCTCGCCCCAGGTCCGCTTGAACAGCGAGCTCGAGCGCTTGATCGCCGTAATCGGCCCCGTTTCCTCGGCCACCAGCACCGGCACGACGAAGAACGTCAGATAGGCCCACACGCCGCCGACGATCGATAGCGCGATCTGCCCCAGGAAGTTGTCGCGCGACTGGTTCCGCAGGATCTGCAGGATCAGACCCACCGTCGCCGAAATCAGCGCCCAGCCCGCGATCTGCGGCAAACGCGAATTCGCCAGCCGGAACCCGTCGCCCAGCGTCGGCGTGCCGCCGGCCAGCCGCACCATGGCGGCCCCGATCAGCGCCGCGTTGAAGTAAATGATCACGAACGCCAGCAGAAAGTACGTAATCCCCAGCAGCACGATGTCGGCCTCGGCCAGCCCGGCCGACCCCGCGCTGCCCAACCGATCCAGCGTGCCGACTCCGGCCCCCACGCCGGTCAACAGCGCCGCCAGGATCACCAGCGCCACTCCCGACATGATCGGAAACGCGATCAGCTTCCGATCACTCTGCAACACGCCCCAGCTCATCTTCGTGAGCTGCCACGTCCGTCCAAACGTCGCAAACATTCGTATCAATCCCCCGGGTGTCGGCGCTGACCGCTCAAGAATAGACGCCGCCGGGTCGACACGCGATAGCTTCCTGGCCGCTGGCGAGCCTTGGTTTGATCTGCCTAGAGGCCGCTCACCTCCACCGTGCTGACGGTCTGGGCAGCCAGGTCCACCCGCCGCACCACGTGGTTATTCGTATCCGCCACGAACAACACCCCGTCCGCCAGCGACACCCCGCCCGGTTCATGAAACCGCGCGTCCGCCAACCCGCCGTCCGCGTCGCCGTGCTCCGTGTCCCCGGCAAACGATGAAATTAGCCGCTGGACCGGATCCACAACCTTGATCTTGTTGTTGTACGTGTCGGCGATAAACACGCCCTCGGCCCCAGCCGCAACCCCCAGCGGATGCTGCAACCGGATCGACGTTCCCTGACCGTCCTCATCTCCAAAGTCGAACAGCCCCACGCCCGCAATCGTCCGCGCGTCGCCCCGCCCGTCCAGAGGCAGGGTGCGAATGGCGCTCGTCTCGCTATCCGCCACCAGCAAGCGGTCCCCGTGCACCGCCAGTCCGCTCGGCTGCGCCAGTTGCGCCGTGTCCAGCGGCCCGTCCTGCAGGTTCTCAATCCCCGAACCCGCATACGGCCCAACCACCCCGTCCGCGGGGTCCATCACCCACACCTGGTGCATGCCCGCCATTGCGATAAACAGCCGGCCGTCGTGCCAGGCCAGGTCCCACGGCGAGGCCAGCTCCGCCGTCAGCGCCGGATGCGACCCCGGCGCGGGATACCCCCGCGCCCCCGTCCCCGCCACCGTCGACACCTCGCCCGACTCCAGGTCCACCCGCCGGATCCGATGGTTCTCCGTATCCGCCACGTACAAGTCGTCGCCAACAACCGCCAGCCCCTGCGGATACGTGAACCTCGCCTCCGAGCCCGCCCCGTCCTGGTGCCCTTCCACCGACGACCCAAACACCCGCCGCACCGTGCCCTCGTGGTCCGTCTCGATGATCCGGTGATGCCCCGAATCCGCGATATACAGCGCGTCCCCGGTCGCCAGCACTTTCCCCGGAAACGCCAGCCCCGTATCCGAATCCGGCGCCTGCTCCATCACGTCCAGCGGCGCGTCCGTCACCACGCCGCTCGGCCGGTGCTCACCAAGGATCCGCGTCACCGCTCGGTCCAGCGCCTCAAACGGCGCCTCGCCCGAATGAAACCCGATCACGTGCCCCAGCGGGTCCACAAACACCATCGTCGGCCACGCCCGCACCCCGTACGTCTGCCAGATCTGGAAATCCCGGTCATTCACCACCGGGTGCTCCAGCCGGTGACGCCGCGCCGCGTAGCGCACATTGAAGGTCTCGCGCTCCGCCGGGAACTTCGGCGTGTGCACCCCCACCACCGCCAGCGCCGGACCATGCTTCTCTTCGAGTTTCCGCAACTGCGGAAATAGCTGCAGGCAGTTAATTCAGCAGAAGGTCCAGAAGTCCAGGATCACCAGCCGGCCCTGCAGGTCCGCCATGCGAACCGGCCGCCGCGTATTGGCCCATTCCAACCCCTCCGGAAACTCCGGCGCCGGAATCGGCGTCTGCGTCGCCATACGCCCTCCAATCAGGGATCGGCCAGTGTGGCATGCCTTGCCGGTCAGGTCTCACGACGGCGGGGCCGCGCGACGTATCCGTCCGCACGGCCCCGCGTGTCAACTCCGGCTGCGACCTCAAGCCGCCGCGTCGCGCTCCATGCGGTACCACCACAGCGCCAACGGAACGATCGCCACCGCCAGGCCAGCCAGCGCAACAAGCGTCGTGCGTTTCATCAGGCCACCTTCCTTTCCTGCCAACGACCTCGGCCAGGCCCACGCCCGACCCTCTACTTCCAAAGTCGGAGCAGCCCCCCACTCCCGTCTGTCACCTTCACAACCGTCCGCCCGCCCCATTCGTGGTGAGCCGGAACGTGCCACCCGATCGTCCACCCGAGCCTGCGCGCTGTCGCTGGCCGCGGAATCCGCCGCCATGCCGTACCGCCACGCAACAAGCGACCTGCTCGCCCACGCGCGTCGCGCCGCCCTTAGCCCGCGGCCGGCACCGTCACAGTGGCGTAAGGGCTGGTCTCACGCCGAGAGCCGCCCGGTCAGTCCTCTCCGAAATACAACTCCCGTAAGAATCGCTCCGCCAGCGCGGCGGCCTCCGGGGGCGCATCGGTCACGAACGCAAACCTGAGATGGCAGAGTCCAACTTCTATACCCTCGCAACTGCCGGGCGAAAGGTTGCCCTGCGTCGTGTCATAGAGTCGCCAGAGACCTCGCAGGAATACGCCCTCGCCCAGGCTGTGAAATAGGTTGAAGAAGAGAGCCGCGCCAAGATAATAATCACATTCATTCCACTCAGAGGCCACATCGATAATCGACGTGGTACTGCACGCTTCGGCGATTCCCTTCTGTGCTCCGGAGCCCAGCACGCCGGCGTGCATTTCGAAATACACCGCGGCACCCTCGCACAACCAGCTGGGGCATGCATGCCAATAGTAGTGCGCGACTTCGTGATAGAGGACGCCCCTCAGAGAATCGTTGAAATAGTGGTACTGATCGTCATATCCCTCTCGTATGGCGATATGCGATCCCAGGAACAGCCCGCCCCAGGGCTCAACCGCCTCCGTCACGTGCAGCGCAATGTACCTGGTCGGGAATGGCCGCCTGATGAACCCTTCGGCAAACCTGACGGCTTCATCCAGGTACGCCATGGTTCTATCATCGCCCAGGCGCGTGCGAATAACCGCCAAAACCACCGGTCCTGTGTGGGGAAGCACGATGGACCGCTCCTCAACAGATACGGCGGCTGGATTGAGCATCCCGTTCAATAATTCTGGCTTGTTCGCCACAACGTATGAAAGAGTGGGAATGATCTTGGCACGATAGTCGGTAATCCCATCTGGCTGAGCGTAGCGTGCGACGATTGTGTGCAGGTAATTGCGATCGTGCCATCCTATATCGCGCAAACTTCGAACCGCCGGCGCATCAAATGGTTCAATTGAAGCGAGGAACGGCATTCGCAATAAATGGTAGGCTATTGTTGCCTCATTAGTGCCCGAGCTGGTCTGCTTGAGAATTTCGCGCTCATCGTATCCGATGCTAATCAGATCGTCAATTATGGAAAATTCGTCATCTGTTAGATCGTCCTTAATCCATTGCTTTTGCGGAACTAGGGATGCTAGATCGGGCACAGCAGACGAGTTGATTAAGATTAGGCGGAGCAGTTCCGTTTCGGTCTGGTTAAGTCCATCCGTGGCCCATGGCAGGTCCGCAAAGGCCACCAGCGCCTTGAGCCCAGGGATGGTTGCCTGGGTAGGTCGACTCCGGACGTACGCATTGTCGGGGTCTTGGATCAGCGTCTGCAAGAGTGGTTCGGAGGCGGCAAAGATCTCTGCCAGGTGCGTGACGGCCGTTTGTTCCAGTGGCGTGAGCCCGTCGGCGACCCAATACAGGGAGGAGATGATGCCCGGTAAGTTGGGATCAGGCGCCTCGGCAGGCGTGGAGGCCGAGTCCGAGGCGGTTACGAGAGCTGGCAACGAATCCAGGCCGTAGCGGACGATGTCAATGAGGTCATCTTCGCCGAAATTGAGTTCATGCTTGGCCCACGGCTGCTCCACCAGGAGCGCCAGCATCTCGAAGTCATCGTTCCCGGTAACCCCGGCGTCTTCGTAGGGTCCATTACGTATGGTCCAGTCGGTGGGATGCTGGACGAGCGACCGCAAGGCCGGTTCGGAAACGGCAAAGATCCGTTCCAGGTAGCTGACGCCGCGTTGTTCCCATGGCTCGAGCCCGTCGGCGACCCAGCGCAGGTTCGCGATCAGGGCTGGGTACCTGGGATCGGATGCCCGCCACAGCCCCTTGGCCGTGTTCGGAATGATCACGTTGTCCAGCCTTTTTACCTTGTCGGGGACGTTCTGCAGATTCACCCGGCCCACCGTGGTTCCCGGGGCGGCCACGTTCCAGATCTCGAACACGGTGCGCTGCGTGCGGAGCAGCTGCAGACCCTGCGGGTGGCCATCGACCTCCCGCTCCTCGTACCGGATCGGCAGGCCGTACAGGCTGAGCCAGGCAGGCTCGCTGAGGAAGCGCTCCTTCATCGCCGCATTCCGGTCCAGCAGCGCCAGGTGCGTGCGGACCGCGCTGGCAAAGTCCGCGTCGGCGTCGGTTTCCAGCACCTGGTGCGGCGGCACGTTGGGCAACTCGACCTCGGGGTAGCGATTCGCGAGCACGTCCAGGGTGTTGTGGTAGTTCACGCGGCCCTTGCCGGGGTCCCATTGCAAGATCACCTTCTGAAAGGCCTGCAGCGTGAAATTCGCGTAGTTCCACCGCTGGCTGATCGGGTAGCCGATGGACTGAACGTCGCGCGCGCGCACGAAGTCGTAGAACGGCACGCCGTGGTCATTGGTCACCGCATACCCGTCGTCGGGATCGGGCGTGTCGCTACCGGTGATCGTGAAGAGGCAGCCGTCGTCCAGGACTATGCCCTGGCAGTCCAGGGCGGCCGCCGGGGTCCAGGCGGTTATCACGGCCGCTGCGGCAACGAGCGCCGCCAGCGCCAGGCGCCGCGCCAGCCAGCGAGGTGCCCATGGTTGCCAGTTCGTCATCCGCGCACAGTCTCTTCCTGCCCGCCTTTCACAGGCAGAGATACTCACGCCGTCGTGACATCCATGTCAATGCAGACACACTCGCGCCCCGCGGACCGCCCTCATCCCGCCGGCGTCACCGTAATGGTCACCGTCGTCGTGGCCGAGGGGCCGCCCGCCAGGCTGCCGGCCCGCACCGTCAGGCGATAGCTCGGCGTCGCCGCCTGGATCAGCCGCGCGCCCACCACCACGGATCCCTTCAGCGAATCGACCGCCCACGTCAACGACTCGTTGCCCGCCGTGATGTCGTACACCGCCGTGCCGCCTTCCGGATCGGTCGCCGTCACCGCGCCGATCGTCGCGCCCAGCGCCGCGTCCTCGGCCACGCTGAAGGCATAGCTGGCCGCCCCAAACCCCGGCGCCTCGTCCACGTTCGTCACCGTCACGGTCACCGGCGCCGTCGCCGTGGCCGTGGCCGCCCCGCCGCCGCTCGTCGCCTCGACCGTGAGGTTGTAGCTGGTGGTGGTTTCATGGTCCAGCGCCCCCGCCACCGTCAGCGCCCCGGTTGCGGCGTCGATCGCGAAGGCCCCCGCCCCATTCCCCGCTGTCAGCGCATAGGTCACCGAGCCGGACCCCGTGGTCGTGGCCGTCACCGACCCCACCGCCGTATCCGCGGGACTGTTCTCGGCGACGCTGAAGGTGTAGCTCTCGGCGTCAAACACCGGCGGCTCGTCCACGTCCGTGACGGTGATCGTGACCGGCACCGAGGCGGTGGTCGATCCGTCCGCCCCCACCGCCGCCGTCACGGTCAGGGTGTAGGTGGGCGTCGTCTCGTGATCCAGCGGCCCCACCAGCTTCAACTCGCCGCTCGTGGCATCGATCGTCCATACGTCGCCCGTGTTCCCCGCCGTCAGCGTGTGCGTGACGGGTCCCCCGCCGGCCACCGTGGCCCGGATCGTCCCGACCTGCGTGGCGACGGCCACGTCTTCGGCCACCGTGAAGGCATAGCTGGGTTCCGCGAACACCGGCGGCGGACAGGTGCCGGTCGTGACGGCGACCGCCGCCGAGGGCTGGCTCCAGGCCGTCCCGTAGGTCGTGCCGCTGCCGCGCGCCCGCACCCGTAGCGCGTAGGTCGTCTGGCAGACCAGCTCGTCCACCGTGTGGCTCGTGCCGGTGATCGTGTCGCTCTGCGTGGTCCAGGTGCCCGTCCCGCCCTCGCGCACCTCCACCCGGTAGGCCGCCGCGTCGGCCACCGCGTCCCAACTGACCGGGACGCTCGTCGCCGCCGGCGTCCCCGCCCGCGGATTCGCCGGCGGCGGCGGGGCGCACCATGGCAGGTTGAGGGCGCCGAGGTCGTTCGTCGCCACCGCCCGCAGGTTGAGGGGGAGGCAGCCGGTCAGGCGGTTCCCCGACAACCGCAGCTCGGTCAACCGGTCCAGCCAGCCCAGCTCGGCCGGGATGTCCCCGGTCAGGCTGTTGGTACTGAGGTTCAGCGTCGTCAACGCGAACAAGTGCCCGATGGCTGGCGGGATGCGGCCGCTCAGTGACGTATTCGCCAGGCTAAGCCCCGTCACCCGCGTCGGCGTGCCGCCGGTGGTGACGCCGGTCCAGCTGGTCAGCGCGGTGCCGGTGGCCCAGTTCAGCGTCGCCGTCCCCCGCAGCGTGGGCCCCACCGCCAGCAGCGTCTCGCAGTCCTTCACCAGCTCGCGGTTATCGGCGGGATTGGGGATCACCGTCCCGTTGGTGCAGGTCGGCGCCGCCGGCGGCTGGGCCGGCGTAAACGTCGTCGTCTGCCCGTCCCCCGGCGTGATGTCGGCGTAGGCCTGCAGCGTGTCCCGGTAATACGGCTGCAGGCCGCCCACCGTCGTCACCCGCGTGGTCGCGTGCGCGTCCGTCGTCGCCGCCGTGCTGATCCGGCTGGACAGGTTCGCCAGCGTCTGCGTGTGCTCCGGGTCGCCCGCCGGCGTGTCGTCCCGCACCGCCTGCACGACCCCGGCGCCGTCCGTCACCACCGCCCACGACGCCACCGCCTGCCAGGCCTCGAACCCGATGGCGTTATGCGCCCCCATCGGCGCCAAAAACACCACCGCCTCGCGCCCCCCGATTGCCGCGCTCAACTCCTTTTCGGCCGCCACCACCTGCGCCTGCAACCCCGCCTCGTACGTCCCCCGCGTCTGCAACGGGTCCGACCCATACGTCCCGGCCTCGTGTTCCCGCACATACAGGTCAAAGGAAGCCGCCTCGCCCTGCCGGTCGTACGCCACCGTCACCGTCGCCGGCGTGGTCCCGCTGCCCAACAAGAACGCCGTCACCGCGTAGTCCGCGAAACACGTCAGGAACAGGTACTCCCGCGACTCCCCGCCCCGCGCGATGGCCCGAAAGTTCGCCTTCGCCGTCTCGCGATAGTCCGAGGCCAGGGTGTCCAGCACCGCCCCGAACAGCACGGCCAGGTAGGCCGGCTCCGGGATCGCGTCGGTCGGCCCCAATCGCAGCCAGAAGCGGATCGCGTCTTCGCGCTGTGCCGCCGTCCGTGCCACCCCGCGCCACAGGCAGCGCACCGAACTCGCCGCCGGCGTCCCCCGGATCGCCAGGTGCGCCGGCGACGCGCCGGCCAGATGCAGGCCATCGGCCAGCAGGTCCTCGACCGTGGCCGCCTCATCCGAAGCGAAAGCCGCCGCGGCGGATCCGTGGACGATCGGACGAGCGTCGAAAGGCTGTATTGGCATTTCGCCTTCGGCTACCGAGGCCGCTTGAGGCAGTGCAGCCGACGCTGACGATTCGGCAAATCCCTCGCCACGCGATTCGTGCGTGGGCGCCGCACGCCCGCCGCAGCCCAGCGCGGCCAGAACAACCAGCAGGCCAAGCGCAGCCTGCGCTCCGCGGTGCGCCGGCCAGGCGCCGCCCGGCCGTCTCCCCCATTTCCGTAGCGCGCCCCTCACGCCGCCGCCTCACAGCGCGGCAGGCCCTGGTCCCACAGATAGTAGTTCTCGGTCGGCCGCAGGCCGGCCGGCACGCAGCCGGTCAACCGGTTGCCCCCCAGGCGAATCTCCCTCAGATCGCTCAACTGGCCCAGTGCGGGGGGGATCGTGCCCGTCAGGACGTTGTCTTGGAGATCGAGCGTGCGCAACGTGGCGATGGCGCCCAGGTCCGACGGGATCGAACCGGCCAGGTAGTTTGAGGCCAGGTCCAGCCGGACCAACTGCGTCAGCCGGCCGAGTTCCGGGGGAATCGGTCCGCTCAGGACGCCCCAGCCCAGGTCCAGGACCCGCAACTGGCTGAGCTGCCCCAGCTCCGGCGGAATCGTCCCGCCCAGGACATTCAGCTCGAGGTCGAGGACCTCGAGGTGATCCAGGGCGCTCAGGACCGGCGGAATGGGCCCGAGCACCCGCTGAGAGATCTGCAACTTCCGCACGCGCGGGGGCGAGCCGTCAACGAGAACCCCGGCCCATTCCTCCATCGACGTCGCGGCGCTCCAGCCAAGCTCGCGCCCCCACGCCGCCTGCGCCCGCAGCAGCGCCTCGCAGTCCCGCACCAGCCCGGGATTGGCCGCCGGCTCCGCCACCGCCACTCCGGCCGTGCACCCCGTGACGTCCGCGTGAACAGGTGCCGGGCGCGGCTTTAGTGGGTGCACCTCGGCCTCGGCGTCGTAGGCGGCCACTATCTGTGGGTCCGTCCCGTCCGGCGCCATCGTGTACACCGCGGGCTCGAACGGCAGTGGCGGGTCGTGCCGTTCGTGCCATACCACGCTCCGGGCCACCGCGATTCGCGTCCCGTCCGGCGACCAGGCCGCCACGCTCCCCGATGGTCCCCACTTGTCCCCCTGCCAGGT
The DNA here is from genome assembly GCA_028874315.1 of Chloroflexota bacterium. Taxonomy (GTDB): domain Bacteria; phylum Chloroflexota; class UBA11872; order UBA11872; family UBA11872; genus UBA11872. The sequence continues at coordinate 10,272 of JAPPKM010000132.1, forward strand.
AAGCGGCGACCGGCCCACCGGCGTTCCGTCCAGCCCCACCACGCAGATCCGCTGGCCGCACGTGTACAACAGGTGATCGCCCGCCGGCGACCACGCCAGCGTGGGAATCCATCCATCGCCAAACTTGTCCATCCCGGTGAGGATCATGTGACCGCCCACGTAGTGGGGTTCCCAGTCCGGCGGAAGCTGGACCTGACGCACGTCCGTCCCGTCGGCGGCCATCGTCAGCAGGCCCCACCCGTCGCCCTCGTCGTCCGTGGCGCCCACGAAGGCCAGCCGCGTCCCGTCCGGCGACCAGCTCGGTCCGCTGATCGTGCGCCCCAGCCGCCGCACGTCGCCGCCGTCGGCGTTCACGGTCAGCACGGCCAGCCCAAACCTCGAACCGTCGCTGCCCACCACCGCCAGCCGCGTCCCGTCCGGCGACCACTGCGGCGGATGCAGGCCGAGGATGTGCTCACCGGTATCAGTCGGATGGGCGAACCCGCCCGTGGCAATCATGGTGACGAGCAGCGCCGCGCGGACACTGTCGCCTTCCAGAAACGCAATCCGCGTCCCGTCCGGCGACCAGGCCGGAAAGTTGTCGAAGCGCATGTTCGTGGTCAGCCGCTCAACCGCCCCTCCGTCCAACGCCACCACCGCCAACTCGAAGCCGGGGTGGAACGGCCCGGTTTCTTGCGGGCGATAGCCCTGACGCAAAAGGAATTGCCGATCTATCTCCGCGTTGGCCTGTTCAATTCCCGTAACGGCTTCCTCCCGGTACGCGCAGGTGGCGTACACCAGCCGGTCACCCTCGGGCGAGATGTCGAAATACGTCATCGGACCCACAACGACATCCGTCGCGACTCGTGGATGCCACGCCAGGCGCGGGTTGACCCATCCGGAGCCATCCGCCACGACCCGCGCCCACGCGCCGTCGGCCGCCGCCCCGTACACCAGCGGCCCCTGGCTGAAGAACACGGCCGAGCCGTCCGCCGCCCAGCGCACCGTGTTCTCCCAGAACCACAAGTCAACACCGTCGATCGAATAGGGATCGCACGGATATCCATAGAAGGACGTGGGCGGCGGAATGCGTCGTTCGTCGGGGTCTGGCGTGGGCGTGGGTGTCGCGGCGGCCGGACTCGTCGTGCTCGCCGCGGCAGGGCCCCGCGTCGCTGGCTGGCGCGGTGCGCCGGTGCTCGGCGGAACTGGACTTCTATCCCGAGGTGCGGCTTCGCTTGCGGCCAGGCGACCGCCGGGCTCAGGTGCATCGGAGATTGACGCCGCCGTGCTCGCCGACCTCGCGGTGTCAGCCAAGTTCGCCCTGGCGTCGCTCGCCTCCACGGGCGCCGTGGCGGGCGACGGCCCGCACCCAGCGAGCAGCAGAACCGCAACGACAGGCCCCAGGACAACGCCGCGAATCGTCGATATCCACCGAGTAGCCATTACGACCCGCTCATTCCTGGGTCTGGTACAGCGCGTAGATCGCCATCACGTCAAACGGCGTTGGTGAGCAAATGTCGGCGCCCCGAGCCTTCATAACCGAATCTTCGACCTGCGAGTGATGGATCTGATCCTTGGTCCCACGAGACCTCGCGCTGGTGCCGCGTATCCCCAACGCGTGCCCGGCTTCATGGACTGTGGTCAGATACAGACTCCTTGCAGTGTCGATATCCGATCCGCTAACCGAAATACACTGATTGAAGGCTACGCTCGGAATGTCCCAATTGAAGTACTCGTTGTTTTCGAATGACTTTCCATTGATAAGTATGTCAGTCGTCAATTGGCTGTCCTTTTCTTCATTTGCTGCACATGCTAGTGATGTGAATACGCATTCGTTAATGCCAATTCTATGCGATACTTCGCTAAAATACACATATCGCTTCGTCCTTCTTGATCCGATGCCGTCCTCTACTGGAACGTCAACAAAGATCACTTCGCTGCGCTCCTTGTCTTGATCTAGAAACCCTGTGAGATCGCCAAGCTGCTGGGTCACAGCTTCAACGTTGTCCTCAATCTCTTCGTGAGGCAAACCGACTATGACATTGGCATTTATTTCGTTCACGATTGGCTGAATTAGCGGGCGATAGTTTGCGCAGGTCGTACCCATATACTTCATCGTGATCAGGCTCGTGTCCGTCTCCGTGGTCGTAGCTGTCTCCCACTGGGCAAAGGCATCCTGGATGAAGGCCCGCGACTTGGCTCTGATCCCATCCGGCGGATCGGGATCGTCGGGCTCGTCCGGTTCCATGTCGCGCGGAAACGTGTCGCTGCAGATGTAGTACGCGTAGGTCCGGTTACCGACTGGCTTGCTTAGCGGAAACGTCCCCACGCGTTCACCGGCGTAAGGCGTACCGTCTGGATCGGTATCTACGCCCGCGGCACGGTCCGATGGCCAGACGTACGCGTCGCGCGCCGCAAATACCCTGATGGGCGCCGCGTTGGTTCGAGGGGCGTTGTACAGAAGCTGAATCGCATAGAGACCGTAGTTGTCGAGATTTCCGATCGGATGCGACGTGGTTCCGGACGGCAGATCCGGCGTGGGTGTGGTCGGGTCAAACGCTTCGGCTGTCGCTTTCCAGGCAACCGAGCTGTGATCACCCTTGAACTTTCGGTACCTGAGTTGGTACGACCCGCCAGCACGCAAGTCACTGTGAACGGTCTCGACCGGCGTCCAGGTCACTTTGGCGCTTCTGCTGGCGCCCTTTGCCATGAAGATTGGCGTGTCGATGATCACTATCGGCGCACTGAACTCGCCTTCCTGCGGTTTCACCACCTGAACTTGCAGCGCATACGCCTTGTGATGCTGCAACCCAACGGCCTTGCCGCCTGGTTTGGCGATGTACTCAAGATCAATGACGCACTTGGGTTGCGATGGCTGTCCAGCCGACACCCCTTCGCATCTCGCGCCATACCAGTCTGTCTGTCCCAGGATCTGCGCCTGGACTTGGTACTTCGTAGTTCCCGCCACGGGCCCCCACGTCAGCACCGCCTTGCGCCCGGCCCGCGGCACGACGTTCAGACTCTGCGGCCGCGGCGGCTCCAGCGTCGGCGTGGGGGGTGGCGTGGTGCCGGCGAGCGTGGTGAACCGGTGATCGGCGGACCAGTGCGAGCAGTGACTGTCGTTCGTGCCGTTGCAGGCCCGCATTTTCAGTTCGTACTCCGTGCCGGCCGTCAACCCCGTCAGCGTCTCGCCCCGATCGTTCCCGTCGTCGGCCGGGTGCGTCCTGGCGCCGGTCTCCCGGTCGGGGTTCTGGGCATCGTAGGGCCAGTACCTGAGATCGATGCCGGTCAGCGGCACCCCGCCCGTGTTGGCGGCGATGCTCCAGGTCACCCGCACCGAATTCGCCGTGATGTTCGTGAACTTGATCGTGTGCGGCGGGTCGGGCGGTCCCGCCGTGCGCACGTCGACGGGCGGATTCGTCCAGATGCCGCAGTAGGGCACGCGGTTGACTTCATGGCAGGCGTGGATGCGGAACCGATACGTCGTGTCGTACTCCAACCCGGTGAACGTATGGCTGAGCTTGACGCCAATCGTGGCCGCCTGGCCCCAGTCCGGCTGGTCCGTGCCCTTTTTCCAGAACAGCACCCCGTACCCGGTCAGCCGATGCCCGCCGTCGTCGGGCAGGCCCCAGTTCGCCCGGACGGAATCGATCCTGATGTTGTCAAAGCTGATGCTCGGCACGAGGCCGGGCCTCCGCGCCGACGTCGCCGCGCCGACCGCCCCGCGGGTCGCCGGCACGCCCCGCACCCCCACCGGCGCCCCTTCCGGGAAGGCCAGCACCGTCAGTTGCCGGCTGACCGAGGCTGCGACCGAATCGGCCCCGGCCGCGCGCACCTCCGCCGTCAGCGTTACCGGCGCCACCGCGCAGGCATAGACTAGGAACGGCAGGTCCACCGCGGTCACGCCCGTCACCGACCGGGTCTGGGTCGCCGTCCCGCAGGCGCCGACGCCCACGGCGGCGGCGTTGTCGCTGGACACGACCACCTGGTAGGCCACGTCCGCGTCCAGATTGGACAACTGGACGTCGAACCCGTCGATCCCCGTCTCCGTGGGATAGCTGCTCAGGTCGTCAAACGCGATGCCGACGCCGTCCTGCGCCAGCAAGGGCCCGCCATTGCCGAGGAGAGCCGCCAGGACCAGCAAGCCGCCCGCCACCGCCGCCAGCCCCACCCGCCGCGCCGGCCACCCGCGAACCCGTCGCGCCACCCGCCCGGCCATCACGCGTGACCAGGCCCCGCCGCGGCTGCCGGCCTTGCGCTGCCGCCACGCCCCGACGCCGCGGCCTCACCCGCGCGTCCGTCCCAACACCGAACCACCATGGGCGACCTCCCCGGCCGCCCACCGGTTCATGCACGTCTCGTCACCAATACACCGAAGTATGTACATCAATCCCCGCCAGCGTCCACCCCGCCCCCAGGATCCCGGCCTCCCTGCGCCCAGCGCTCCAC
>JAPPKM010000115.1 GCA_028874315.1 Chloroflexota bacterium
CGGACCGGACGTATGGTCGGTCTGGAACAGCAAGTTCTGGGTCATTGGCGCCGGTGCAGCCTCAACGACTTTTTCGACGACCCTTTCGACGACCTTCTCGACCTCGACCTGCTGGGTCACGACCTTTTCGACGACCTTCTCAACCTCGACGGTTCTCGTAACAACCTTCTCGACCTGCTGGGTCACGATCTTCTCGACCGGGACTTCCTTGACCTCGGTCTCACGGACGATCTTCTCGACCGGAACTTCCTTGATCACGGTCGTCTCGACCGGGACTTCCTTCGTGACGACCTGCGTCTCGCCGCAGGCGGCCAGCGCAGCCAAGCCAGCAAGTCCTGTCGCGCCGGTCGCGGCGCCCCGCATCATGCGTCTACGTGAAATCAATCGAGGCATCAGACCCTCCCTGGCTCGAGATGAGTGCCTTCTAAGCACTCAACGACCCATCGCAACGCTGACTCTATCGCAGACATTGAGATGAAGTCGAACCACAGTCCAGCCAGTTTGCTCGCCTCGCTACACGATCGGTCGGGCCAGCGTGGCAGGGCGCGGTGGAGGCTGAACGATGTCCGGCCAGCTATCGCCTGTCGCGGCGAGCCAGCGGCCCAAAGCCTCCCGCGAGCGATCCAGCTGAGCTTGACTCGCTCGATTTGCGATCAGGTTATTCAATTCGAGCGGGTCATCCCGCAGGTCGTACAACTCGTCGCTGTCATCCTGCGATTCCACGTACTTCCAGCGTTCGTCTACCCACATCCGCAGCGGGTGCAGGGGATCAGTCCAGTTCACCGAGTGAAACTCGGCCGCCACGCCTTCATTGACTTTACGATCGCCGCCGACGACGAGCTCACCAAGGTCCACGCCCTGAAGAATGTCGGCTGGCTGACCGCCGCACATCGCCACGACGGTCGGAACGATGTCGACCAACGAGACGACCCGCATCGACTGATGCTTGAATCCGAGCCCGCCGGGCGGCCGAACGATCAGCGGAATCCGCACCAGGTCCTCGTACATCACCGCGCCCTTCGCGGCCAGCCCGTGGTGCCCCAGCATCTCTCCGTGGTCCGAGAAGAAGATGAACAGCGTGTTGTCCCACTTGCCGGCATCCAGCAACGCCGTAACCAGCCGCCCAACCAGGTGGTCCACGTATGAGACGGCGCCCCTGTAGGCCGCCCGCATCGACCGAATCTCGTCGTCCGTCCAGTCGGATATAACCTTGAGTTGCTCCGCATCACGGTGGGCAACCAGCGCCGGACCCCCCGGGTCATGCCGGTTCGCCGGAACGTCCATGTCAGCCGGGTCATACATGGAATGAAACGGTTCGGGCGAGGTGTACGGCGGATGCGGCTCGTGACAGGAATAGACTAGACAAAACGGCCGCTCGTCGCCCTTGCGGCTGCGTACCCAGTCGCTGGCGTGATCCATGTGGAAAAAGGACGGATGCTGAGCCAGCGGTAGCAGTGACGGCCCAACGCTCGTCTTGCGGTTGTAGACGGCGGGATCCGGCTCGAACCCATGCTCCTTGCCGCCAATCTCCACCGCAATCTGCTGGGTCAGTCGCAGGACCTCGTTTTGCGCACGACGATCCACGTCGATGTCTCCGGAGCGCGAGCAGAAATCCGGAAACCCGGGTCGCGCTGCTCCACTGCCCAGGTGCCACTTGCCCGCGTAGCCGCGCAAGTAGCCGAGGTCCCCCAGGTAGTCGCCCAGGTTTCTGACTCCTTCCGGATAGCGCATCAGGTCGCAGCCCGGCCGCATCTGGTGATTCGCCACCATGCCGTTGGTATGCGGATACAGCCCCGAAAGCGTGGCCATGCGTGACGGCGAGCAGATGGGATACGGACAGTAGGCGCGATCGAACAGCGCCCCGTCGTTGGCGATCCAGTCCAAGTGCGGCGTGCGGATACCTTCCACGCCGCCGGCGGCGATCGTATCGGCGTGTTGCTGGTCGCTGATGAACAGGACGACGTTCGGTTTATCTGCTGCCATCGCTCATTTCCCTTCCGCTGCCGTGCCCAAAGGCCCGGTTCGGCGACGGTCCCGGTGTGACCTTATGTCATCGGCGACTGAAGCCGGCGTCCAACATGCCGGTCGCCGTCCTAGAGATGAAGGCGGCTAACCCTGGATCTGCTCCGCCATCCAGTCCGACGTCACGCACGCCGCCTCGTCCAGCACGTCCTCGAACGTTCGGCCAGAGCGCTTCAAGACCTTGTAGCCATGATCCGCCCCATCCAGGGCATGCAAATGTGCGTTCCCCGGGAGTCCGTCCACGGCTCCGCGAAGCAGATCCAACGTCGCCATGCGATCGCGATTGCCCGACAGAAACAGAATCGGCACGTCCACGTCCGCAAGGTGCTGCGCCCGCGAAATGCCTGGCCGCCCCGGCTGGTGTAGCGGAAACGCATAGGCGACGATCCCGGACAGTCTGTCGACCAGACCGATCGACACAGCCAGCGTGGTCATCCGGCCGCTCATCGAGTGCCCGCCCGCAAACGTGGGTAATTCGGGCGCGGTTTCCTTGGCCGCGGCAACCGCCGCCTGCACCGTCGCCAGGCGCACGCGCTCGCCATCCATGCCGCCGCGACCGGACTCCGAGTAGGGGTAGTTGAATCGAAACGTCGCGACGCCGGCATCCGCCAACGCGTGGGCCAACGTCGCCATGAATGGATGGCGAGCATTGGTTCCGGCGCCGTGACCCAGGACCAACAGCGCTCGCGACCCGAGTGGACGGAGCAGGACGGACGACACGCTGCCGCGGTCGGACGAGACCTGGAACGAACCTGAGACTTCCGAGGTGCGCAAGCGACTATCCCTCGCCGAGTTCGGCCGCACCTCGCGCACCGTGACGCCGCAGGACGTCGGCCACATCCTCGCTTCCGGCCGCCAGTGCCCGGTCGAGATGGGTCTGGCCGTCGTCCTCCAGCCGGTTTAGGTTGGACTCGACCGCTGCCAACAAGTCAACGGTTCTGACATAGTCGCCCTCGGGATCGCGAAAATTTGCGGCGCCCCAGATCGCCCCGCCGAGCGGCGTGCCGCCGAAGTCGTTTGTGACTCCGAGCGAGGCGTTGTGTTCCAGCAGCACCTCAACGATGTCCGCATACCCGCGCACCGCGGCCCGATCCAGCGGAGTCCCACGGTCATCCCCGCGTGCGTCCACCGGAAAGCCGACCTCAAGCATGAGTGCAACGCCCCGGCGACTGTTGTTCCAGGCGGCGTCGCTGATGGCCCGGGCTTCGTCAGGCACGAGCGAGTCGACCAGTCCCGGATGCGCACCCACCAGTGCCTGTGCTCGGGAACGGCCACCCGTCCAGGCTGCGTGAATCAGCTGCTCCGCCGGACTGGCTCTCTGCAGCAACTGGTCAACGAACGCTGCATGGCCCTTCGTGCTCGCAAAGGGCAGCGGACGCATCCCGACACCCATCCGGTAGATGTACATGTGCCCGCCGGGCGGCCGGCCGTCCATGTGCGGACCGTGATTGCTTCGCGAGCGCAAGGCGTCCGGATGCTCTGCCAGCACCCGGTCCGCGATCTCGATGTCGCCCAGCGCACACGCGATGTAGATGTCCGGTGTGGCCCCTCGCTCGATCATTCGCTGACAGACCGCAGGCTCATCAATCGCCCACTGCGCCGGCGTCGCGCCGTGGTCGATATCCCGCATATCCACATTGGCGCCGCTATCCACCAGCACGTCCACGATTGCCGCCGTGCGCGCCATGTGCAGCGGCGAGGCACCGTCGCGTCCTCGCTCGTTCACGCAATCCAGACGCTCGTCGATCAGCCGCCGCAGCAACTCGATGTCGCCAAGATTTGCGGCCGCATGCGCATCAACCGTTAGGCCCCGGCGCCGCAAGTCGTTAAACAGCTCGGTCATCACCGGCGTACCGTCGTCGCGCCGCTCCTTGACCCAAAGCTCAACGTGCTCGCCGTCCAACACGCCCGACCCGCCCGGTTCCCAGCCCGACCGCGCATTGACGTCCGCGCCGGCCTCCACCAACACCCGCATCGTGGCCGCATCCCCGCGAGAACTGGCCTCAACGAGCGCCGGCGCGTCGAAGTACCCCCACGGCTCGTCAATGTGTTCGCGCAACCATGAGTCTGAGGCCAGCAGCGCTCGCATCTCGGCGGCGTCTCCGCTTCGTAATGTCGCCAGAAAGTGACGTGCGGACGGAGTTTGTTCGGCCACTTGCGACTTCCTCGTTGGGTGCTACACGCCTTAGTACGGCCGCCGTCCCCACGGTTGTGGGTTGCGCCTTCCGAACCTGGTCGTTGACTCGTCGTAATCGCTGCCGCGCAGGTCGTCGCCCTCCAGCGCGGCGTGGCCGCCGTGCGCGCGCACGATCTCGACCAGCGTGGCTCGCATCCGGCCTAACTCGTCGTCATAGGCCGGGTCGTCGGCCAGGTTGGTCAGCTCGGTCGGGTCGGACTGGCGGTCGAAGAGCTGCTCAAAGCGGCCGTTGGCCCACCAGATGTACTTGTAGCGCTCTTCGATCAGCGCCAGCTGGCGATTCTCCTGGTTGCCGAACACCCCGTGAACCGGCTCCCCCGGGTGGCGGCCGGCGATCACGTCGGCCAGCGGCGGCGCGGTGCCGACGTCCGGCGGGAGCTCGGCGCCGGCGGCGCTGAGCATGAACGGCATCAACTGCTCCTGGCTTGTCAGGGAGTCAACGCGGCGCGACGGGCCGAGGTCCAATTCGTTCCGGATCGCCTCCGGCGCCCACACGATCAGCGGGACGTGCGTGGACTCCTCGTAAAAGTTGCTCTTGAAGAACAGGTTGTGGTCGCCCATCAGATCCCCGTGATCGGAGTTGAAGACGATGACCGTGTCCTCGCGCAGCCCGAGCCCATCAAGCACGCCCAGCAGGCGGCCGATGCAGTGGTCCAGGTGCGTGATGTTGCCGTAGTAGAACGCACGGGCCAGCGCAATCTGCTCGGGCCCCAGGGAATGCCACGTGTACTCAAAGTTGGCGCGGCGGAGTTGCGGCGGGCTCTCCGGCATGTCTTTGCCGTTGCGCCACGGCTCGGGCACCTCGTCCGGGGCGTAGAGCTGGTCATAGGGGCGCGGCGGGTCATACGCCGAGTGCGGCTTGGTGAAGCTGCAGTGCAGGTAGAAGGGGCGCTCGGGCTCCGTCGCGTGATGCTGGTGCAGGAAGCGGATCGCCTCGTTGGCGGTCCAGGTGGAGACGTAGTGCGGCTCCGGCACCGGCGACGGCGCGGCGAAGATGTCGTTGTTGCCGACGCCGTGGGCGCGCTCCAGTCCGGCCCAGGGTGTCGTCTGCAGCCAGTGGTGGTAGTCGTCGCCCTCCGGCATGCGGCCTTCCTCGCAGATCACGGTGCTCTCGAAGCCATTCAACATGCGCTGATCGGGCGTGAAGTGAAACTTCCCGGCGCCGTGGGTCCGGTACCCGTGCCGCGTCAGCGCGCCGGGCAGCGTGTTCTCCGGATTCATCGGATTTCGGGAGTTGCCAAACACTCCGTGCGCCCACGGATGCTGTCCCGTCATCCACGTCGTGCGCGCCGCCACGCACACCGGCGTCTCGCTGTAGCAGCGGGTCAGGTAATAGCCGTCCCGCGCCAACGCGTCGAGCGACGGAGTCTGCAGCCAGGATTGACCCGCGACGCCCAGCGCGTCGCCGCGCTGCTGATCGGTGGTGATGAACAGAATGTTCGGACGCTGCGCGGGCATGTGGGGACCCCATGGAGTTGGCGCCGACGGCATTCTGATTGATGGGTCCCGTCCTGGCGAACGATATTGGAAGTGGCGCTACGCTGGATTGGTCGCAGGCCGGGAACACCCACATCTCCCTTCCGCTCATCTCACCATGCCTGAGCGAACCTTCCTCACCGCCGAGTGGCGGGATCTGGCCCTCCTCAACTACGAGATCGATCCGAACGTACTTCTGCCGCACGTTCCCGCGGGCACCGAGCTCGATCTCTGGGGTGGACGATGCTTCGTCAGCGTGGTTGGGTTCCGGTTTCTGAAGACGCGGCTGATGGGCGCGCCCGTTCCGTTTCACTCCAACTTCCTGGAAGTAAACCTCCGGTTCTATGTGCGGCGCGAAGTTCAAGGCGAGGTGCGGCGGGGGGTGGTGTTTGTCAAGGAGATCGTGCCGCGGCGCGCCATCGCCTGGGTGGCGCGGGTGGTTTACAACGAGAACTACGTTGCACTGCCGATGCGGCATGCGGTGGACGACACCTCGGCGCGTTACGCGTGGCAGTTCGAGGGAGCGTGGAACCGCCTGGCGCTCTCGGGCTTGGGCGACTGGCACGTTGCCGACCCGGCGTCCGAGGCCGCGTTTATCACGGAGCACTACTGGGGATACGCGGTTCAGCGGGACGGTTCGACGCTCGAATACCAGGTCGAGCACCCGCGCTGGCGCGTTGCCCAGGCGACCGGTGCCGAGATGTCATGCGACGTGGGCCGGCTGTACGGCGACGAATTCGCCCAGGCGCTGAGCCGTAAGCCGGCGTCGGCCTTCCTGGCGGACGGATCGGCGATTGTCGTGCGGCGCGGCCGGCGACTGCCTGTAGGCGAGGCCTGACGAGCGGAGCCCCGTGGGCTTCGGCTGACATTCCGCGGCCCGCGTTAGGCTGAGCCGACCTCGCCTTCCCCGGTCCCTGCCCGTGTCCCCGAACTTCCTGTTCCTGATTGCCGACGATCACCGGCACGACGCCATTGGGTCGCTGGGCAATCCGGCTGTCCACACGCCGACACTGGACGCCCTGGCTGAGGCCGGAACCGCGCTGACCAGCACCTACATCATGGGGTCCACGTCCAACGCGGTCTGCATGCCCAGCCGGGCGATGTTGATGACCGGGCGCTCGCTGTTCCGGGTCTTCGCGCCGAATCCGGAGGGTGTTTCGCCGTACCCCATGGATCCCGAGGTTCCGACGTTTCCACAGCTGCTGCGCGGAGCGGGCTACCGAACCTACGGCGTGGGCAAGTGGCACAACGAGCCTGAACTCTTTGCCCGCAGTTTCAACGGCGGCGGCAGCATCTTTTTCGGCGGAATGTCGGACCACGACGCCGTGCCGCTGCACGACTTCGACCCGAACGGCGTGTATCCGCCCGAAGCGATGACGGTAGGCGATGGCTTCTCGACCGAAGTGTTCGTCGACACGGCGATTCAACTGCTGCGCGAGCATCCCGCCAGCCAGCCGTTTTGCATCTACACGGCGTTCACCTCGCCGCACGACCCGCGCACACCGCCCGCCGAATTCGCTGGGATGTATCCGCCCGGGGACATCGAGTTGCCGCCCAACTTTGCCCGCATGCACCCCTTCGACAACGGCCACCTGCACGGACGCGACGAGTCCCTGGCCGCCCATCCCCGCGATCCGGACGAGATCCGGCAACACATCGCCGACTACTACGGGATGATCAGCCACCAGGATGCACAGATTGGCCGGTTGCTTGACGCGCTCGCCACTTCAGGCCACGCCGAGAACACGATCGTCGTGTACACGGCCGATCACGGCCTTGCCGTCGGCCAGCATGGCCTACTGGGCAAGCAAAACGTCTACGACCACAGCCTGCGCGTCCCCCTGATCGTGCGCGGGCCGGGCATCCCGGCCGGACAGCGCCGCGAGGGGCTGTGCTACCTGCACGACATCTTCCCGACCATCCTCGAGCTGGCCGGCGAAGCCGTTCCGTCGGGATGCGAAGGCCTGAGTCTCGTTCCGGCGTTGACTGGACAGGAAGCCGAGCTGCGCGACCGCGTCTTTTCCGGCTTCCAGCGCAGCCAGGAGCTAACACCGGACGACTCCACGCAGCGCATGGTTCGCCTGGGCAGCTTGAAGTTGATCGAAACGCGCATGGCCGGCCGGACCCACCAGCAACTCTTTAATCTGGCGAACGATCCCTGGGAGATTCGCAACCTGTCCGGCGATCCGTCGCACGCCGCCAAACTTGATGAGATGCGTCGCCTGCTACGCCGTGAGCGCCTGCGCGCAGGAGATTCGGACATTATTGAGTCGGACGACTAGCCAGCCCGGTCTCTTCACCAATCCATCTGTGTCGTCTGACTAGAGCCCGAGGACGCCTCGAATGTTCTCGCTGAAGATCTTGCGTTTCTCGTCGTGGGTCAGGTCGGCGTGCGCCACGTTCCCCATCTGCCAGGTCTGGCCGAGCACCGGGTAGTCGGATCCGAAGACGGCACTCTCGACGCCGGCCACCTTGACGAAAGCCTCAATCTGCCCCCGGCGGTTGCCGGAACCGGACATTTCGCAAAATACATTCGGCAGGTCGCGCACCGTCAACGCCAGGTCCGGCGTCCGGATGTGCTGCCAGATGGCATGCGCCCAGATGAACCGCGCGTTGGGATACGTGGTCGCCAGTTGGCGAATGCGCGCCGGCGAGTCATAGGTGTGGCTCAGGATCGGCAGCCGGTGGTCGTCGGCGAACTCGTAGACGGGTATGTAGTTGGGGCCGTGAATCGGGTACTCGTGGATGGTTGAGTGGATCTTTATGCCCCGAAAGCCCTGGTCGTCCACGCGACGAATCAACTCTTCCTTGGCCAGTTCGGGATAGTTAGGGTTGGGAACCGCGAACCCAATCACCCGATCTGGATGGGCGCGCACTGCCGCGGCGACCAGTTCGTTGCCGCGAACGAAGTCCGGGCCAATGGCTGTGTACGCGCTGAAGCAAGAATAGTCCACGCCGGTGCGGTCCATGACGCGAAGCAAGTCGCCCGCGCCGCCGCCCTGGTAGAAGAAGTTGGTCCCCGGTCCCGGGTGGCTGTGAACGTCGATAACGAAGTCTTTCAGCGGCTCGCCCGCCAGCGCATCCGCGGCGACGGGATCCGGGTGGTGGTGATGCGGGTGCGGCGCGTTGTGACGCCAGACGTGGCCGAACATCGCGCTACCAGGCCGCCATGGCCAGCAGCCGTTCCAGGTTCGACGCACCGATGGCCCGGCGCGCGTTGTCGTCGATATCCGCGTACATCAGCTCGGCGTGCGGCGGCCCGACCGCCTGCCAGGGTAGCTTGGTGCCGAACACCAGGCGATCGGCGCCAACGGCGTTGGACAGGTATTCGATACCCCGGTGCGTGCGATAGCCGCCGGTTTCCAGCCAGATGTTCGGCGCTTCCCGCATCAGCGGCGTCATGGTGCGGTTGATCATCTTGTCCACGTCGCACACCACGATCTGCAGATCGGGATGGGTGGTGGCGACACGGTACAAGTCCCGAGCCGTGGCTGTGCTAAATGCCTCGATGTGCCAGAACAGCGAAACCTGGCCGGCTAATGCCGCGAACAGTTCGCCCAACACCCAATCATCAGTCAGAAACCGCTGCTCGTCCGGAAAGACGCGGACGGCGCGTACGCCAGCCGAGCGCAATTCCTCCACGAATCGCGACGGTTCGGGGAACTCTCCGGTGTGGTGCGGCAGCGCCAGCCACGACGGGATAAGCGTGTCATGGCCTTCCACCGCCTGCATGAGCAACTCGTTGCCGGCGGTCGGGTGTTCCTCCAGCGCCAGCGAGTGATAGACCAGCGCCTTGCCGATTCCGAAGCGGGCCTGGTGCGCTACCAGGTCGTCGGCGGTCAGAAATGCCCCGGCCGGCCCCGGTCGTGAGACCATGCCGACGGCGCAGTTGGCGTCAAACATCTCGATCACAGGCTCAATGGTACGAGGCCCGGCCGGAATCGCCGAACCCCTGCGCGCTGTCGTGCCCTGAGCCTGTCTGGCGGCCCTTGGTCACAGGACGCTCGGGCCGGCTGGATCGGCCGCCAGGAACCGACCCTTGAGAACCACGTGGGTTCACGGTCCGCCAGGCCCCCTCGTAGACAACATAGGTCCCTGCAATCTTGTCATGCCAACCCTGTGCCAGCGGATCGAAGGGAATCAGAATGAACCCGATACCAAAGCCACCTAACGAAACCAGGTATCCGAATGTTCTTGCCAATGCTCGCGCAAAACGTATCTCACGCCCCTCGGCATCGACGACGCGCAGCTTCAAGATCCACTTCCCGGGTGTTGCTCCCAAAGCGGACCAGAAGATGAGATGATAAAAGTAGTAGGTGATGAACACGAATGATAGGAGAGTTAAGCCGACTACGCTGTCGTTCTCGAATTGGTTGATTCCAAGCAATGCTGCCGTAACCACTACCGAGACGAGACCACAAATCCATAAAGCGATGAATGAATCGATCAGAAAAGCACAAAACCTACGTCGCAGAAACGATACCTCGTGGTATTCGACTGTAAGACTGTCTCGACGTCCGAACGCATTGATATCTGTGGTCGCGGAATCTTCCCGACGTGAAACTCCCGTCACAGGACGTTGAGCTTGACGTCTTTGGGGCAGCGGCCTAGGCATGATTGCTGCCTGTGGTTTGATCGTGCCACTGACCTTGCGGAGAGATCGTGCCGGGATGAAGGCTTCGATACACGTTTTTCAAGTGCCGATACAAGTGAATGGCATGTGCCAAACGGCGCTCTCACATCGCGGTAAATCTGCTGGGAGGTTTGCGCGCAGTGTCTCGAGCTGAAGCGTTGGGCAGCGGGATCGTCCACCTCTGTCGTGACTGACGAGATGGTTGCCAGAGTCAATTGACGTCACGCTCGATCCGAGTCCTTCCTGCGACGCCAGTCAATTACAAACGTCCCGGCCATCTTGTCGTGGATGCCCTGTCGGCGTTCGTCGAACGACGCCCAGACAAACCCTGGGAATAGCGGAATCTGAATGGTGCGTACGAGAGCGCGCTCAATTCCAATAGGCCCGCCGGATTCGTCCACGACTCGCAGGCCGAACATTAGCTTGCCGGGCGTGGCGCCCCAAATCCACCAGAATACGGCGAAGTAGATGATGGCATAGTATAAATAGTATGGTATGATATACACTGCGTATTCGGATTCGAGAAGGTTCGAATGGTCAAGGCTGAACGCTAGGCTTGCCAGCATCATTACCAGTAAGAGCACACACAGGTCAAGCAGATTCGCGTCAAATCTGCGTCGTAGTGTGGCCAGCGGATAGCCTCCGATTGACGGCTCACTTGTCGTGCCGGTTTCGTCGCCCTGAGATGCGGCTGTCGGCGGCTCGGCTTGCGTAGCCACGATTCGCCTCCATGAAACGTGGTCGCTGCTACTGCGGTGCCGAAGTATACCCCGATGACGGTGACTGCTGCCGGTGGGGCGGCGACCGGCGCATGTCGAGTCGGAAAAGCGAGCTGGACTCAAGCTATCGGGACCGGCGCCGACTCGACCTCAACGGAAGCTCAGCTGGCGCCGGCGCTTCCTCGCTACACACCACGTTGCCTCGGTGCGCTGAACGTCATGCCAAGGCAATCGGCCGAGGTCCGGTTTGGCGGCTAGTCAGTGGAGTCATCGCTCCGTAGACGTCCCTTGCCGGTCATGTCCGGATGCCGTGTCTCCCGCCGGGTGCTGAAGCGACCGCCGCCGGCATATGAAACGTAGGTCCTGGCAATCTTGTCGTGCCAGCCCTGTGAGTCCCGGTCCAACGCAATCCGGGCAATCGCCAGCGGCAGAAGTGCTGTGGAGAGAATCAGGACGGCGTGTCTAATGAGAATCCAGGACATTCCCACGTGCCGTCCGTTAGGATCCACGATCTGCAAGTGCAAGAGCCGCTTTCCCGCGGTGCCCTTGAACAGCCAATTTGATAAAATAGGATAGATTACAAAACTGATGACCAGTGCAACAATGGCGCTTGTGCGAAATGTATCATGCTTGATGTAAGCATCCCAGGGCGCTCCGGGCGGAGGCTTGTTTACTGGCGGCAAAACCAAGATTGCAAGAATCAGGATGGCGGCGGAAAGCGAAACAAGGAAATCCGATATGCTTGCGAGCAATCTGCGCGGAAACGATGCGACAGGATAGCCTCCGACTAGTCGACGTTTACTTGGTGCTTGACGATCGAGCCCTATGTCGATGAAGTTCGCGGATGGCGTGTCTCGGTTGACGCTATGAAGTGATTCGTTCATTTCATTCAAATTGGGTGATTGCAAGGCAACAGTGGTCCGGACGACGGATGAAGCTGTCACCAAAATGCGCAAGAACTCGGCTGCCACGTCGGTGGAGCGGATTTTGCCCGATCCATGCCGCGTGCAAGAGTTGCATTTTCACGTGTAGCATTTCCAGATGGATTGCAGCCGATGCGCGCTGCCAGGTTTTATCGTCGACGACCATTCCACGGATGTAAAGTTACTCAGTAGGCCATGTGCTCTTTCGCGAACGTGGTCTGCGATCTGAATCGTTGTCCCGCGAGCGAGTCTCGGGATTATCCCTGCGAACAGTTGGCGGACCTGATGCAAGGTCACTGAAGAGATCGGAGGCCATGTTGCGCGAGCGAGCCTTGCCGCGGCCTTCGTAGATGACATATGTGTCGGCGACGTGGTCATGCCACCCACGTCCGAAACTATCGATGAAGATCCAGATGAAGCCCAGGCCAACGGCGGCCGTTGATATCGCATAGCCAAACAGACGCGCGATGGACTTGGCGATTCCAAGCGGCCATCCATTGTGGTCAACGATTTTGAGGCCGAGGATCATCTTGCCTGGCGTTGAGCTGAAGGCCGTCCAGCAGAGGATGTAATAGAATGTCAGGAATGCAAGCGCCATCGCTATCGCGGCCGCCAACGGTGGTGGTCCGCCGGCGTCAGTACCAAGACCAACGCCAATTAGCATGAAGGTGATCAACGCCGTGATCGTTAAGTCGATGAGCAGGGCTGCTAGACGTTGCTTTCGGGTCGCTATTGGCATGCCGTGTAACGAATAGACGGTCTTGGGACTACTCGCAGCTGAACCGGTACTCGGTCGGGACGGTTCTCCCACGTTTTACCTCTGCGATGGATGAGAATGCGTGCTGTTCGATCAGTATAGGTTGCCGATGCTGTGAGTCGTAACTGCCCGTGTGCCACGCACCACGCTCGTCTGCGCGCAGGCTGCGGGAATCGCCTGCCGCACCGGGATGGCATGGGTGACAATCAGGCAGTCTTGTCCCCCGCGTCGGCAAGACCACCGGTCCGACACGCGGTAGCGCCGGAAGACGCGGCACGGTCGTAACCGGCGACGGAGCCTCGGGCCAGCTCGCCCATGCCGCCACACCGCATTCGGTCGTGATGGCCGGTTCCGAACACCAATCTGTGGGGAGCGCGGAGGATCGCGGCGGAACCCGGTTCGCCACTTCGGAGCGACACTTGAAGCCGACGCCGGGGTTGTTCACACTGCGGCCACCCCGCCCCGCAAAGCGTCCCGCGAACCCGAACCGCGGCGTTTCGACGCGGGATCCGAGCCGAAGGAGGCCCGCATGGCGTCGATGAAGGGCCCTGCCATCCTGCTGGCGCAGTTTCTGCGCGATGAGCCGCCCTACGACAACCTGGAGAACATCGGCCGCTGGGTAGCCGGTCTTGGCTACAAGGGTGTGCAGATCCCCACCTGGGATCCGCGCGTGATCGACCTGGACAAGGTGGCCGAGTCGAAGGCGTACGCCGACGACTACCTGGGCGGATTGGCCGATCTGGGCCTGGAAGTCACTGAGCTCGCCTCCCACCTGCAGGGCCAGGTGCTGGCCATGCACCCGGCCTATGCCGACGGCTTCTCAGTCTTTCACCCGCCCGGCCTCTCTGGCTCGGAAGTCACGGAGTGGGCCACGGATCAGCTCGGCAAGTCGATCAAGGCCTCGTCCAACCTGGGCGTCAAGGCCCTGCCCGTCATGTCCGGCGGCTTCGCCTGGCACATGATCTACCCGTGGCCGCAGCGGCCGCCCGGCGTGATTGAGACCGCCTTCGAGGAGCTGGCCCGCCGCTGGCGGCCGATCCTCGACATGGCCAGCGATCACGGCGTCACCATCGCCTACGAGCTGCATCCAGGATCCGATCTCTACGACGGCGCCACCTTCGAGATGTTCCTGGACGCTACCGACAACCACGAGGCCGCCTGCATCAACTACGACCCCAGCCACTTCGTCCTCCAGCAGCTGGACTACCTGGATTTCATTCGGCGCTACGCCGACCGGATTACGGCGTTCCACGTCAAGGACGCCGAATTCCGGCCCGACGGCCGCGTGGGCGCTTATGGCGGCTACCAGGGGTGGAACGGTCGAGCCGGACGCTTCCGCTCATTGGGCGACGGCCAGGTGGACTTCACGCAGGTCTTCA
>JAPPKM010000124.1 GCA_028874315.1 Chloroflexota bacterium
CCGACTTGGGAACCTTGTCGCTCGCGATCAGCGCATAGGCGACAACGAAAATGACAATGCCGGCCACCACCAGGCCCGTCCCCGCCGCAACCGTTTCGCTTCCGTGCATAGGCTCAGATCGTGGCAAGCCCGTCAGCGCGGGCGGCGTGACATACATGACGGCGGCGCCACGGATCCGTGACAGCCCGCCGTGGCGCTATGGTACGCCACAACGCGGGACGGCTCCGCGAACCGCAACGCGGCACTTCCGTCCTCAACCCTCGTCGCTCACGGCCCGTACCGCCGGCTCCGCGACCTCGCCAAGAGTTCGCAGCGCCGTGCCCATGTCACGCATGAAGCGCACGATCGCCGACACCTCCGCGGGCCATCGGACGAGCCCCAAGATGTCCGGCCACAGCCGCCCGCCTTGGGCCGCCGCCAGCGCCGCCACGCTGCGCGGAATGTCGCGCCCAAGTGGATCCAGCACGACGCGCAATCCTGCCGCCGGGATTCCGGCGCGCCGCGCACCGGAGAGCAGCGCATGCGTTTCCATGTCCACGCCAACGAATCCGGCATCGCCCAGCCGGCGCTTCTCGTCCGTCCGCGCAACGTCATCCACCGTTGCCAGCGGCCCAACGCGCGCCGGCATCCCGCGGGCCTGCAAGGCCTCGATCAGAGCTTCCACCGTTCCTGGATCGGCCGGCGTCGGATGAGCAAACAGCGGCCCGGCGCCATCGCCCACCAGCAAGTCGCCCGGAACTTGTCCGGGCAGGGTCCCGCCGGCCACGCCTACGACCAGGAGTTCGCCAATCAGCCCGCTCTCCAGTGTGCGCTGCAGGTTGGCGGCGGACCTGCGCGAGCCCTGACCGGCCACGATCCCAATGACATCGACGTCGTCAAACCGATAGCGCCTCGCGCCGCCAACGTCCGGTACCGACAACCCCGCCTCGGCCTCTCCCACAAACGCTTTCAGTTCGGACCTCGTCGGCGCCAGCACACCCAGCACCGCCGCCGGTGCTGCCCGTGAACGCATCGACTCCGCTTAGCCCGCCACGAAGAACGCGTGCCGCGCCGGTTGCGCTACCACCTGCTGGTAATCCTCTACCTGCCCCACCGGTTCGCCATCGATGAGATACGGGGTCGGTCCTCGGAGCACGAATTCCGCCCGGTCGAATCGGTTGTAGACGGTGTGCGCCAGTCGCAGCCAGCACATGGGATCCGCCTCCGACGAATCGAGGTCGGCCCACAGCATCGGACCAGTGTCCATCTGGAACAGCACGCGCTCCGGCTGGTAATTGAACGTCTTCACTGGATACTCCAGCACCGCCCGTCGCGTACCGCGCTCGTTCGCGATCTCCGTCTGCACCACAACCTGCGCCAGCGACTCCGCCGCCGCAACCAACGCCGAGTTACTGGTGGCGGGCCGCGGATTCGGCAGCGTCGTCAGCGCGTAGTCGAGTTCGAGATACCGCTCGTCAATGGCCACCGCCTGCGGCCTCGGCTCGGGGTCGCTGAGGTCGCGGCTGAAGCGCAACGCCCGATCTTTGCGCTGTGCCCAGGCCAGCCGGTATTCGCCGCCCGGTTGTTGGATGCAGGAATCGTCCCGGTACATCCACTCGGTTCGGCATGGCGCGATCAGGTAGAACTCCTCATCCGCGCCCGTGGTTGAGTCGATCACACGCGCCCGCGCGTCCAGCAGAATGCGCACACTGTTCCCGTACGGCATGTGCCCGGGCGTGCGGACATCCGCCGTCATCGGCGCGGTGGTCCAGCGCAGGTATGAGCGGCTGTAGTCAAGGGGGTGCATGGCGTCGTAGCCGCGACCAGCCGACTCGCTACCGTGAACTCAAGGCCGTGGCGCTCTGCGGTCCCCTGTCCGGCTAGCCCGTGGTCCGAGGAATGGCCTGAAGCATCGCCCCCACATCCACGTTACACCCGTTGCGACCATACGCGCCGTCGAAGGCGTCGCACTGCAAGCGCTCCGCCGCGGTTCCAGCGAGATTGCATACCTGCGCCAGGTTGGGGGCCGGGCTTTGCGGTGGAAGCGCTGGCATCCCCAGGAATTGTCCGCCAAAGAACTCACAGGAGGCTTGCAACTCAACGGCCCCTGTCGGACGAGATTGCAGTCGATGCTCCTCGTTCGCGAACTCGGCATTCTCGATCTGAAACCGTATGCCAATCACGATGAGCGCTACCAGCCCCACCACCACAACGACGCTGAAAATGCGCATGCCGTTGCGAATAATGAAAGGTTCTCGTTCAATCATCCTGGGGCGCTCCGAACGCAACTGTCAGCGAAAGCCGGCCCGCGTACGATAGGCGATAGTCGCCGCAAACTTCCACTCGATTTCCAACGGCACTCACGGCGCGCGCTCCGGTCCGCGGTCCAGGAACTCCCGATAGAACCGTTCCACGCGGTCGGCGTCGAATTCGTCGAACGGCTCCTGCCAATTCCACGCGACCAGCATGAAGCGCGAACCGAAGTCCTCCGCATACGGCGTGGCCAGCAGTTTCACCTCGCCAAACGCGCCGTCCGGCAGTGACGCATAGACCTTGCCGATGTCCGCTCGCACCTGCTCGCAGTCGTCGCTACAGGTGTAGAGCAAGACGATCGCGCCGTGCTCGAGGTTGTGGACCCAGTAGCCGGGGTTTACCGGTTCCTCGAAAACGCCATACCTCGACCAGGTCGGATAGTGATCGCCCGACGCCGGCGGATTCGCCTCGTGCTCAACGACGCTGCCTTCAGCCACGTGCTGCCGGCCTTCATTCTCGATCCGGATCCGCTGAGGCGCGTCGGTGTCCGGTCCTCGACCGAGCGCAATCACCAAGACCGCCAGCGCCGCGATCACGCCGGCCCCGAGCACCGTCAACCCGCCCGCTCGCAGACGACGCATCGTGCGTGCGGCCCGCTGGCGTTCCGCACGAGCGGCGCGACGACGCGCTCGGCGGGATTCGGCGGCTGATGGTCGGGATGTACTCATGGATTCTTCTCTCAATATTGCCAAAGCCGCCGCACGGCCGGCCGGATGCGCCAAAATAGACGGTCGCTTTTCCCGGTACCTGCCATGGCCTCCACCTCCGTCGGACTCATCGGCCTCGCGGTCATGGGCCGCAATCTGGCCCTCAACATCGAACGCAACGGCTTTCCCATCACGGTCTTCAACCGCACCGTCGAGCGCACCGACGAGTTCCTGGCCGAAGAGGCGGCGGGCACGTCCGTTCGCGGCGAGCGAACGCTGGATGCGTTCGTCACATCACTCCAGCGCCCCCGCCGCATCATCCTCATGGTGCAAGCCGGTCGCGGCGTCGACGCCGTGCTGGATCAGCTACTCCCGCTGCTGGCGCCCGGTGACGTGGTGATGGATGGTGGGAACTCGCATTTCCACGACACCGCGCGGCGATTCAAGCGCGTCGGCGCCACCGACGTGATGTTCCTCGGAACCGGGATCAGTGGCGGCGAGTCGGGCGCCTTGCTCGGTCCTTCCATCATGCCGGGCGGTCCCTCGGCCGCCTACGAGGCCATGCGCCCGGTGCTGGAACGCATCGCCGCGATGACCGACGACGGTCCTTGCACCGCTTACTGCGGCCAGTCCAGCGCCGGGCACTACGTCAAGATGGTGCATAACGGCATCGAATACGGCGACATGCAACTGATCGCCGAGGCATACGCCGTCCTCAACGCAGCCGGTCTCACGCCGCCTGAGCTGGCGGACGTGTTCAGCGACTGGAACGAAGGCGAACTCGAGTCGTTCCTCATCCAGATCACCGCCGATGTCTTTCGTGTCCGGGATGCCGACGCCGACGGGTTCCTGGTCGATCACATCCTGGACGCCGCTGGCCAGAAAGGCACGGGTCGCTGGATGTCGCAGGACGCGCTGGAACTCGGGGTGCCCATCCCGACCATCGACGCCGCCGTCTGGTCCCGCAACATCTCCGCCCGCAAAGACGAGCGGGTCGCCGCTGGCGGCAGCCGCGCCGCGGCCACGCTGGAACGCACGCCCCAACTGGTCGATCAGGTCCGCCAGGCCCTGTATGCCGCCAAGACTTGCTCCTACGCCCAGGGCATGGACCTGCTACGCACTGCCTCGCACGAGCGCGAGTACGGCATCGACCTGTCTGAAATGGCCCGCATCTGGAAGGCCGGCTGCATCATTCGGGCCCGGCTGTTGGGGCTCATCCAGGGCGCCTTCGGCGACGATCCCGACCTTCCGAACCTCATGGTCGAGCCGTCGTTCGGCAGTCAGCTGGCTGGCGCGCAAGCCGCCTGGCGGGCGGTCGTCGGCGCGGCCAAAACCGCCGGCATTCCCTGCCCCGCCCTCAGCGCCTCACTCGATTACTACGACGCCTACCACTCCGCCCGGCTGCCGGCCAACCTCATCCAGGCTCAGCGTGACTACTTTGGCGCCCACACCTACCAGCGCACCGATCGCGGCGGTGTCTTCCACACCCGCTGGGAAACCGGGGCTCGGTCGGGCAGCGCCACGAGTGATCCGGTGGCCTAACGGAACGTCGGACTATCGCCGCTGCGCGATATGGCGACGCAGGAGCGGCAAGATTGCCTGCTGCTGCGGGTTATTGAGGTAGAGCGACACATTGCCGTGCTCCGACCCGCGAAGCTGGACCACGCCGCCGGCGCGCCGATAGTTCTCAAAGCTCGCCCACGTCCAGAATCGACCCGTATGCAGGCCAATGCCCTCATCGGTGAAGTAGTACCTGGCGGGAAGCAGCAGCCACCCCGCCACCAGCAGCAGCGACACCACATCGGCGCCTTCGGTTGTCCACGTCCCCGGCAGCAGCCGCACTCCCAGGAATATTCCCAGGATCAGCAACAGATACCAGCGGTACAGCAGGATGCGCGCCCGGAACGAGGTCCGCAGCTGCATCACCTCACGTCCAGGCCACGGCCGTGCCCACGGATTAATGACGCCACTCACCATGACCCCATACACCACCGCGGCCAGCGCCACGCTCACATACCGAGTCAGGTCAGTCGCGTCCAAATGCCCGCTCCCGGCGCGCGTCACAACTGTCGCGATGCTATCAGGACGTGTGCCCTCCGCCAGGCGGAGAGCACACGCGCGTCCTTCCTCTGTCAGCTGGTTCGACGGCCAGATCAGGCCCTGTCCTATACTCGCGAAACCGGTATGTGCACGATGTCCCAAACCTGATGGCCGGCCATTCCAAGTGGGCGCAGATCAAGCGCCAGAAGGCCGTCACCGACGCCAAGCGCGGCCAGCTCTTCACCAAGCTGGGGCGCGATCTCACCATTGCCGCTCAGCAGGGCGGCCCCGACCCAACCGGCAACTTCCGGCTTGAGCAGGCCATTTCCAAGGCCAAGGCCGCCAACATGCCCAAGCACAACATCGCGCGGGCCATCCAGCGCGGCGTCGGCGGTGGGTCGGATGGCGGACAGCTCGAGGAATTGTTGTACGAGGGTTACGCCGTGGATGGCGCAGGGCTGCTGATCGAAGTCGTCACCGACAACCGCAACCGATCCGTCGCCGAGGTACGCAACGCCCTGAACCGGCTTGGTGGCACGCTGGCGGCCAGCGGCGCCGTCGCCTGGCAGTTCGAGACGCGTGGAGCTATCGAAGTCCGTCTCGACGGCCATGACCCCGAAGACCTCGAACTCACCGCGATCGACCTTGGCGCCATCGATGTCGAACACACCGACGAATCGGTCTTCGTCTACACCGACGCAACCGATCTGGCTCGGGTCAAGACCGAACTGGCTGCCGAGGGCGCCGAAATCACCTCGGCCGAACTCACCAAGTCGCCCACCACGCCGATGACGCTGGCGGATGCGCGAGCCGCTCGCGTGCTGGCCATGATCGATTCCATCGAGGATTTGGACGATGTCCGCCGCGTCCACACCAACCTGGAACTCAGCGATACGCTGCTCGAGCGAATCGGTGCCTGAGCCTGGCCGGTTGGCCCCCCGCGTTCCCGCGTGAGGCCGGAGGCGGCGACGCTGGTGCCCGGGTGCTCCACGGCTGGCGCCGCCATGAAACGTTGCTCGTGCTGACCCTCGGCATCGACCCTGGCACCGCGCGCTTTGGCTTCGGTCTGATCGACGGTGACCGCCAGCTCCGTCACGTTACCCATGGCTGTCTCACAACGCCCGCGGGCGAGCCGTTGGGAACGCGCCTGGCACGCATTCGAGACGGACTGCTGCCCCTCTTTGAACGCCACACCGTCACGGCGGTAGCCATCGAGCGGCTGGGCTATGCGCGACGGCTGACCTCCGCCGTCGACGTCTCGCACGCCATCGGCGTCGCCCACCTCGTGGCTGCAGATCACGGCGTGCCGGTCGAAGAATACGCCCCGCGGGAGATTAAGCTGGCCGTCGCCGGCTACGGCGGGGCCGACAAGGCCGGCGTGCAGGACATGGTGCGCCGCTTCCTGAATCTGGATAGTCCCCCGCGGCCCGATCATGCGGCCGACGCCCTCGCCGTCGCCATCTGCCACGTCAACTCGTACGAGTCCCGAGCCCTGGAACGCGAAATCGGCGTCCGTTGATCGCCGAGCTGCAAGGCAAAGTCACCGAGCGACGCGAGGACAGCCTGGTCGTACTGGCCGACGGCACCGGCATCGGACTTGAAGTCATCGTCCCGGACCGAGCGCTGACCGACCCGGGCGCCGGCATTCACCTCTATACCTCGCTCCACATGGCTTCCGACGGCGCGCTCCTCACCGGATTCGAGACTCCCGAGGAACTGCGCGTCTTCAAGGCGCTCCTCAATGTCAACGGCGTCGGACCGCGTATGGCTGTTCGTGTCCTTTCCACCCATCCGGCCAGACGCATCTACGAAGCTCTCGACCAGGAAGACCCCAAGCCGTTCCAGGCTGTCTCCGGCATCGGCGCCCGCACCGCCAACCGCATCATCCTCGAGCTCCGCGGCAAGCTCGTCCCCGAGGACAAGCCTGCGGCCGAGACAGCCGACGACGAAGACACTCGCGAAGTCCTGGAAGCCTTGCTCGGCCTCGGCTACACCCGAACCGAAGCCACCATCGCTCTAAACCAGACCATCGGGGAAGCCTTGTCCGTCGAAGCCCGCATCGCCAGTGCCCTGCGTGACCTTGGCTCCCGAAGCCGGCCCGCATGACCGAGCGTGTCGTCGCTGTCGAGTCAGCCGCTGGCGACCAGCCGCTGGACCGCGCTCTCCGCCCCCGCGACCTCTCCGACGACGAGTTCATCGGTCAGGAGAGCATCAAGCGTGCTCTCCGGCTCATGATTCGGGCGGCCAAGCAGCGTGGCGAACCCGTCGATCACATCCTCCTCGGTGGCCCCCCCGGTCTCGGGAAAACCACCCTCGCCCACATCGTGGCCAACGAAATGGGAGGACGCCTGCGCGTTACCTCCGGACCCGCCCTCGAACGACCCGGCGACCTTGCCTCGACCCTCAGCAGCCTCGACGCGGCCGAGGTTCTCTTCATCGACGAAATCCACCGGCTTGGCAAAACCGTCGAAGAAATCCTCTATCCCGCAATGGAAGACTTCGCTCTGGACATCGTCGTCGGCGCCGGCAAGGCCAGCGCCAGAACCTATCGCCTGGCGCTACCGCACTTCACCGTTATCGGCGCCACCACCAGCGCAGGCTCCCTGACCTCGGCTCTTCGCGACCGCTTCGGCTCGGTTCACCGCCTTGAGTTCTATAGCCCGCAGGAGTGCGCCCGCATCGTCCGGCGCTCCGCCGACATCCTCGGCGTCACCATCACCGCTGCCGGCGCCCTGGCCATTGCCCAGCGCTCGCGCGGCACCGCCCGAGTCTGCAATCGCCTGCTCCGCCGGGTCCGTGACTTTGCCGAAGTCGAGGCCGACGGCACCATCACCGACGCCGTCGCCGCTGCAGCCCTTGCCGAGATGGACGTCGACCAGCAGGGCCTCGACGCCATGGATCGCCGCATCCTTACGACTCTCATGGACTCATTCAACGGTGGTCCCGCCGGGCTCCAGGCCCTCGCCGCTACCCTGGCCGAAGATGTCCCCACCCTCGAGTCCTACTACGAACCCTTCCTGCTCCAGGGCGGCTTCATCGCGCGTACCCCGCGTGGTCGCGTTGTCACCCGCCTGGCCTACCAACACCTCAACCGCGAACCGCCCCGCGCCGCGCCCGAACAGGCCGCGCTCCTCTGACGTGAAGCCCGAATGCCCGCAGCGCCTGCACGCCACCGTCCGCGGCCGGGTGCAGGGTGTGGGATTCCGTTTCTTCGCAGCCCGCGTGGGCCGCCGCCTCGGGATTTGCGGCCATGTCCGCAACCTTCCCGACGGCCGTCGCGTGGAAGTAATCGCCGAGGGTTCGCGCCCGGCGCTGGACGTACTCGTTCAGGAGTTGCAGGCTGGACCACCGCTCGCACACGTCGAATCCGTTACCGTGAGGTGGTCGCCGCCCGCCGGCGATCTCCACCCGTTCGGCGTTCGCGCCTAGGGACCAGGTGATGCAACACCTACCGGACTCCCCAGCGTCCCTCCGCGGGGCTGCAGTCGCTCCGCGGAATCGCCACCGCGGGATGCAGGTGTTCGCCTGGGTGTCATTGTTCCTCGCAGTTGGACTCCTGGTCGCCCTCATTGTCTTCGTGCCGCGCGCGGTCGGCGCCTTGTTTAGCGGCGTCAGCGAGTCACGCAGCACATCGGCCACTGTTCTCGAAGGTACCGTCCTGGTCCAGCCTCCCTCCACCGCCACCTGGCAGGGCATGGCGGAGCGGTCTGAACTTGACGAAGGAACACGTCTTCGCACTGACGACCGGGCACGTGCCTTTTTGCGCACCCGCGAGGGTTCAACCGTGCTTCTCTACAACGACACCGAACTTGCCGTACAGCGCATGCGCTACGGCCGCTTCAACCCCGCCCTGCAGGACAGCGTCCTGCGACTCTTCCAGGGACGCGTGCAGATTGGCGTGGCTCTGCATCCGGCCGCCCTTGATCGGCGCATCAGCGTACTCGCCGGCGATGGCCGTCTGGACTTGGGCGAGGGCAGCTTCCGCGTTGAGATGGAGCCCGATGGCGCCGTGCATCTGAGCGTCCGCCAGGGCGTTGCCTTGGTCTGGCGTGGTAGCCGCGTCCTTGAGGCGCCCGCGGGTCGACGCGTGGTCCTCATTCCCGGTGGTGACATCCTCGGACCGCTCCCGCTCGAACGCGACCTTCTCCGCGACTCACTCCTCGAGAGCGTTGCCGACGGTTCGGCTTGGAGCACCTTCGTCGTCACTGAAGCCGGCACCGCCGGCACTGTCGTCCCCGGAAACGACGCCATCTGGTTTGAACGCCAGACGCCGGACGGAAGCACGGACCGCCACGGCGAGAGCGGCATCGTCCAGGATCTCGACCGCGAAGTTCGCGACTACGTGAGCCTGAGGCTCCGCACCGACGTTCGCACCGAGCATCAGACGCTGTCCGGCGGCGGCACGGCCGGCACCGAATACCCGCTGATGCTCCGACTCACCTATCTCGACGTCGAAGGCCGCGAGCAGATTTGGACCACCGGCTTTTACTACCAGAACGATGCCGGGCTAAGCGTCAAACTTGGACACAGCATTCCCGCCGGCGAGTGGATCACCTTCGACCATCCCACGCTCCTGCATGAAATCCGCCCCGCCCCCGTCCGGCTCCGTCGGATTGAGGTCCTTGGCAGCGGGTGGGAATACCGGTCGGCCGTCCGTCGCGTGGAGCTCACCGGCTATTAGCCCCGCTGATCGACGCCTCACCGCCGGCGTGGACGCTATTGAAATCGCTCGCATTCAGGCCGCGCTCGACCGCTTCGGCGAACGCTTTCTCCGCCGCCTTTATACCGAGCGCGAACAGCACTATTGCCGGGGACGCGCCGAAGAGCTCGCCGCTCGATTCGCGGGCAAGGAGGCCATCTCCAAGGCCCTTGGCACGGGCATGCGCGGCGTGCTCTGGCGCGAGCTCGAGGTGCTGAACGACCCACGCGGTAAGCCCACCGTCCATCTCCACGGTGCCGCCGCCGCCCGCGCTCGCGAACTCGGCTTAACCACCTTCGAAATCAGTCTTACGCACAGCCGCGAACTCGCCATCGCCTTTGTCGTCGCAACCGCGGACTGACCCCAGTGATCGGAGCGCGCACCGCGGACGACGGTCCCGCCGATATTCGCGTCGTCGACGTGGCGGAAATGCGAGCCCTCGAAGCTCAGGCGCCGCCCGGCGTTAACCTCATGCAGAACGCCGGCCAGGCCATCGCCGCCGCCATTTTGCGGCGCGCCGGGTCCCAGGGTGGCAAGTCTGTCGTAGTACTGGTCGGTCCAGGTGACAACGGCGGCGACGTCCTCATCGCTGCCGCGCACCTCGCCGCCGCCGGCGCGCGGGTCACCGCCTGGGCTTCCCGGGAGCGTCCCGACGATTCGCTGGTGACCGCCGCAACCGCTCGCGGGGTGCGCTGGCGTGTTTGGGCCGGCAATCGGCGCCCGCTTTCACGGGACGTCCGTCAGGCCCGCTGCCTCGTGGATGGCTTGCTCGGCATCGGCAGCAGCCCACCGCTCCGAGGTCCCATTGCCGACATTCTGGCTTCGCTGCCGCGAGTTGCCGGCCAGATTCGCATTGCCGTCGACATTCCCAGCGGCATCGATTCCGACACCGGCGCCGCCGACACCGCGTCCTTTCCTGCTCACCTCACGCTCGCCACCGGCCCGCTGAAGCTCGGGGCCCTGTTGCACCCGGCCGTCGAATTCGCCGGCCGCCAGATCGCCTTGAATATTGGCCTTCCCCCCAAGACCAACGTGCCGCTCCGATCCTCGCGTATTGACGCCCGAACGGCTCGCCGCCTCCTGCCCGCCCGACCGCTCGACGGTCATAAGGGAACCTTCGGCCGCCTGGCCATCGTCGCCGGTTCCGTGCGCTACCGTGGAGCAGCCGCGCTCGCCACGATCGCCGCGCTACGCGCCGGCGCTGGCCTCGTCACCCTCGCCTCCGTGGAACCGGCCTGCGCCGCCACCGCCGCGTTGGCCCCCGCCGCCACCTTTGTCTCGTTGCCGGCATCCCCCATGGGCCAGCCGGCCGCCACCGCCACCGAAGTTGCGGCGGAGGTTGCCCGCCCCACCGCGCTCCTCCTCGGTCCCGGCCTGGGTCGCAGCGACGCAAGCGACGCGCTCGTCTTCGGGCTGCTCGATACGCTGAAGGACACCCCAACCGTGATCGATGCCGATGGCCTCAACGCTTTGGCCGATCGATCCGATCTCTTGGAAACTCTTGGCCCGCGACGCATCCTGACGCCGCATCCCGGCGAACTGGCGCGGCTCCTGCGCTTGGCCTCGCCCCCCGAAGGCCGGAATCGCCTCGCGGCGGCCAAGGATCTGGCCGTTCAAACGCAAGCCACCATCGTGGCCAAGGGCTCGCCCACCTTCGTCTGCGCCGGCGACCGCGTACGGATCCTCGCCCGACCCAACCCGGCTCTGGCAGCGGCAGGCTCCGGCGACGTTCTGGCGGGTGCCACTGCGTCGTTGCTGGCCCAGGGACTGGAGGCCTCGGATGCCGCTGCCCTCGGCACCTGGCTCCACAGCCGTGCGGCCCGTATCGCCGGCGGTCGCGACGATCGTGGCGTGCCCATGGAACAGGTCGCCGCTGCTATCGGAGCGGCGGCCAACCGGCGGCGAGCGCGTCGTGGCCGGCGATCGTGGCGCCGCCGCCACCCGCCGTGGCGTCAGTCAGGCGCCCCGTAAGTCTCCCAGAGCTCCGTTACCAGGGACTCAGCGGTCGCGTGCTCGAATCCCCGCCGCACGAGGAACGCGCCGAGGCGCTGTCGAAACTCCCCAAACCCGCACCCGTGGAGGCGGCCGGCCTGCCGCTCCGCCAGGGGCCGTGCCACAACAACCTCGTCCTGGTACCAATGGCTCAGCGCGTTTTCGGCCAGCTCCTCGCTGACGCCCTTTGCCCGCAATTCTCCCGCCACCAGGCGCCGCCCACGCGCCCGGCCCTTGGTCCGTGCCCGGATCACCGTCGCGGCAAAGTCGGCATCGTCGACATAGCCAAGTTCCCCAAGCCGCGCCAGTACCTGCTCTGTGTCGTGGGCATCGACTCCGCGTGACGTCAGTCGCTGGCGCACTTCAGCTTCGGAACGGGAGCGAGACGCCAGAAACCGCAGGGCGATAGCCATTGGGTCGGCGCGCCGGCCGCGACGGGCCCCCATCGACGGAGCTGGGTCAGTCCCTGCCCTGGTCGCTTGAGCCGCGGCTGCCAATCAGCTCCGGCCACGGCGCGAGTCGGCGCTCCGTTCCCGCGAACAGGCGCTGCAGATTGTCCAGGTGCTGCGAAATCAGAAATACCACGAAAATCGCGACCAGCGTCACGTGGAAACCGGTCACGCCAAGGCCCAGCGCATAAAACACGATTGCGCCTACCAGGAATCCCAGGGCGCCGACCAGCGAGCCCAACGAGACGTAACGTCCAATCGCAACAGTGGCCAGGCCAACCGGAAATCCCACCAGGGCCGCCAGCGGCGCCAGCGCGATCACGGCTCCCGAGCTTGTCGCTACCCCGCGGCCGCCGCGTAGGCCTATGAAAACCGACCAGTTGTGGCCGACGGCTGTTAACACCGCCACGAGAAGCGGGACAAGCTCCAGGTCTCCAACCAGCAGTCGAGCGACCAGCGTCGGCACGAATCCCTTCAGCATGTCGCCCACAAATACGAGTACCGCTGCGCCTCGACCCACGGTTCGGTACACGTTGGTCGCGCCGGAGCGCTGGCTGCCGTGCTCGAGAATGTTGATGCCGAATCCGATCCGGCACACCAGCCAGCCCATCGGCACCGCGCCCAACAGATACGCACCGACCAAAAGGCCGATGACCTGTACGGCTTGGATCGTCGTCACCGGGAGCGCCCCACAACCCGACGATTATTCCGCCAGCTTCGGCCCGGCCCGCTCCGCTGTCAAACCAGAACAGCGCACCTCAGGACGACCGCAAACTCAGGCGCATTGGCGTCCCGTCAAATCCGAACTCCTGCCGCAAACCGTTCTCCAGGTAACGCACGTAACTCCGATGCACGTGTTCGGGATTCGAGAAAAACAGCACAAACTCCGGCGGCGCGGTCCCGGTCTGCGTCGCGTACTTGAACCGCCCGGAGCGGCCGCGTCGCGAAGGTAAGTCACGCCTCCCGACCCACGCCCTCAGGAACGCGTTAAGGCGCGATGTTGGGATGCGCTGCTGCCGAATCCGGTGTATCTCCAGCGCCATCGGCAGCACGTGATCCAGGTTGCGTCCCGTCATAGCCGAGATTCGAGCCAACGGACTCTGCGGCAAGAAGTGGAAAATTCGCTCCAGGTGGTGCTCCACGCGTGCCACCTCTTCCTTGCCCTGGACAAGGTCCCACTTGTTCGCCGCCACCGTCACGCCCTTGCCGGCATCAAGTACAAATCCCGCAACGTGGGCATCCTGCTGGGTGGGGCCTTCGAACGCGTCGATCACCACAACCCCCACGTCGGCGTGCTGCATCGAGCGCATGGCCCGCAGCACGCTGTGCTGCTCAATGCCACGCTCGATGTGTCCGCGGCGGCGGATGCCGGCGGTGTCCACCAGCCAAACCTCGTTGCCCTCCCATTCCACCAGCGTGTCCACGCTGTCGCGCGTTGTCCCCGGCGCGTCGTGCACCAGCGCGCGCGCCTCGCCCAGCAGCGCGTTCAGCAACGATGATTTGCCAACATTCGGTCGTCCCACAATGGCAATCCGTGGACGCGTGTCGGCCACCGCGCGGTACTCCGAACCGGGCAGGCGCTCGGCGATGGCGTCCAATAGGTCGCCCGTTGCCGTGCCGTGCATGGCAGAAATGGCCATCGGGTCGCCCAATCCCAGCGCGTAAAACTCCGGGACGCGGTCCCGATGCT
>JAPPKM010000031.1 GCA_028874315.1 Chloroflexota bacterium
GGGGTTTTGGCGGGCGTGGGGCGGGGGGGGGGGGGGGGTTGGGGGGGGGGGGCCGGGGGGGGGGGGGGGGGATTTAGTTGGGTGATGCTGGGTCACAGCGATGCCTCCGCCGCCCGGGTGGCCGCGGGTCAGTGCGGCGGGACGGTGGTTCGGTCGTGGGATGGGGACCGGGTGGGCGTCCGCGCGGTTGGCCGGCGGTTGATGGTTCTACTTTATAACGGGCGAGGAGACGGCTGGCGGGAAGTGGGCAGTCGAGTCGGTTGGCGCGCGAGTCGCGAAAGACGTGCCCGTTCCATTCCAGCGGGCTGCAATCCACTCGATGGGCTGGAACGCGGGCAGTCTCATTTTAGTCTGGGGGTATTCAGACAACCGGCACCGAAGGAATGTAGATCGAGCGCCAGGGTTCCTGAATCCGCTGTCGGGACTCCTTGCTCAGACTCGTTGGGATTTGAAGGAACGGTTTGGCGCGGCTCTGCGTATTAACTCTCAGAGGGCTCCAGCAGAGCGGAGTGTGAATGCTGTTTGTGTCCGTTCGGGAATGAGTCTTGGGCCGTGATGGAGATGCCTGCGAGGGGTCCGCTCGGTTCGGCGGCTGTTTGCCGTGCCCTCGTGCGTGGAAAACTTGCCGGATGGCGGCAGGACGCTGGCCGGCGAACCGGGAGTGCATCGTCCGCCGAACTGATCGGCACCGGGACGGAAGATCGAGTTGAGGCTGCGGGGTGTCGGCGTGACGGTCGCGATGGAAGGGATGGGGCGATGAGGTCGGATAGGCGAATGACGCGCCGGCGGGTACTTGGGTTGGCGAGCGGGCTGGGGCTGGGTGCAACAGCGCTGGCGGCGTGTGGTGATACGCAGGTTGTGGAGAAGATCGTCACGGTGGAGGTGGAACGGATCGTCGAGAAGGTGGTCACGCGGGAAGTCGAGCGCGTTGTCGAGAAAGTGGTCACGGTAGAAGTCGAGCGGATCGTGAAGGTTCCGGTCGAAGAGCCTGACGCACAGAAGTCGCCCACGGTGAGGCCGCAGCCGACGCCATTTCGGCAGCACGTCAGAGTCGATTATTTGACGGACCACACTTATGGACCTCGAGGGCGCGCCTTGCAGTGGGGATTGCAGCAGTTTGAAGCGCGACAGCCGGCAATTGATTTGGGGTTCATACCCTATGACCCTGGCGATATCCTACATGAGCAACTTGAAATCCAATTTGAGGCAGGGACAGAGAGTCACTTAATTCTCATGGAGGAGGCCGGACTCCTGCGATTTTACTCTGAGGAGGTATTCGCAGACGTGACCGCCTTAGCGCAAAAGACGGGGGTCGTGAAGGACGACTATTATTTCGTTCCAGATACCCATACGTATAACAATGTCGACCATTCGCTTCCGCAGCCCAGAGTCATGGAAGGGCCTCAGTTCGGGATGCCGTTTCAGATGGGCATCAGCGGATTCGTCGCCAACGCCTCCCTGGCAGAAAAGGCCGGCGTGCGCTTGCCAAGCTGCGAGGACTCCTGGACCTGGGACGACTGGACCGAGTGGGACTTGAGTATGACTGACCCCGAGACCGGAACATTCGGAACCTGGGCGCGCAATGACTTCTACTTCCAATATATGCCGCAGATGTACTCCACCGGGTTGAAGAAGCCGTTCGACGACGCCCTGACCAAGACCAAGTTCGATCAGCCCCAAGCATTGAAGGCGTGGGAGTATCTGATTAACAAGATCCACGTGCACAAGACGGCACCGCGACCTGAGCAGGTCAAGGCGTTTTACGACTCGTACACGAACCCGTTCGCCGCCGGCGTCGCTGGTATCTGG
Source organism: Chloroflexota bacterium (assembly GCA_028874315.1). Classification (GTDB taxonomy): domain Bacteria; phylum Chloroflexota; class UBA11872; order UBA11872; family UBA11872; genus UBA11872. The sequence continues at coordinate 1,810 of JAPPKM010000031.1, forward strand.
CCGTCCGGCCGGGCGTCTACGACGGGGTACGGCTTGGATCGCATCAAGGACAGCTTTGAATGGACCCTGTTGCCGGCCGTGACCGCGCCAGGCGGCGCGCCGGCCGCACACTCCTGGTTTGATCAGCCAAACCTTGTGACACGCGCAGCTTTGCGTGATGGGGTGGTTGAAGAAACCCTGGCGCTGGCGGTGTTCCTGGCGAGCGAGGAGTACCAGCGACGGGTTGGAATCGAGCGTGGGTATATGCCGGTGCACAAGGCCGCGATTGGGGCACCCGAGTCGCTGGCGCCGCCGCCGCACGGGATGAAGTGGTTGAAGTACTACGCGGATCGGCCCGATAACCGCAGTCTCTTTCCGTTCAGCACGTGGCGGGAGTGGTATGTCAAGCACCGGGAGCTCGCCGGGAAGGGTTGGACGGGCGAGCAGACGCCGGCGGAGGCGCTGGAGGCGTGCCAGGCGTGGGGGGTTGAGCATCTGTCCACGTACGAGGGGCCGCGGCCGTACGTGCGTGAGCCGGTGTATCCGTAGGTGGGGGTGGGGTTAGCCGGTTGGGCGAGAGCGTGGTAACGGGAAGGATGGAGCGATGGCGTCGAATGGGCGGATGACGCGGCGCGGGGTGCTTGGGTTGGCGGGCGGGCTGGGGCTTGGAGCTGCGGGGGCGGCGGCGCTGGCGGCGTGTGGTGAAACGCAGATCGTGGAGAAGATTGTGACGGTTGAGGTGGAGCGGATCGTCGAGAAGGTGGTTACGCGGGAATTTGAGCGCGTTGTCGAGAAAGTGGTCACCGTGGAAGTCGAGCGGATCGTAAGGGTGCCGGTTGAGCATGCTGATGCGCAGAAGACGCCCACGGTGAGGCCACAGCCGACGCCATTTCGGCAGCACGTCGAAGTCGAATATATGACGGATCATTCTTCTGGTCCGCGGGGCGGCGCCTTACTTTGGGGACTGGAGCAGTTTGAAAGGAGACAACCGGCCATCGAAGTGAAGGTCCATGTCGCCGGCAATGATCTGACGGAGCGCCAGCTTGTTCAATTTGAGGCGGGTACGGAGGACCACTTAGTTCTTCTTGAGCAGTCAACTTTCCTGGAGTTTCATGCAAAGGAGGTGTTCACGGACGTTACCAATTTACTTCCAAAAATGGGCGTCACAAAAGAGGACTACTACTTCATCCCAGACACGTACACATATAACAACGTTGACCACTCGCTTCCGCAGCCTGGATTGATGGAAGGGCCGCAATTCGGCATGCCCTTCCAGATTGGTATCAGCGGATTCGTCGCCAACGCCTCTCTGGCAGAAAACGCCGGCGTGCGCTTGCCGAGCTGCGAGGACTCATGGACCTGGGACGACTGGACCGAGTGGGATCTGAGAATGACCGACCCGGAGATCGAAACTTTCGGAACCTGGGCGCGTGATGACTTCTACTTCCAATATATGCCCCAGATGTATTCCACCGGGCTGAAGAAGCCGTTCAACGACGGCCTGACAAAGACGATGTTTGATCAGCCCCAGGCTCTCCGAGCGTGGGAGTACCTGATCAGTAAGATTCACGCACACAAGACAGCGCCGCCGCTAGACCAGATCAAGGAAGTCGCCGGGGAGTATGGCAATCCGTTCGACGCAGGGAACATTGGACTCTATCCATCCGGTCGGGTGTACTCCACGGGGTATTGGATTCCGCGAATCAAGGATAGGTTCGAGTGGACGTTGCTGCCGGCAGTGACGGCGCCAGGCGGCGCGCCGGCCGCACACTCCTGGTTTGATCAGCCGCACCTCGTGACACGCGCGGCTCATCGTGGTGGTGTGAAGGAAGAGTCGATGGCCCTGGCGGTGTTCCTGGCGAGCGAGGAATACCAGCGACGGGTTGGTATCGAGCGTGGGCATATGCCGGTGCATAAGGCCGCTCTTGGCGCGCCGGAGTCGCTGGCGCCGCCGCCGCACGGGATGAAATGGCTGAAGTATTACGCGGACCGGCCCGATAACCGGAGTCTCTTTCCGTTCAGCACCTGGCGAGAGTGGTATGACAAGCACCGGGAGCTGGCGCGCAAGGGCTGGACGGGTGAGCAGACGCCAGCGGAGGCGCTGGAGGCGTGCCAGGCGCGGGGGGTTGAGCATTTGTCCACGTACGAGGGGCCACGGCCGTATGTGCGTGAGCCGGTGTATCCGTAGGTGGGGGTGGGGTTAGCCGGTAGGCGAGACGGCGGTAACGGGAACGATGGGGCGATGACGTCGGATAGTCGGATGACGCGGCGGCGGGTGCTTGGGTTGGCGGCGGCGCTGGGGCTGGGTGCGACGGGGGCGGCTGCGCTGGCGGCGTGTGGCGACACGCAGGTCGTCCAGAAGATCGTCACGGTGGAGGTGGAGCGGATCGTCGAAAAGGTGGTCACACGGGAAGTCGAGCGCGTCGTAGAGAAAGTGGTCACCGTAGAAGTCGAGCGGATCGTGGAGGTTCCGATCGAGAAGCAGGACACAATTAGGTCAGCCACGGTGAGGCCGCAGCCGACGCCTTTTCGGCAACTCGTCGCAGTTGAGTATATGACGGACCACATCTCTGGAGCTCGTGGGAGAGCCTTGCAGTGGGGGCTGGAGCGATTCGAATTGAGAGAACCGAATGTTCACATAAGGATTCATCCGTCAGATTTCCGATATCTAAGTGAGACCTTAGATGCTCTTGACGAGTTCAAGTGGGCTCTCGACTTGATGCTGTTTGGACTCGATCGCTTTCTAGATCTTCATGCTAAGGAAGTATTTACGGAAGTCACTGAATTGCTGCCGAAGATGTTGGTCGTCAAGGAGGACTACTATTTTGTTCCGGACTCGTACACGTATAACAACGTGGAACACTCGTTTCCACAGCCTTCGTTGATGGAAGGGCCCCAGTTCGGGATGCCGTTTCAAATGGCCATAAGCGGATTCGTTGCCAATGCATCATTGGCGGAGAGTGTCGGCGTGACCTTGCCTAGCTGCGAAGACTCCTGGACCTGGGACGACTGGACCGAGTGGGACGCGGAGATAACCGACCCCGAGACCGGGACGTTTGGTACCTTGGCGCGCGACGACTACGTGTACCAGTACATGCCACAGATGTATTCCGCAGGGCTGATAAAGCCGTTCGACGACGGATTAACCCAAACCATGTTCGACCAGCCCCAAGCTTTGAGGGCGTGGGAGTACCTAATCAACAAGATTCATGTGCAAAAGACGTCACCGAGACTCGAGCAGGTCAGGGTGCATTACGATTCCCACGCCGATACATTCTACGCCGGAGTCATCGGTATCTTTCCGTCCGCCCGGGCGGCCTTGACGGGCTACGGATTGGCTCGAATCAAAAGCGAATTCGAGTGGGCCCTGCTGCCGGCCGTAGCCGCGCCAGGCGGCGCTCCAGCCGCACACGGCTGGTCCGGTCGCTCGAACCTCGTTACGCACGCAGCATCGAGCCGCGATGTACGAGAGGAGTCGATGGCGTTGGCGGTGTATCTGGCCGGCGAAGAGTATCAGCGACGGGTTGGAATCGAGCGTGGGCACATGCCGGTGCATAAGGCCGCTCTTGCGGCGCCGGAGTCGCTGGCTCCGCCGCCGCAAGGCATGAAGTGGCTGAAGTATTACGCGGACCGGCCCGATAACCGAAGTCTCTTTCCGTTCAGTACGTGGCGGGAGTGGTATAACAGGCACCGGGAGCTCGCGCGGAAGGGCTGGACAGGCGAGCAGACGCCGGAGGAGGCGCTGGAGGCGTGCCAGGCGTGGGGGGTTGAGCATTTGTCGACGTATGAGGGACCGCGGCCGTATGTGCGTGAGCCGGTGTATCCGTAGGTGGGGTTCGGGGGCGACGGCGTGCCGACTACCACGAGAGGCAGTCTAGTTTTTGGGACCGATTGTTGGCCGGACGGCGGCTGGTCGGCTAGTCAACTTTCGACGGGCTTCAATCGTTCTTTGAACCACGCAGCAAGTTGGTCGTATCCGAATTCTCCACGGGCCACAGCCGTCACGACATCGGCCAGAGCCAAATCATCCATCGCCAACCGATAACCGCTTCTGACAGCCAGTAACTCAACCAAGTAGACGGCGGTGCGCTTGTTGCCGTCTACAAAGCCGTGATTGGTCACGATGCCGTGAGCCAGAGCGGCCGCTCTCTGGTTGATGCGCGGCTGGTAGTCGTGCTAGGGCCGGGCTATCGCAGACTCGACGGCTGGGCGGCTGAGGATTCCCGGTGCGCCGCCTGCCAGTAGCGCTTCGTCAGGGGCGCACACAGCGTCGGCCAGGTGACCCGGTAGTGGGCGTCAGCGATTGGCCAAGATCTCTATTGCTTTACGTCGCCGAACCGAGACTTCCTTGATGATCGCCTGAGACTCCTCGCAGACGGAAGTCTGTTCCACATGACCAGACGCGCTTAGGATCGCTGCGGAACGGTTTTGATCCGAGCCGTCGGTCACGGCACCGTCAGGCTTCGGGCGTGTGCGTTCCTTGGTCATCATTTCCTCCGCGGCTGGTCCATCACCCTAGTTTCTCCATTCACAGACGACAACCTCAGGCGATGGCGCCGTCGTTCTGACAGGGGCTTGACGAGAGTGAAGCGTTGAGGGCGGCGCCGGGCACACGAGTTCAGACGGCAGCCGAAGGCGACCGCGTCGTACAGGTGTCATCCGTGGTTCCGATCTGGGCAGAGGCTGACGCGGCTTTGGTCAGGCGGGGATTGCCGGTTGGTTGATGGCTAGTTGACGATGAAGCCCAGGTAGCCGTTGTCTGCTACTTCGTCGCATTTTTGGCGGTAGGGGCCGACGCCGCCGGGGTAGGGCATGAAGACGCGGGGTTTGCCGGGGATGTTGGCGCCGAGGTACCAGGAGTTGGCGTGGACGTAGAGGGTGGTGTTGGCGACTTCGTTGACGTGGGCGACCCATTGCTCCTCGGCCTGGGGGTCGGCTTCGGCGGTCTGCACATCCCGCTCGCGCATCCAGGTGATGAAGTCGGCAATGAAGTCGATGTGTTGCTCGATGCTGACGGGCATGTTGCTGAGGACGGAGGGGCTGCCGGGGCCGGTGATCATGAACATGTTGGGGAAGCCGGCGACCTGGAGGCCGAGGTAGGTCTTTGGTCCTTCCGACCATTTCCGGCGTAGCGCCAGGCCGTTGCGGCCGCGGATGTCGATCTTGAAGAAGGTGCCGGTCATGGCGTCGAAGCCGGTGGCGAAGACGATGACGTCGAGCTGGAAGTCCTCCTCGGAGGTGCGGATGCCGGTGGGCGTAATCCGCCGGATGGGGGTGTGGCGAATGTCGACCAGGTGGACGTTGTCGCGGTTGTAGGTGGCGTAGTAGCCGGTGTCGAGCAGGCCGCGCTTGGCGCCGAACGGGTGGTCGTGGGGGAGGAGCTTCCGGCAGGTCTCCGGGTCTTTGACGATCTGACGGATCTTGTTGCGGATGAAGTCGGCGGCGGTGTCGTTGGCGGCCCGGTTAGTCATGAGGTCGGCGAATGAGCCGCCGCTGAATTCGTAGCCGCCCTTGTCCCACTGCTGCTCGTAGATCCGATTGCGCTCAGCTTCGGTGACGTCGAGGGCGGATTGCTCGATGGGTTCGCGCCCGCCGCCGCCCTGGCTCCAGCGGGCCTTCTCGAGGATTTCCTCGTAGTTGGGCTTGACTTCTTCCTCGATGAACCGGCGGTCGGCGGCGCGGTGGCGGGCGGGGACGGTGAATTGGGGCGTGCGCTGGAAGACGGTGAGGCTTTTGGCCTGTCTGGCGATGACGGGGATGGACTGGACGCCGCTGGAGCCGGTGCCGATGACGCCTACGCGTTTGCCGGAGAAGTCGACGGGATCGTGGGGCCAGGCGCCGGTGTGGTACCAGTCGCCCTGGAAGGAGTCCAGACCCTCGATCGGCGGGACGTTGCTGGTGGAGATGCAGCCGATGGCAGTGATGAGGTACCGGGCCGTGACGCGGTCGCCCTTATCGGTGGAGATTTCCCAGAGGTTGGTTTCTTCGTGGAATGTGGCGGTGGTGACGCGGGTGTCGAACTGGATGTTGCGGCGGAGGTGGAAGCGGTCGGCGACGTGCTCAAGGTAGGAGAGGATCTCGGGCTGTTCGGGGTATTTGCCGCTCCAGGTCCAGTCCTGGAGCAGCTCCTTGGAAAACGAGAAACAGTAGATGTAGCTCTCGGAGTCGCAACGGGCGCCGGGGTAGCGGTTCCAGTACCAGGTGCCGCCGACGCCGCTGCCGGTTTCGTAGACCTGGACAGACAGGCCCATGACGTCGCGGAGGCGCCGGAGCATGCCCAGACCGGAGAAGCCGGCGCCGATGACGACGGCGTCGAAGTCGCAGCAGTCCCTGATGCGGGCCATCTTGTGCCTCTGCACCTCCCGGTCCCTGACCCTGCGACATCCACACAACCTCGGTTAGCGACCAATGTACGAGGTATCGGGTCTCCGCGCGGTTCACGCTGCCCAGGATTGGAAGGGTCTGAGTGCTCTGACTCGCGGCAAGCCGCCCGATGCATCCCGCCGGTGGGGAGTGCTTTCGTGCATGACAGCCCAGGCCACTGGACCTACGCAGCCAAGCGCTGACCGGCACGGTGACCCCAACTCCACCGGGACCCGCGACAGCGCCTTGCCCAGTTTCCGCGGCGCGGCCGAGGGCGAGCCGGCTATCCGACACGCGCGGCCTCATGCGACCAACCGATCGGAGGGTTTGGCCTAGATCTGGCGGTGCTTCGCTAAGCTGCCGAGACAGTCCGAGCTAAAGGAGACGGACGTGTCGCGACACCTCTCGATCGACGATCTGCTTCGGATTCGGTACCCGACGGAGAGCGTCCCGCGTCGCCTCTCACCCGACGGCCGCTTCCTTGCCCTGACGGTCGCGCCTGCCCTTGCAAGCCGCGAACCTGGCACTCCAGGGCAATTCGACACCCGTAACGTTCCAGCGACCGTCCTCGGCAGCGAGATAACAGTGATCGATACCTCAGACGGCTCGCAGTGGCAGCCGTTTCCTGACGCCGAGGTTTCCTGGGGCGGCCAGTGGTCGCCCGACGGCTCAATGTTGGCGGCCTATGTCGTGATGGGCGGCCCTGCTTGCCTGGGCATCCTGCATCTCGCTGATCGCCGAGTTCGGCTTATACGGAACGCACTCGTTCGGCCGTACTTTGGCTTTGAGCTTCCGGTGTGGACGCCTGACAGTCGACTGGTTGTCGCAAAGCTTTGGCCAGCCGATGAGGCGTTCCTCAGCGACAGGCAGGACACCGCTGCCGAAGCCAGCTCGTCAGGCATCGTGGTGTTCGCGCACGATCCCGGTGTCCGGCGTGACGACGCGACTCCCGTTTGGATGATCGCCGCCGTCTACGGCTGCGACTTCGGGACCGTCGACATCCGGACACACGAGGTGCACAGACTCGCCGAGAACTGGAACATCATCGGTGGCTGGCGCATGTCGCCCGACGGGACCTCGGTTGCCGTCCCGGTAATCGTCGAGGAGGACGCGGCTCGGCAGCAGTTCATCAGCGACCTGATGGTTGTACCGCTGAATGGCGCCGAACCTCGAGCCGTTGCTCAGGGCGTTGTCTTCAATTACGGCCAGAGCTTCAGCTGGTCGCCCGACGGCGAGAGGATCGCATTTACGACCGCAGACCAGCCGCATGCCGCAGGTCAGCGTCCGCCCGGCCGTCTATTCGTCGCAGATGCCGAAGGCCGGCGGCAACCGCACTTCCTGTCATCTGACATCGGTGACGACCTGCGCCAGGCCTTCGGGCACCCGCGCTGGAGCGCCACAGGCGATCAGGTCTTTTGCCTGGTGACGGATGGGGTGTGGAGCGTTCGCACCGATGGGTCGGGCGCTCGCAAGATCGACCTAGATGAGGCGAAGTCTCTGACGAGCTGGATTCAGCCACCCGACGACCAGGTGATGCGTATTCAGGCCGATGGCAGCTTGCCGCTCCTGCTTCGCGATACGACCTCGCAGGCGCTCGAATTGGTGTCCATCGACGGCTCAGACGGCAGCAGCACACCGCCCACGGTGCTGCACAAGCGCTACGTCGCTCGCGGAGAAACGCTTGGCCTGGCGGTCGACTGGCGCAGCCAGATGGCCTATTTGCAGTTGGAGGCGGCCGAGCATCCGCCGGAGGTCTGGCAGCTTGACCTGACGACTGCTGACGTCAGTCGTCAGGCCACGATCAACCCGAGCTTGCAAGACCACTCATTCGGTTCGACGCGTTTGGTCGAATTCCTCGACGCCGACGGCGATCAGCGTCAGGCGTCCCTATTGCTGCCACCCGACTACGTCGTAGGCAACCGGGTGCCGATGATCGTGATCGTCTACGGCGGGATCGTGGGCTCACAGCGGATCCACAGCTTTGGATTGCGGCCCTGTCTGTGCCTGGCCGATGCTTGTCTCTATGCATCGCTCGGTTATGCCGTGCTGTTGCCCGACATTCACCTAGGACCTCGCAACCCGCGCCGCGGCATTCCGCGCAGTGTCGTGCCGGCCGTCGATCGGGTCGTCGAGTTGGGATTCGCCGATCCAGAACGAATCGGCGTCCTAGGCCATAGCTATGGCGGCTACAGCGTGTTGTCGCTCATCAGCCAGACCGAGATGTTCTCGGCTGCCGTTTCCAGTGCGGGGACCGTCAATCTCACCAGCTTCTACGGGGCCCTGAGCGATGCTGGCGATACCACCTGGATTGGATGGTGCGAGAGCGGCCAGGCACGACTGGGGGGAAGCCTCTGGGAGAACCGCGACGCGTACATTGAGAACTCATCGCTGTTCTACCTGGACCGCGTCACGACACCGCTGCTGATGTTCAGTGGCGACGATGACACCGGCGCTTTCGCGCAAGCGAGCGAAGCCTTCAGCGCCTTGCGGCGACTCGGCCAGCGTGTCGAACTCCGGAACTACAAGGGCGAAGACCACTGGCCCGGTAGTTGGTCGGAACCGAATCTGCGCGATGTGCTCGACCGAACCATTGCTTGGTTCGACGAGCATCTGAAACCGGACACCAGCTCCGCGGGTTGATCGAACTCCGGCTGTTGGACCGACGCCGCTGTCCCCGGAGCATCCGAGCGGCCAACACGGATCCAGTCCGGCACGGCACCTCGATTTACGGCCAACGAAAGTCCGCGAGGGCGGGACGTGATTGGGCGTTGTGTGTTCCTGGGCTGCCCGGGTCTAGCGGAAGGTCTGCATCTTGTAGTTGCCGCTGGCGTCTTTTTCGGCGCCGGGGAAGTTGTATTTGTCGCGGGTGAGCTTCTCTTCCTCGCCGCAAGCGGCCAGGGCGGCAAGAACACCCCCGGACGCGGCGAGGAGGAGGCCCAGACGGCGGCGGGAGAGCTGGCCGGTGGAGCGGCGGGCAGATTCATGGCGGGGAGCCAAGTCGTTCATTTCTAGTCTCTCGTGCGGGTGGGCGTCGGTGCGTCCGGCGGTGGGTTCACCCCCTAATTTACAAGCCCCACACTGGGGCTGCGTTGGCATTGGGGCCGCCGGCTTCAGTTCAGCGCCAGGCGAGGGCGCTATTGGGCGTTGCGCATCTGGTAGTTGCCCGTGCTGTCCTTCCTGGCGCCGGGGAAGTCGTAGTTGTCGCGGGTGAGTTTCTGCTCGCCGCAGCCTGCCAGCACGGCGACGGCACCTACGGAGGCGGCGAGGAGTAGGACGAGGCGGCGGGGAAGCCGAGAGGTGGCGGCATGTTGACGGGCAGCGGACGCGGTCTGCTGATCTAGCGTCTTCATTCCCGAACTCCTCTACGCATACGCAGCGGCTGCGCCAACGGGCGGTGTGCGTATCTTAGACCCAGCCGTGGTCTGGCGAGACGACCTGGCCGGTGGTCTGGACGTTGTGCTCGGTTCCGCCGGCGAGGGTGACTTGCTGGCCGCTGATGGATGAGCGTTCGGCGGCGAAGAGGATCTCCATGATGTGGCGGCCCCACTCGCCCGAGGTTGGCGGTTCGAGGTCTTCCTCGATACAGCGGGCGAAGGCGCGCCACTCCTCGGTCATGCCGGCGGGCGGGTCCTCGAAGGGGACGCGGGTCCATTCATTGCCCCGGCCGATGGCGACGTGCCGGTCGCCCGAGCCGCTGAAGCGGACGCCGCCGTTGGTGCAGATGATCTCGGACTGGTAGTTCGGAGCGCCATCGCGGTAGCCGATGGCAATGGCTATGCCGGGGACGCCGTTCTTGTAGTCGACGAAGGCAACGCCGTAGTCGTCGCCGGCCTGATAGTGGCTCTTGGTCCCGATGCGGGCCTTGACGCGGGCGGCCTGGGATCCGACGAGCCAGGTGAGCCGGTCGACCATGTGGACGCCGTTGGTCATCCAGTAGCCGCCCCCGTGGAAGCGGCTGCGGTATTGGGGCCGGCGCCTGGCGTAGCCCCAGTTCTTGACCGAGTAGCAGACGGCGGTGATGAGGGGACCAAGCTCGCCGGAGTCGAGAATCTCCTTGGCCTTCATGTTTGGGCCAAGGAAGTGCTGCGTGAGGCCGATCATGAGCTTGACGTTATTGCGCCGGGCGGCCTCGATCATGTCGTCACACTGCTCAAGGGAGAGAGCCATGGGCTTTTCGACGAGGACGTGCTTGCCGGCGTTGAGCGCATCCACGGTGAGACGGTGGTGAAGCTGGTGGCCGAGGGTGACGGCGACGGCTTCGACCTCCTCGTCCTTCAGCAACTCGGTGTGATTGGGGTAGGCGCGGGGGACTTCGTAGCGGTCGCAGAAGGCCTGGCGGGGCGCTTCGAGGAGGTCGGCGGCGGCGACGATTTCGACGTTGGAGAGAGTCTCGATGGCGTCGCCATGAGACCTGGAAATGCCGCCGAGTCCGACGATTCCGACGCGCAGCATGCTTAGAACTTCCTGCAGCGGGATCTCTAGGTTGGAAGGATAGCGGCCCGCGGCGGATAGGACGTCGTTTGCGTGTGCGGACTGGGGTGAAGTCGCCGCTCAGATTGGACTTGCAGGCCTTTTGGAGTGTCGCGAAGTCCTCGTCCGGAAAGCAACGGCATAGAAGCGCGACAGCGAGCGGCGTAACCTGTACAGCGACGATACGCCCGGTTGGGTGGCCGCCCGGGCCTAGGAAGGCTGGGATGCGCATGCAGCGAACGCCGAGCTTTATGCCTGGCACTCGCACAGGAGGGGAACGATGACGGCACCCGACCGGCGCAAAGGCTCCTCCGTTCATGACGGCCGGCTCTCCCGTCGCCGGCTGGTGGTGCTGCTGGCTGCCTCCGCCGGCGCCGCTGCCACGCTGGCCGCTTGCGGCGAGCCGGAGAAGCGCAAGCCCGGCGGCTACGACTTCCCCGGCGCCGAGAAGGACGGAGCGGGCCGCTTCAAGTCGTCGCAGACGCTGTAGCGGTGCCCGATCGGGCGGAAGCGGGTCGTCTGATGGCTGCTGACGAGGGTTTTGGGATTCCCGGGGTTCCGTTTCCGGTGGGGGTGGAGTACTACCGGGCGCCGACGCCGAAGCCGGAGGTGTGGGACGAGGACCTGGCGCGGATCCGGGCGGGCGGGTTTCGGATCGTGCGCAGTTTCACGATGTGGAACTGGATGGAGCCGCGGCCGGGGCACTACGAGCTGGACGAGTTCGACCGGCTGTTCGACCTGGCCGAGAAGCACGACCTGTATATATGGCTGGACATGGCGCTGGCCACGCACGGGGCGGGCCCGGAGTGGATGACGCGGGACTTCCCCGACATGCGGGTGGTGAACCAGCAGGGGCGGGCCGCGACGCCGGTGGCGAGCGCGGCAATGCCGCAGGGGTCGCAGATTCACTGCTACGACCATCCGCTGTGGCGCCAGTTCGGCGGGGCGCTGATCGAGCACGTGGTGACGCGCTACCGGGATCGGCCGAGCCTGCTGATCTGGGGGTTGTGGGACGGGATTGCGATCTCGTCGGCGTTCAGCCGGCAGACGGACGGGCTGCCCTGTTACTGCCCGCACACGCTGGCTCGGTATGAGGAGTGGCTGCGGGAGCGGTTCACGCTGGACGAGCTGAACGAGCGGCTGCTGC